>JAUWIB010000020.1 GCA_030605565.1 bacterium
ATGACCTTTCGCATATCAAGGTTGCCAAGCCTGACGAACTCCCGTCGGGCTATGCCTTCCGTCCGTTCCCCAAGCTGCCAAAATAAACCAATCATCAGAACAATAAAGTCTCCAATGTCATTTGGCACAAATATAGGCGGGAACCCGCCACCATCGGCAGGTTTGAAGACAAATCTGCCCTACAAGACTTACTCATGCTGGTTTCTCAATCACCACCGATGCTGTTAAGTGAATACAAAAATACACAAAACGAACCCATTTCCCCACCGTGCTTGCCACCCTTCAGCCGGGTGGCCCATCCGCTTGCGGTGGGTTTCCAGAGTCCATGTTCGCTATGTCCTGCGGCTCACCACCGATACTCCGCCGACAGGCGGAAGGTGGCATCAAGGTCGGAGTGATGCAAGTAAGCGAAGTCAATCGCGAGGTTTTTGACATTCACCCCGCCGCCGGCTGTGAAGCGGCCGATGTCGAAACCGGCGCGTCCGAAAACTATCTCACGCCAACCCAACTCCCAACCATAGTGAGCATCCAGCGAAAGCGAACCGCTCCAGTACTGGGAGGCATGTCTCAGGTTTTCAAACTTGATCTCGCTCGCGGCAGCAAAACGACCCGTGAAATCGCGATACGAATGCTCAAGCAGGAACCCCGGCTTGACGGTAGGGTAGATCGATTCGACGTTAGCGCCGGTCTCGAACGTTTTACCGGTGTAACGAATGAAGCCGGAGGTTATGTCGGTTACCATCAGTCCCAGCCGAAGGAACGGGCGCCACTGGTACAGCATCCCGGCGTCCAGGGTCAGCCCGGTGCCGGTTTCGGTGCCGATATCGCGATAGATGATTTTGCCGGTCAAGCCATACATGAGTCGCTCATTTAGCCGTCCCGCCACGGCTGCCGACAACAGGATATCGCTGTGTGATTCCTCGCGCACGACGTACGGACGCTCGAATTCGTTCAATTGCGTAATCTTGATCCCACCGCCGCCGAGGTAGTATAGGTAGAACCCAAAGGCCTGAACGGTCGAACCGGCGCGGTTGCGTCCGTCGGTGTAGGCGACGAAATCGTGATTGAGCAGCGCCCCGAAAGTTTCAGCGTGCATCCCGATCAGCCGGCGATTGCTGAGCAAACTCATCCCGGCCGGGTTCCAGTAGGCGGCGCTGCCGTCGAACGGTCCGGCCACCACCGCGCCACCCATGGCCAGCCCTCGCGCTCCCACTCCGAGTGAAAACGGGTCGCCTGAGTACTTGGCGGCATGGAGCGATCCGCCGCCGGTGACAGCTACCAGTACAAGGGCCGCGAGTAGCGCGTGTATGATCCGGGATAATGTCGTGTTCTGTTTCATCGGTCGTCCAGCGCGTTTCATTCATTCCGTTCGTCAGACAATAAGCAACACCCGCCTGCCGATAGCAAGGCCAATGCTCGGCAGACCTGCTATCCATTAGTATCGGACCATCCAGCCAACAAAAAAAGAGCGGGACCTCTGTCCCGCCCTGTTATCGCCTGCAAGGGTAGTTAGTAATCAGCCCTCGTCGGATTTCTTGGTCGTGGTCTTGCCGCTGGGGCAGCCGGTGGTCTTCTGGAGAGTGGCACAGGTTTTGGCGCAAGTCGGACTACAGCCGATCTTGCCGGAGGCCGCTTTTGTCTTGGCCGGGGCATCCGAGGTCTTGGCCACAGTCGGTATGATCTCTGCCTGATAGCCTTTGTTGATCACCGCCGAGGTAAGCGCTTTGCCATCGACTTTGGTCGGATCGCAACATAGGAGAGCGAACCCTTCCTTGTGGTCGACCTTGATGACTTTATTGACGCCTTCTATCGACGAGAGCGCCGTCGTGATGGTCGTTTCGCAGCCGCCGCAGGTCATACCCTTGATGGACATCCGGGTGAAGTCGCAGTTTGCATGACCTTCACACATTTTGGCGCATTGTTCAGGGGTCATGCCGCAGAGCTTGGCGCACTCTTCGGGGGACATGACTTTGCACCCGGGGTGTGTCGCCTTGGATTTTTCAGCCGAAACCTTATGCGCGCCACAGCCGGCGCCGGCCAGCGCCGACGACGAGACAAACGCCACCAATAGCAGGGCGCTCAAGCCAAAAACCATAATCTTCTTCACCATGATACTCCTTCTGTGGAATCGAGATAGTTTGCTTATTTCCATACAAATTAGCAGAAATCCTGCTCAAGTCAATCTGTTTATCGACTATTTGGACCCTTGATCCCGGCCGATTCAGGTTACCTGCTTAGACAATTATGCTGCCATAAAGTTCCCCGCCGACGGAAAGTTCTTCTCCGAGACTGATCAAATTGCTAACTTGCGACCGGTCCTGACGTTATTAGATAGAAGATCATAATCGACCTACTCGGCGGGACGTTCGCCGTGCATATGATTACAGGAGAGTGCTGTTGTCTTCGAATCTGATTGACAAACTAAAGGCCGAAGGCTGGACGCAAGTGGCAAGCCACTCTTTCGCGCTACGCGCGCTTGAGGGTGGACCATAGGCTATGTCTTCAAACCTGATTGACAAACTAAAGGCCGAAGGCTGGTCGCAACAGTTCACAGCCTCTGGAGTGCGGCTTCAGGAGGCGCTTGAGAATTACCGGATGCTTGGGTTTGAGGTTAAGACAATTCCGATCGGCGAACTTGGATGCGAGGGTTGCACGATCTGCTTCGAAGACGAAAGCGACGCCTCGGTGATGATCTTCACTCGCCCCACCAGCAAGCCACAGGACGACGATTTGGCCGACTAACTTGACAACCAAGCGGGATTGTCTTATCCATGCCTTAGTTCCATATAAGTATGGCGAACAAAGGAGTGTCCCATGAAAGCAGCCATATTCAACGGTCCCAACCAACCGCTTGAACTGAAAGAAGTCCCCACCCCAACTCCCGGACCAGGTCAGCTTCTGATCAAAACCGCCGCCTGCGGTGTCTGCCACACCGACATCGGCTACATCAATCATGGCGTGCCGACGTTCAAGAAACCGCCGATTATTCTGGGGCATGAACCTTCCGGAACCGTGGCCGAGCTTGGTGAAGGTGTGGAAGGTTTCAAAGAGGGAGATCGCATCCTGCTGCCGGCCGTGGTGACGTGCGGAAACTGTCGCGCCTGCCGTACCGGTCGTGAGAACATCTGCGAAAACATGGTGATGTTCGGCAACAACGTCGACGGTGCTTTCGCCGAGTATCTGCTGGCGCCGGCCAGGGACACATTCCATCTGCCGGACGAGATTCCGCTTCAGGAAGGATGCATCATAGCCGATGCCATCTCGACCCCGTACCACGCTATCGTCAACCGCGCCCAGGTCAAGCCGGGTGACTCGGTCGTGGTGGTCGGATGCGGCGGCGTAGGTATTAATCTCGTCCAGATGACAGCGGCTGTCGGTGGCGCCGCAATTGCGGTGGATATCTCCGAAGAAAAACTCGACTGGGCCAAAAAACTGGGCGCGGTGGCTACGATCAATCCCAAAGAGGATGAGAAGTGGCCCAAAACCGTCAAGAAGATGACCGGTGGCGGCGCTGATATCGCCATCGAGGCAATCGGCAACCCGAATACAATTGAAACCGCATTCAGCAGTCTCCGTGTAGGCGGCAGATTAGTCGTGCTGGGTTACTCGGCCAAGAACATCTCACTCTTTGCCGGTAAGATCATGTTCCACGAGATGGAGATCGTCGGCTCGCTCGGATGTCGCCCGGTCGATTACCCCCCGCTGATCGAGATTTGTCGTCTGGGTAAGATCAAAGTCAAAGAGTTGGTCACGGCGAGATTTTCACTCGATGACATCAACGATGCCCTGGACACTCTGAGAGAAGGAAAGGGGCTGCGCTCGATTATCGCATTCTAACGGCGTAGTGAGATTCGTTCGGCAGACAGAATGACCGAGAGCAATAGACACTGTGACAATTGTCAAGGCAAGAGACTGGTCCGTTCGGTCGACCGCGCGTTTGTGGACAAACCAGAGAATAACAGGAATTTCATTTGAATAAGAAGGGAAGTCTGATGGAAATCAAGAAAGTAGGAATCTGCGGGCTGGGGCTGATGGGCTCAGGTATTGCCGAAGTGTCCTCAAAGGCAGGGGTGGATGTCGTGGCGATGGAAGTCAATGACGACTTTCTGAAAAAGGGCATGGGGCGAATCGACAAGTCGTTGTCGCGTGCCGTCTCCAAGGGCAAGCTTGACGAGGCCGGCAAGAAAGCGATCCTTGACAAGATCAAACCCACCACCGATCCAAAGGACCTGGCCGACTGCGATCTGATCGTCGAGGCGATCATCGAGAACTTCGACGACAAAGCCAAACTGTACAAGACGCTGGACGGCATCGTGAAGAAAGAGGCTATCTTCGCCTCCAACACTTCGTCGTTGTCGATCACCGAGATGGGAGCCGTTACTCAGCGCGCCGATCAGTTCTGCGGACTGCATTTCTTCAACCCGGTGCCGGTGATGAAGCTGGTCGAAGTCGTGAGGACCGTAGTCACCAGCGATGCTACCTTCGACTCGGCCAAAGCGTTCGGCGAAAAGGTCGGTAAGGTTGTGGTGTCGTGCAAGGACACCCCGGGCTTCGTCGTCAACCGTCTGTTAGTACCGTACCTGCTGGATGCTATCCGCGCCCTTCAGGACGGCGTGGCGACAGCCAAGGATATCGACACCGCTATGAAACTGGGCTGCGGCCATCCGATGGGTCCGCTGGAGTTGACCGATTTCGTCGGTCTGGATACCACCTATTATATCGCTGAGATTCTGTTCGCCGAGTTCAAGCAGCACCACTACGCCGCCCCGCCACTGCTGAAGGCGATGGTCAAGGCCGGCTACCACGGTCGCAAGACAGGGCGCGGCTTCTATGATTACGGCAAGAAGTAGGATGGCATAATGGACTACAAGAATATCAAGTTCGAGAAAGAGGACGCCGTCGCCATCGTGACGATCAATCGCCCTAAGGCGATGAATGCCCTGAATGACGAGACTGTCGATGAACTTCACCACGTCTTTGATGCCATCGCCGTGGACGAAGAGGTCCGTTGCGTCATCCTGACGGGTGAAGGCAAAGCGTTCGTGGCCGGCGCCGATATCGGCGAGCTGGCCGAGTGCGATGTGCAGTCCGGTCATAAGAAGTGCAAGATCGGACAGGCGCTTATGTTCAAGATGGAGGCGTTGCCGAAAGCTATCATCGCCGCTGTGAACGGTTTTGCGCTCGGAGGCGGCTGCGAGATAGCTATGGCGTGCGACATTCGTCTGGCCTCGGAAAAGGCCAGGTTCGGTCAGCCGGAATCGACGTTGGGTATCATTCCCGGTTACGGCGGCACCCAGCGGTTGGCGCGACTGGTCGGTTATGGTAAGGCCAAACAGTGGATCTTCACCGGCGATATCTATCCCGTGACCGAGGCCCTTCGTATCGGTTTGGTCGACGAGGTCTATCCCGTTGAGGAATTGATGCCCAAGGCCAAAGAGATGGCGGCCAAGATTGCCTCGCGCGGGCCGGTGGCCATTGCTTACGCCAAAGAGGCGGTTAATCGTGGAATCAACACTACGCTTGACGCCGGATGTGAGCATGAAGCATCGTTGTTTGCAGGCATCTGTGCTTCGATGGACAAGAACGAAGGGACCAGGGCGTTTCTCGAAAAACGTCCGGCCAGGTTCGTAGGCAAATAGAACGATTCGCCATGAGGATCGTATTAGATACAAGCGGGGGTCGATAGGCTCCCGCTTGGCGTGAAACCGCATAACGACAGGAAGACCGAATGGACTTTGCATTATCAGAAGATCACCTGGCTGTCCAGGAAGTAGCCCGGGGCTTTGCCGAGAAGAAGCTCAAGCCGCGCGCCGAGGAGTTCGATGCTGAAGCCAAAATGGATCGCGACCTGATAAAGGAGATGGGTGATCTCGGTCTGATGGGTATCACCCTGCCCGAACAGTACGGCGGCGGCGAGATGGATGCTGTATCCTACGTTCTTACTTGCGAAGAGTTGTCGCGCGGTTGCACCTCCCACTGCGGCATCGTTATGCTGCACAACTCGCTCTACGGCTTTCCGCTGGTGAAGCACGGCACCGAAGAACAAAAGCAGAAGTACCTGCCGCCGATCTGCACGGGCGAGAATATCGGCGTGTTTGCGCTTAGCGAGCCGGGTGCAGGATCTGACGCCGCCTCGATCACGACTACCTACACCGAGACCGATGATGGGTATGTGATTAACGGCAACAAGATTTTCGTCACCATGGGATCGATGTGCAACAACGCTCTAGTGTTTGCTATCAAGGAAAAAGGTGGTGGACCAAAGGCGATCAGCGCCTTCTTGATCGATCGGGATACCGAGGGTTTTGAAATCGGCGCCAACGAGAAGAAGATGGGCTTCAAGGCCTCACCGACGACGGAATTCGCGTTTATGGATTGCAAAGTGCCTAAGGGTGCCCTGCTCGGTGAGGAAGGTCAGGGTTTCAAAATTGCCATGTCGACCCTCGACGGCGGGCGGATCAGCGTCGGCGCTATGTCACTGGGGATAGCTCAGGAGGCGTTGGATATCGCCGTGAAATACTCGCAGGAGCGCGAGCAGTTCGGTAAACCGATTGCGGCCTTTCAGGCGATTCAGTTCCATCTGGCCGACATGTCGGTACAGCTTGAGGCGGCGCGCAACCTCGTTTACAAGGCGGCCTGGTTGAAAGACGTCGGTCAGCCGTACAGCATGGCGGCGGCTCAGGCCAAACTATTCGCATCGGAGATGGCCACCAGCGTGACGCATCACGCCGTGCAGGTGCTCGGAGGCTACGGTTATTGCAGCGAGTACCATGTCGAGCGGTTGTATCGGGACGCCCGTGTCACCGAACTGTTCGAGGGCACTTCGGAGATGCAGCGCATCGTGATCGCGAGGGGTCTCATGCCTCGGAAGTAATTCTTGTAGGTCGAAACCAAGCCTACCCTGAGCGCAGCCGAAGGGTGGTTTCGACAGTGACAAGCATGTGTGCGCGGCAGGTACCCACATCTGCCGAGAAGAACCCGCCCCGGAAGCGTCGAGTGGGTTCTTTGCGTAGAACGACATCGTTATGAGACCCGGACGAACGGGCTTGTTGAAAAACCCCGAGAGCCGTCATTGCGAGGAGCGAAGACACTCGTGTCGTAGCGACGCGGCAATCTCAATTCGTTGGCAGACTTGACGTATGAGATTGCCGCGCTCCCTTCGGTCGCTCGCAATGACAACCAAAGGGACTTTATCAACACTCCCGAACGTCTGGGCCACCCGTCGCAGGAATGACTCAGCACCGCCATTCCAACATTACATCTACTTGCTTTGCCGGGGCGTTTTGCCTTAATTGAACCTGTCGTGCAATCCAGCACGCTGACAGGTGAGATGAGGCCATGAAGGAAATCACGTTTTTCGGCCGAGGTGGACAAGGCGCGGTGGTAGCGTCGGAGATCCTGGCCGAGGCATATTTCCGGCAGGGCTTCCAGGTGCAAAGTTTCCCGTCGTTTGGTGTCGAGCGGCGCGGCGCCCCGGTGATGGCTTTTCTGCGCATCGACAAGGAGTTCATCTACCTGCGCAGTATGATCTATCAGGCCCAGGCCGCGCTGGTGTTTGCACCGGATATCGTGAACAGCCCCACATTTAGGCCCTCACTGAAACCGGACGCCATGCTGTTGATGAATGCACCTGACAAACTCGAAAACCTGAACGGTTTCGACGTATCCTATATAGACGCAACATCGATTGCGCTGGAATGCGGTTTAGGCTCAACCGCCCAACCGTTGGTAAACACGGCCATGCTCGGAGCGTTTGCAAAAGTAGCCGGTGATCTGGAACTTGACCACCTGCTGGCTGTGGTCGAAAGCAAAGCGCCGCAGAAAACCGAGAAGAACATGGCGGCCGTAGAGAAAGCATTCAGTTCGGTAGTACGTTTTGAGTAAGTTTGTTGTTTTCAACTCGCTCGATGAGATGCCGGAGTTGCCGGTCAGCCAGGCCAACATGACCTGGAACCTCACCGGCTCCTGGCGTTCGACGACGCCCGTTCATCGCGGCAAACTGCCACCCTGCAATTTCAACTGTCCGGCTGGTGAAGATATTCGCGGGTATCTTGACCTGATGAAAAAGGGCAAGGTCGCCGAAGCGTTCGAGTTGCTGACTCAAAAGAACCCACTGCCGGCGGTGTGCGGACGAGTTTGCTACCATCCCTGCCAAACCGACTGCAACCGCCACAGCTTCGATACCGAACTGCAGATTCGTTCGGTGGAAATGCTGATCGGGGACTGGGGTGTTGAGAACAAGCGCCGGGCTAAACTACCTGATCCCGGCCCAAAAAAAGTGGCCGTCGTCGGCGCCGGTCCGGCCGGTCTGGCCGCGGCTCACTATTTGCGCCGTGACGGCGTGAACGTGGTTATGTATGATGAGAACCATCACCCCGGTGGTATCCTTCACTACGGCATCCCCGCCTACCGATTCAACAAAGAGATTCTCCAGGCCGAACTGAAACGTGTCCTCGACGGCGTTGACTTCAAAGCCAACATGCGCCTCGGGTCCGATTTCGACTTCGACAGTTTGGTCGAATTCGATGCTGTGTTCCTCGCTACTGGTGCGCACGTATCCAAGAGTATGCGAATCGACGGTGAGGACCTGGCCGGTGTCGAATCGGGGCTGGACTTTTTGAAGCGTGTCAACTCCGGTCAGAAGGTCACTCTTGACAGCAAGCAGGTAGTGGTGATCGGCGGCGGCAACACCGCCTGCGACGTGGCGCGCACTGCTTACCGTTTGGGAGCATCCGTAACCGTCGCCTACCGACGCACCGAGAATGAGATGCCGGCCTTTGCCGAAGAGATCGAGCAGTTGAAGGCGGAACCGATAGAACTGGAATTACTTGTTGCTCCCGCACGAATACAGCAGGAGACCGACGGTCGCCTGAAAGTGATTTGTCACCGTATGGAACTGGGCGAGCCGGATGCTGATGACCGTCGTCGTCCGATGGTGATTGACGGCGCTGACTTCACAATGATGGCGGACGTTATCTTTGCTGCTATCGGTGAAGACCCGGACATGGATATCGCGCCCGGACTGACGTATGCGTCGGACGGCACGCTCGACCTCTCGCAGATCGATCAACGAATTCGCGACAAGCTTTTCCTCGGTGGTGATATCCTGCCCAACCCACGAACAGTGCCGCATGCGGTCGCATCCGGGCGGATGGCGGCAGAACAGATTGCAGCATTCCTCAAGGGCGTGCCGTATGAACGCCCGGAGAAGCCGGCTGAGATGGCCGGAGCTGAGGATATCAACTTCAGCTACTTCGCGCGGATCAATACTGCCAAACGCGGTGCATCGTCGGACGCCACTGAGGGTGTGTTGGATCAGGCAGGCGCGATTGATGAAGCCAACCGCTGCATGTCGTGCGGCGTCTGTTTTGAATGTGACACCTGCTACGATTTCTGTCCCGACCTCGCCATAGTGCGCACTCCCGGAGGATACCAGGCCAATCTC
Source organism: bacterium (assembly GCA_030605565.1). GTDB lineage: Bacteria > Zixibacteria > MSB-5A5 > GN15 > FEB-12 > JAJRTA01. The sequence continues at coordinate 9,446 of JAUWIB010000020.1, forward strand.
GACTACTGCAAGGGTTGCGGCATCTGCGCCCGTGAATGTCCCAGTGGCACGCTGGGGATGCAGGGAGGACGGGTAGCATGAATCGTGTGATGTCCGGCAACGAGGCCGTGTCGCAGGCGGTCAAACTATCGCGCGTGCAGGTTATATCGGCCTACCCGATCACGCCGCAGACAAGTATCTCCGAAAAGCTCTCGGAAATCTGCGGCTCGGGCGAGATGGACGCCAAGTTTGTCAAGGTCGAGTCGGAGCATTCGGCCATGGCGACGTTGATAGGGGCGTCATCGACCGGCGTGCGAACATTCACCGCCACTTCGTCGCAGGGATTGGCTTTGATGCAGGAACTGTTGTTCTGGGTCTCGGGCGCGCGGCTGCCGGTTGTGATGGTCAACGTTAACCGCGCTATGGCGGCGCCCTGGACTATCTGGTGTGACCAAACCGACTCTGTCTCCCAACGCGACACCGGCTGGTTGCAGTTTTACTGCTGGTCCAATCAGGAGATACTCGACAGCGTCATCTGCGCCTTCAGGATTGCCGAGGAACTGTTGATCCCGTGCATGGTTTGCCACGACGGCTTTTTCATCTCTCACACCCACGAAGTTTTAGACATACCAGAACAGAATCAGGTCGACGCCTTTCTGCCGCCGCGCAAGGCCGAATACAAACTCGACACCGCCAACCCGCGAACGTTCTCCGGCGGCACCATGCCGAGTATGTTCATGGAGTTCCGCTACAAGGTGCAAGCAGCCTTTGAACGTGCGCAAGGTGTCATCGACCAAACGTACGAACAGTTCGAGCAAGCCTTCGGCCGTGGCTACCATGCCGTCGAAGCATACTACACCGACGGTGCTGAAATCCTGCTGATAGCATCCGGCTCTGCGGCCTCGACCGTCTATCATACCGTGCGGCAAATGCGCGAGTCAGGACGCAAGGTCGGACTGCTGCGCATGCGGCAGTTGCGTCCGCTCCCGGTTGAGGGAGTGTTGAAGCATTTAACCGATGGAGCCGCTTTGGCCGTCATTGATCGGAACCTATCCCCCGGCACCGGCGGTGTGTTTACGCAGGAGTTGAGGGCCGCGTTACATCGCAACGGTGTGGACTACCGTGTTCATGAGTTTGTCGGCGGGCTGGGAGGTCGCGACATAACTGCCGCCGATATCGAGAAGATTTGCGACGATCTCGAAAACAAGACAGCCGATCCGGCTGGCATCAACTGGGTAGGATTGAACCGATGACCAACAGTCTACGCGAATATTCGGGAGGATTTTTGTGGGCGGCAGACGTCCTCGTCTGCCCCAGTATCCACGTGGCGCACGAGGACGTACACCACGCACAACGATACTTGGGAGGCTTGCGTTGAGCGACCGACCAGATTACGACTTCTGCGCCAGCCATGATTTCTACGGCCACTCCGCCTGTCCCGGCTGTGGCGAGAAGATACTGTTCCGACACGTGCTCGATGTGCTTGGTCCCGAGACGGTGATAGTGGCTCCGGCCGGATGCGCCGCTGTGACCGACGGTGTCTTTCCGCACTCGCTTTCGCCGGTGCCGTATCTGCACGTGGCCTTCGGCGCCACCGCATCGGCCGCCGCGGGCGTGCGCGCCGGACTGGACATGTCCGGCCGTGAAAACGTCACCGTGATGGCCTGGGCCGGCGACGGCGCCACTTTCGACATCGGCATGGGCGCACTATCCGCCATTGCCGAGCGTAACGAAAATGTCCTCTATGTTTGCTACGACAACGAAGCATACATGAACACCGGCATGCAGCGAAGTTCCGCCACCCCACCCGGCTGCTGGACCACGACGACGCCAGCCTCGCGTCTCAAGAGCGAACCGAAAAAAGATATCGACGCCATCATGGCGGCGCACCGTATTCCGTATGTCGCTACCGCGTCACCGGCCTTTCTCGATGACCTGAAAGCCAAGGTGGAGCGGGCCAAGGCAATCCGGGGATTACGCTTTATGCACCTGTTCTCTCCCTGCCCACCGGGATGGAAATCCGACCCGGCCGACAGTATCGCCATCGCCCGGTTGGCGGTGGAGTCGAACGTCTTTCCACTATATGAGGTATACGAAGGCGAGCGACTTCGTCTGACCTGTCAGTCATCGTCCGTGCCGGTAGCGGATTACCTCAAGCTACAGGGACGATTCAAGTACATGTCGGAACGGGAAGCTGAAGATATGCAGAGAGCAGTCGAGCGCTCGTATGCCGCCTTGAAGTTACGTCACGAAAAATCAAAAGTGTGCTTATAATGAGGATATATCCATGCCGAACGAACTGTCGGAAGACAAACTGATATACGACTGGAATAGGCACGACAAGTTCCGGTTCCGCCATAAGAAAGATTTCGAACTCGATGATGAAACGTTGCGCGACGGGCTTCAGTCGCCGTCCATCACCGATCCCACTATCGAAGAGAAGATCGGATTTCTTGAGTTGATGGAGGAATTGGGAATTCAGTGTGCTGATATCGGCCTGCCTCGTTCCGGCCCGCGGGCGCAGGCTGATATCACGGCTATGGTAAGACACATCGTCAAGAACAAGATGAAGCTTCGGCCCAACTGCGCGGTGCGAACGGTGAAGGCGGATATCACGCCGTTGATCGAAATCTCTCAGAAGACCGGATATCCTATCGAGGCCTGTGCGTTCATCGGTTCCTCGCCGATTCGTCAGTATGCCGAGGGGTGGACTATCGACAAGATGATTGAGTTGACCGAAGAGGCCGTCAGCTACGCGGTCGAGAACAAGCTTCCGGTCATGTACGTCACCGAGGATACCACACGGGCTGACCCTGAGACCTTGAAGAGCCTTTTTACGGCGGCCATCGATGCCGGAGCCGAGCGGGTATGTGTCTGTGATACCGCCGGTCACGCCACGCCGATCGGGGTGCATTATCTCATGAGGTACGTCATCAGACTGGTCAAGAAGATCAATCCGAAGGTTAAGGTCGACTGGCACGGTCATTCCGACCGTGGGTTAGCGCTGCCGAACACGATGATGGCTATCGCTCAGGGCGCCGATCGGGTGCACGCCACTGCCCTCGGGATCGGCGAACGGGTCGGCAATACGGCCATGGACCTGTTGCTGATCAACCTGAGACTCGAGGGAATCATCGATAATGACCTGACCAACCTGGCCGAGTATTGCCAATTGGCCTCCACGGCCTGTGACGCTCCTATCGCCTGGAACTACCCGGCTATGGGGCGGGATGCCTTCCGCACCTCCACCGGTGTGCACGCCGCCGCCATCATCAAAGCCCAGAACAAAGGTCACGACTGGCTGGCCGATCGTGTCTACTCAGGTGTGCCGGCCGAGATGGTGGGGCTGAAACAAGTGATCGACATCGGCTTCATGTCGGGCGTTTCCAACATCGTATACTGGCTGAAGACGCGTGGCATCGAACCGGACAAGAAACTGGTCGACGAAATCTTCAAAGCGGCCAAACAGCACAATCGCGTGCTGACGGAGGAGGAGTTGGAAGAACTGGTGAAGTTCCACTCCTACGAACGCGATGAACCACCAGTCGATACCATCTCACAATGGGATCAGCAGATCGCGTCGAAAGACAAGAGCACACCGGACAAGGAATAGTCGGATGCATGCAGGTTGTCTGCGAATACCCCGATCGTTAATGCATGGCAATCTCGGTGGCGACGCCTGAATTATGGATAGAGTATGGGTTACACAATAGCTGAAAAGATCCTGGCCGAGCACGCCGGGTGCGAGGTAACGCCGGGACAGATTGTCAACGTTCCGGTCGACATGGCCATGGCCAACGAACTGTCGGCCGCTCTGGCGATCAAGGAGTTGAATAACTGGGGTATCGACAAGCTGGCCGATCCCAACAAGGTTTGCCTGATTCCGGATCATTTCCAACCAGCTAAAGACATCAACGCCGCCGGGATCGCCAAAGTGGTGCGTGACTTTGCGCGCAAACACGACGTCAAATACTACCTCGAGGTCGGTCGCGCCGGGATCGAACACGCCGTGATTCCGCTGGAGGGAATCGTCCTGCCGGGGCAGATCATGGTCGGCGGTGATTCGCACACTTGCACGGCCGGTGCCATAAACAGTTTCGCCACCGGCGTCGGCTCCACCGACATCGCCGGCGCCTGGGCCACCGGCGAAGTTTGGCTGAAGGTCCCACAGTCGGCCCGGCTGACCTATACCGGCAAACTTCGTCCGCACGTCTACGGCAAGGATTTGATCCTTCACACCCTGAAGGACCTCGGTACCGCGGGGGCTACCTACATGGCAATCGAATACCAGGGTGACGTTTTCGAGCAACTGCCGATGTCGGATCGGTTCACCATGGCTAACATGGCAATCGAGGCCGGCGCGAAAGCCGGGCTGTTCCAGTTTGACGACAAAACACGTGAACTGGTTGAGTCGACACCGCGCTACAAGTCGGACAAACCGGATTATACCATCGCGTCGCCGGACGCTGACGCCGTCTATGCAATGGAGCGCACCTACGATGTTTCCGATCTGGAACCGCAGGTAGCCTGTCCCTTCTCGCCGGACAATGTCAAGAACCTTTCGGCTCTGCATAATGTGAAGATCGACCAGGTCGTCATCGGTGCTTGCACTAACGGCTGGATCGAGGATCTGCAGCGCGCGGCAGATATTTTCAACGGACGCACCGCGCATCCCGACGTGCGCGTGATCATCCTGCCCGGATCACAAATGATCGCCCGTCAGGCCTGCGACCTGGGATTGCCGCAGATATTCATCGACGCCGGGTGCGTCTTCTCCACGTCGACGTGCGGGCCGTGCATTGGCGGTCACATGGGCGTGCTGGGCGAGAAGGAAGTCTGCGTGTCGACCACCAATCGTAATTTCGCCGGTCGCATGGGTCATCTGAGTTCTGAGGTCTATCTGACCAACCCGGCCGTGGCGGCGGCATCGGCGGTGCTGGGTCGTATCGGATCACCGGACGAGTTGTAGGAGGTATCATGGAGATCAAAGGAAAAGTCTACCGCGTCGGTGAGAATATCAACACCGACGTTATCATGCCGGGACGATGGTGTCACCTGACCGACGATGCCGAACTGGCCAAACACTGCATGGAAGACCTCGACGCGGACTTCGCAAAGAAGATCAGCACGGGTGATATTATAGTGGCCGATGACAATTTCGGGTGTGGGTCCTCGCGCGAAGTTGCGCCGCTCTCGATGAAAGCGGTCGGGATCGACGCGGTCGTGGCCAAGTCGTTCGCACGGATTTTCTATCGCAACTCGATCAATATCGGTTTGCCGATTTTCGAGTCACCGGAATGCGTCGACGTCACCGAAGCCGGCGACGAACTTGAGATCGATATGTTCGGCGGCAAGATTATCAATCACACTAAGGGGAAAGAGTTCACCTTCGCTCCCTTCCCGCCTTTCATGAAAACGATCATCGAAAAAGGCGGCCTCAAAGGCTTGGTGCTGGAGAAGCTGGGGGAGTAGGGGAATACTGTATTTGGGCGGGTTGTCAGAAAAACCGCCAGTTCGGCACTTACGGGACGGTTGTAACTTGCACAAACCTAACGACTTAAGTGCGCCTTGTCGATTAAGATCAAAGGCTTGACTCTAATTGATATGTAGGTATATTCTGTCATCACAAAGCAGTGAATGGTTAGAATGCAAAAGATATCTTCCGAACAGATTCTCAAAAGAGTGAAGCAAGAAAACCCGTGGTGGGAAGCACCTCATTCTCTTCCAGAGGTATTTTCAAAGTGGACGCCCAGGCCATACTTGGATCTTCTGGCCCCGCTGGTCGAGCAGTCAGTTGTACGGCGTGCTGTGGTCCTAATGGGTCCGAGAAGAGTCGGCAAGACAGTAATGATCCACCATATGATTGATCGACTCTTGAGAGCTGGAGTCCAGGCCAAGCATATATGTTATATCTCAGTGGATCACCCGATCTACAACGGACTTGCCTTAGAAGATTTTCTCAGCTTTTACGCTTTGGCCACGTCAATCGACCCATCAAAGGATCCCTGCTACCTGTTCTTTGATGAGATTCAGTATTTGAGAGACTGGGAGAAGCATCTAAAGTCCCTTGTGGATTCATACACCAACCTGCAATGTCTCGTCTCTGGGTCTGCCGCGGCTGCCCTGCGTTTTGGAAGTACTGAGTCCGGGGCTGGACGCTTTACGGACTTTCTGTTGCCACCTTTAACCTTTCATGAATACTTGTTCTTGCTGAACCAGAATGATCTTGTCCGAGTCAAAGAAGGTAGCCTGTTGCCCACATTCGAGACGCAAAACATCTCGAAATTGAATGAACACTTTGTCAACTACCTAAATTTCGGAGGGTATCCAGAAGTGGTGTTCTCTGAAGAAATCAGGTCTGATCCCGGGCGCTTTATTAAGAGCGACATTATTGATAAGGTACTGCTCCGTGACCTCCCACAGCTCTACGGCATTCAGGACATCCAGGAGTTGAACTACCTGTTTACGAACTTAGCCTTCAATAGTGCAGGAGAAGTTTCTCTGGAAGGACTCTCCAAGAATTCCGGAGTCGCTAAGAACACAATCAAGAAGTATATTCAGTATTTTGAAACAGCGTTCTTGATTAAGGTCGTGAATCGAGTTGATCGGTCTGCAAAACGTTTCAAACGCGCCAATTACTTCAAAGTGTATCTCACTAACCCCTCTATACGTGCTGCCCTATTCAGCCCCATTTCCAGCGATGACCCTGCTATGGGCTCGCTCGTGGAGACAGCTATCTTCTCTCAATGGTTTCATTCGAATACGGAATTGTACTACGCACGATGGAAGAGTGGGGAAGTCGATATCGTTTCTCTAAACGAGAATATGAAACCAGGGTGGGCTGTTGAGGTAAAATGGTCGGACAGATACTACGATCGGCCGGATGATCTCAATTCCCTTGGCAAGTTCTGTCGTACCCATGAGCTTTTCTACGCACTGGTTACAACACAGACAATAACCGGAAAGAAAGTCGTGGGCAATACGACGTACGAATACAAGCCTGCTAGTCTTTATTGCTACGCGCTTGGTTTCAACATGCTCACGAACAAGAAAGACCAGTCACGTAGACACACAGGTCTGATTTCCTGACGTTTGTCCCAAGGGTTCAGTCTTTCCGAACCAACTGGATTCCGGCTTTCGCCGGAATGACGTTCAAGTATCCCTCACGTGTTTTTAGATTCGTCCGGCACAACGCACGGTCAAGCCGCCCATAAATGGGTCTCTCTCGCTTCGCGCCTCGTTGCAGTCTGTCTTCCCCGTACAGCCGGGAATCCCTCCCGCTGCAGCATAGCACACAACCCCACTTTTCCGCTCCCGCCTACTTGCCCCAGTCCGGCCATTTTCCTATATTCCAGCCTATTGGCTGCTCGCGATGAGCGTGCGCTGACAAACAACGAGAGGAAATACAATTTGTACAAGATAGCTGTGATCGGTGGTGACGGAATCGGACCGGAAGTGACGCGCGAAGCAATGAAAGTCCTCCAAGTGACTTCAGAGCTTTGTGGTTTCAAATACGAAACCACCGACTACCCATTCGGCTCGGAGCATTATCTCAAGACCGGTGAATTAGTGCCGGAGTCAGTCTACACTGAATATCGCGAGCATGACGCCATCTTCCTCGGCGCCATCGGTGATCCGCGCTGCGAAGTCGGACTCGTCGAGCGCGCCGTCATCGGCGGCATACGCTTCAAACTGGACCTCTATATCAATCTGCGCCCGATCAAGCTGTACTCCGAAGCGCTCTGCCCGATCAAGGACAAGAAGTGCGAAGATGTCGACATGGTGGTCGTGCGCGAGAACACCGAGGATGTTTACACCGGCCTGGGCGGTATTATGAAACAAGGCACGCCGGACGAAGTCGCTGTCGCCAACATGGTGTTCACCCGCAAGGGTTGCGAACGCGCCGTGCGGTACGCCTTCGAGTTGGCTAAAGCACGTAACAAAGACAACAAGGTAACGCTGATCGACAAAGCCAACGCTATCCGCGCCCAGGATATCTGGACTCGCACGCTTGAAGAAGTCGGCGCCGAGTATCCCGACATCGAAAAAGACCACGCCTATATCGACGCCGCCTGCATGTGGTTGGTGAAAAACCCGGAGTGGTTCGACGTGGTCGTGACCACGAATATCTTCGGCGACATCTTTACCGACCTCGGCGCGATGGTGCAGGGAGGAATGGGGATCGCGGCGTCGGGAAATATCCATCCCGGACAGGTCTCGATGTTCGAGCCGATTCACGGTTCTGCGCCAAAGTACAAGGACAAGAATGTCGCCAGTCCGATCGCGGCAATCATGGCTGTACAAATGTTGTTGGAGTTCCTGGGTGAAGACAAGGGAGCCACCCATATCGAGGGCGCCGTGGCAACGCTCCTTAAGTCCGGCCGGCTGCCGTCTCTTGACGCGCGCTCCGGTTTCTCGACCACGCAGGTTGGCGGCATGGTGGTGGAAGAATTGAAGAAGAACAAGGTCAGCAAGACGAGCTTGTAGGACCGACATCCTTTACCTCCGCGTAGGGTGGGGGCTTGTCTCCCACCGGCGGACACAAGGCCCGCCGCTACGCGCTGACCGAGGAACTCGGACTAAGACAAAGATAGAGCAGGAAGCATTGCATTAAGGAGTAGAAACATGGCGTTTTCCAAATCGTACATTCCGTATGGCGGGTACTGGAGCAGCCCCTACGCCAAGTGGCAGGGAAGCTTCGCCGACCTCCATTCGATGAAACTGGCGGCGACCACGGCCCAGAAATTCTTTGAGGCTCGCAAGATCACTCCCGATCGCTTTGACAGCATGTATCTCGGCATGACCGTTCCACAGCAATCCAGTTTCTACGGTGGCCCCTGGATGGCCGGCATGTTCGGCAACGGTAATATCACCGGACCGTGGGTCAATCAGGCCTGTATCACCGGTGCGGTTTGTATTAAGATGGCCTCGCAGGACGTTGAAGATGGACTTGTCAAATCCAGTTTGATAGTAGCGGCCGATCGTTGCTCCAACGGGCCGCATCTTTACTACCCAAGCCTGTCCGCTCCGGGCGGCACCGGCAAGGCGGAAAACTGGGTTTGGGACAATTTCAGCTTCGATCCCTGGGCCAAAGGCTCGATGATTCAGACGGCGGAGAACGTCGCCAAGGAATGTAACATTACCAAGGACGAGCAGGACGAACTGACGCAGCGCCGCTATGAACAGTACCAGATGGCGCTGGCCGACGACCAGGCCTTCCAGAAGAAGTACATGATTCCGGTCGAGGTTGGCAGGGGGAAAAGAGCCAAGTCGATCGAGGGTGATGAAGGTATCTTTCCGACCACACTCGATGGTTTGAAAGGTCTCAGGCCGATGTTGCCGGAAGGGACCGTGACCTTTGGATCGCAGACGCATCCGGCTGACGGCAACTCCGGCATGATCGTCACCACTAAGGAGATCGCCGCCGAACTGGCCACCGACTCCAGGATTGAGATTCGGTTTATCGGCTTCGGCACGGCCCGGGCCAGGAAGGGTTACATGGCGATGGCAGTAGTGCCCGCGGCCAAGGCGGCGCTGACCGATGCCGGTATCGGCGTGGATGACTTGAAAGCCGTCCACACCCACAACCCATTCGCGGTGAACGACGTCTATCTTTCCCGTGAACTCGGCTATGACAAAGACGAAATGAACAACTACGGCAGCCCGCTCATCTGGGGTCACCCTCAGGGACCGACGGCGCTTCGCGTTATCATTGAGCTTATCGAGGAACTGGCCACCAAGGGCGGTGGCTATGGCCTCTTCGCTGGTTGTGCCGCCGGCGACACGGCGGCCGGCTGTGTGGTGAAGGTGTCAGGTTAATTCGACGAACAGGATCCATGAATGTCGGGCAGGTTCATCGTGGACCTGCCCGTTCTTATGTGGCGGTTGAATCTGGGCGTGTTGAAAAACGTCGTTCTCTCGTTATTGCGAGCGACCGAAGACATTCGTGTCGTTGGGAGCGCGGCAATCTCTCGCTCGCTGTCTACCAACGAATTGAGATTGCCACAGCCACGCGAAACGCGTGGCTTCGCAATGACACATTCAAGGGTTTATCAACACTCCTATCTGTGTTGGTCGCAAATCAGTACTCATGCTGTAACCGTTGCTCTGATGGACTATCATGATCGCTCATATCCTAATAAGTCCGTTTTGACGGAATGGTCGTTCATATACGGTGAATTCCCCTTGCGCCGTGGGAGCTTCTTGCCTTTATTCGGAGTCGATTTGGTAACGTTGTTATAGAGGTATAGAAGATGACTCATGAACTAGACGGTATATTCAGACCCAAATCCATCGCGGTGATCGGGGCTTCGAGCAAGAAGGGCACCATTGGCCACAGCATACTCCACAACTTGATCGGCTACTCCTTCAACGGGAAGGTCTTTCCGGTTAATCCCAAAGCAGATGTTATTCATTCGATCAAGTGTTACCCCTCCATTCTGGAAGTTCCCGACGCTGTCGATCTGGCTATCATAATTGTTGCCGTCGACCATGTCTTAGGTATAGTCGACCAGTGTGGCAGGAAAGGTGTCAAGGGAGTAGTTGTCATAACCTCCGGCTTCAAGGAGGTCGGCGAAGAGGGCGCCGCCAAGGAGTTGGAAGTTCTCAAGGTAGCGCGCAAGTATGGGATGCGGATGATCGGTCCCAACTGCTTCGGAGTGCTCAACACCGATCCGGAATACTCCATGAACGCCACCTTCTCCAAGGCGCAACCACTGCGGGGACATGTCGGTTTCATGTCGCAATCAGGCGCGCTTGGTGAGGCGATTCTGGGCCTGGCCTATGATCTCAACCTCGGGTTCTCACAGTTCGCCTCGGTGGGCAACAAGGCCGACATTTCCGGCAATGCCATCCTGGAATACTGGCGCGATGATCCGAATACCGATGTGATCCTGCTGTACCTTGAGAACTTCGGCGACCCCCGGAAATTCACCCGCATCGCGCGTGACATGGCGCGCAAGAAACCGATCGTGGCCGTGAAAGCCGGTCGGACTGCCGCCGGAGCACGGGCCATCAGTTCGCACACCGGCGTGCTGGCGGGGTTGGATGTCGGCACCGACGCTCTCTTTGAACAATGTGGCGTTATCCGAGTAACCTCGATTGATGAACTGTTCGATATTGCCGTAGCGCTCTCCAATCAGCCGCTGCCGCGTGGAGACAGGATCGGGATAATAACCAATGCCGGAGGTCCCGGTATCCTCGCTACCGACGCCGTGGTCAACTGCGGTCTGAAGATGGCGCAGTTTGAAGAGAAGACCATTAAGCGGCTCAGGGATGAACTCCCAGCGGTGGCCGCGGTCAACAACCCGGTGGATGTTATCGCCGCCGGTGGACCGGACTCTTACCGTATCGCTATGGATGCCGTCCTGTCGGACAAGAATGTCGACGCCCTGATCTGCATATTCGTTCCCCCGGTGGTGGTCGATCACAAGGCGGTTATTAAGGCGATTATCGAGTCTGTCGACAAACACAAAAACGACAAGACCGTCCTGGGATGTTTCATGGCGGCGGCCTCCGGCATAGCCGGTTCTGAAGCATTGGTGGAGCGCAAGATACCTATCTATACTTTCCCGGAGTCGGCGGCTAAAGCATTGGCTGCCATGGTGCGACATTACGAATGGATCAACCGACCGGAGAGCGAGGTTATCGCGTACAAGGATGTCGACCGCAACCGTGTCACCAAGATTGTCGATAAGGCGACCGCGGAGAAACGTCAGACGATTATGGGGGCTGAGGCGCTGGAGATACTGGACGCCTACGGTATCAACATCGCCCGCGCCGTCCATTGCGAGAATGTCGACGAGGCGCAGAAGGCCGCTTCCAGTCTACACCTTCCTGTTATCATGAAGGTCGACGCTCCGGAGATTGTTCACAAGACCGACGTAGGTGGCGTTTCCGGATATCTGCGGACGGAGGCCGAGGTGAAAGAAGCATTCGAGACCATGAAAAACAAATTCGGCAAGACCGGGATCCCCGGTGGGGTCATCGTGCAGGAGTTGGTCTCCGGCGGTGTTGAGACGATCATCGGAATGAATCAGGATCCATCGTTCGGGCCGTTGATGATGTTCGGTTTGGGCGGCGTGTACGTGGAGGTAATGAAGGATGTTACCTTCAAGGTGCATCCCGTGACCGAGCGCGGCGCCAGGGTAATGATCGAGGATATCAAGGGATACCCGCTGCTATCAGGCTTCCGTGGCGCTGAGCCGATCGATTTCAAGTGTTTGCAGGAGACCATCCAGCGTCTGTCGCAGCTTGTCACCGACTTCCCGCAACTGGAATCTTTCGATGTTAACCCGTTCTTCGCGGCCGCTAAGCGCGAGAACTCCAAGGCGGTCGACGCGCGGTTCATGCTGCGAGGTGAGTGAAGGCAGCACTGAATCGTCATTGTGAGATCACCGGCCAGAAGTGGCTCTTAAGGGCGACCGTGGCAATCCCCAATCGGCGTCCGTATTATAAACATCACACAAAAACACCGTAGTACACAAAAAACTAATTGACAATACCTCAATATCCGTGTTTATCGTGATCTATTAGCTGTCTTACCCAAGGAGACCACAATTGAACAGCACGGAACCATCGATTAGAGAGACGGAATTTTTCACTACCTCGGAACTTGCTCAGAAACTGAAGATGAATGTTCAGGTGATCACTCGCAAAGTCCAGGCCGGTGAAATCCAGGCCTACAAGATCGGCAAAGACTGGCGTATCCCGGAGCAATCGGTCCTGGACTGGCTGGAGAGTCAATCCAATCGCAACGGCAAGCCATCATCTCGGCGGTCGGTGTCGAAGAGCACGACCAGTAAACCGGCGGCGCAGACTTCGACGCATGAACCAAAGCGGGAGTTTCTGCTTGAGTATATCCTGGCTCAGTTTGAACCGGATCGTGAGTACACAGAAAAGGAAGTTGATCGGATTATCGCTCGCTACCAGAACGATACAGATACGATCCGGCGCGAACTGGTGACCGCCAGGATGTTGACCGACAAAGGCGGCCGTTATCGCCGTCTGGCAGGCTTTCGGCTCGCCCAGGACGGTTGAGCCGACAGAAACCATAAAAAAGCCCTTCGTATCGCAGGGACACGAAGGGCAAAACGATCCGGGTCTCAGTCTTACATTTGCGGTTGGCCCCTCGGTGTGGGCGGCGGCGCACCCCTGGTACCTTGGAGTGATTGCAGGAATGCGTCGCTCAGGTTGATCTTGTACTCAGTGAACTTTCTAACCGCTTTGTCAATTTCACCGGTGTGGCTGGTTCTGGCTAGTACCATCACCAGCTTGCGAAAGGCATAGCTTGAGTTGGCATTGGCATTGAAGGCATCCCAGACTAACTGCACACCTTCCTCCACCATCGCCGAGTCGCCGATCCGTTGTCCCAGTTGCACCTTGGTCAGTCCCAAATCCTGTTGGTAATAGAGGTTCTCCTTATTGGAGGCTCTGAAAGCAGCCAGGGAGTCGTGCATCATGTGCCAGAGTTGATCGGCGGCGGCGATGTCACCTTCCTTCTCATACAGATCCGCCAGGACCGCATGCGTCTGCCAGTACTCCGGATAGACTTCGATCATCTTCTTCATCAACGATACCGCCATGTCGCGTTTGTCCGACTCGAAATTGCCGGCCAGGGTGTCCAATCGGTACTGCACCAACAGTTCGTCATAGACCCTGGACGCATTCGCACCCATAGTGACAAACACGCCGGTGGCATTCTCCTCGCGATAAACTTTGGAGTCGGAGTAGCCATCGTAACGATAGGTATTCATGAACAGGTCATAACCCCTCTCGGCGTCAATCATCCGCTCGGGCGGGTCAAAACTCAGCTTGTAAAGCATACCGACGGCGTGGGCGCGATTACGCAGTTTCAAGGGAGACTCGGCGTAAGGCGGCGAACTGAAGTAAATCGGCTGCGTGAGCTTTAGTGAATCCCCCTCTTTGTACGTGCTTTCAAGCACGATCTCGTCCATCATCATTTCGGCCACCCTCACGATCCGCCCTTTCACCGGAGCCGGTTCCAGATAGGCGGTTCGCTTGCGCGCCTTATCATAGAAGCGGGTGGTCGGCCGCCCGCGCTCAATACCGGGAGCTACTTCGTAAGGCTCCCAGAGGATCTGCTCGTCGGTCAGTGAGATAGGTACGCCGTAGCGATTTTTCATCTGTTCCACGTACCAATCGGTGTTCAAGAGCGACAGGTTGACCACCCGTACGTCGAGACGGTATCCGTAAACCTCCTGAATACACCATAAGGGGAAGGTGTCATTGTCTCCTGAAGTGAACAGGATGGCGTTCGGTTCGCAAGTATCCAGAATGTTTGCGGCGTAATTGTAAGGGATATTATTGCCTGAGCGATCGCTGGCATGGTAGTTGTGTGCCAACGATACTATGGGGGCCAGCGCCAGGACCGACGAGGCCAGTACCACCGTCCGCATCCTGGACGGGTTGGCTGCGGCCAGCCTGTTCTTTAGCCACATAACGACGGCCGAGATACCGACTCCCATGGCAATACCAAAAAACACGAAAGCCGGCGTGAAAAAGTAGTCACGGTTGCGCACTTCCAAGTAGGCGTCGCCGGTGTTGAAATCGTACTTGGTGCCGTCAGCGAAATTCATGTACAGAATCAGGCCGACGGAGCAGACTAAGAAGAGGGTGAAGAAGGGCAGACCGATCTCAAGCCGCTTGCGGATGGCAGTGATCATACCGATCATCCCCAGCAGGAACCACGGTACGATGAACGACCAGCCGGTGCGTGAATACTGTTCTTCGAAATAGGACCAGAAACCCATGTGAGCGTGGCGCCCGAAATGGTTTTCCCAACTGCCGCGCCGTTTGAACATCCGGTCCAGCATCGAAATCTGCTGATACTGTTTGCGATCGAGAAAATTCTCAAAAGTGCGCCAATCGCGCGAGGGGTTGTTCTCGTCGATTCTTGGGTTCATTGACGACCGAACCGGAATGAAACCATGCACCGACATCCCCATGAACCCGATCACCACGATCGCCAGGCCTGTTTTCCACTGCAAGTTCCAGCCGCGTTGCCTGGAGAGTACCCCCAGGATGGCCAAAACGACCAGGGCCACCACGGTCGTCTTCTCATAAGTCGTGAACTGAATCATAACCGAGCAAACCGAGCCGATGGCGATAACCAGCGCCCAGTTGATCTTTTTGTACAACAGCAACAGGAGCACAGCGCCCATGAAGGCCGAAACCGCATAGAATGCACTAACTCCGCCGCGGCCGTTGGAAAATACGATTATGAACAACAACTCAAGGATAATAAAACCGCACAAGATCAGCCAGTCACGCGACGTGGCGTCTTTTTTCAAGACGAAGAAAACCGCACAGACCGGCAGCACCAAAAACACCGACATGTGAACGCTGATACCGAGCATGGCCAGATAGAAAATCAGGATCAAAGTCCTCGATCCGGCCATTGTTCCGCGCTCCTCGAAGTAGCGCAAGGTCAGCCATACGATCCCCACCGACAGAGCCAGCGCCAGTCCGTACACCTCCGCCTCTACCGAATTGGCCCAGTTGGTGCGCGAGAAGGCAACGAAAAACCCGCCGGCGACACCACCGATATAGGCGATAGTCCGATTCAACCGTGACGAGCGCTCTTCGGGCGAGAAAAAATAGCCGACCAGGCGCACTGTCAGCAGGTAGGAGAACATAGCTGTCCCCGCTGATGAGATCACCGAAAGGTAGTTTATCCGGTAAGAGATATCTTCCACGAACGGGATGAGCGCGGCCAGTCGTCCCAAAATAACAAACAGCGGCGTGCCGGGTGGGTGCGGAATACCGAGGCTGTAGGCGCAGGCGATAAATTCGCCGCAGTCCCAGAATGAAAAACCCCGCTGGACGGTAAGGGCATAAACTACAAACGAAACGACAAAAACGAAACCGGCCAGTACAGCATTGGTCCGGTCGAACTTCGGGCTGACGGCAGCGTTGCTTGCGATCAAATCATCCTCCTAAAGTCGTTGTCTCTTATACCGATAATCCAAAAAGAGGCCTTGGATTTCCGGGCCAACAGGCCTCAAATATAATGATAGTAAGGTAAATAACAACAGATTCTTTCAGTCGCGTCCAACCGGGCGGCCATTGACCTGGAGGTCCGATATGTTTGTTTGGTGTGCCATTCTTTTTATCCTGGGCATTCTTGCCTTCGCCGACGCTATTTTCAACATGGGTGAGGTTTTCCGCCGCGCCAACTCGATCGTGTTTCTTCTGATCTCGTTGGGACTTCTGATTCGCACCTCTACCAAGAAGAAACTCGGTCTCTGGGAAGATCGCGAAAACAAAGTCTACGACCTGGAACGGCGAGTGCGACAGCTCGAAGCCGAGAAGGAAAGACAGCCGGACTTCTAACCAATCCTGTTGTCTTCCTCAAGTTCGCGCAAACGCTGACGCACCTCGGAAGCAAACGGGTAGTTGGGAAACTTCTCCAGCAACTGTCGGTAGATCTGTTTAGATTCATCGACTCTGCCAATGTCTAATCGGTAGAGATCGGCCCTGGCCTTCAGGCCAAACGGGTAGTAATACGACTCCGGGAACTCCTCCTCCAATCGCTGGACGCAGCTCAATATCCCGTCGTCATCATCCTCGGCCAGGCTCATGTTCAACAGTCGATAGAGAGCGAAATCAGCCAGGGACCGCGAAGGGGCGCCGGCGACAAACTCCAGGGCCGCCTTCAGGGAGTCCGGCATCCGCCGCAAGTCATACACCAAAACTTGGGCAAAGGCGGACATCAGCCCTTCATCCTGACCGATTCGATCCATCACCAGGAGCAGTTGCATAGCATCATTGACATAGTAACCGCGCGGGTAGTTGACCATCAGACGCTGCAAAGCCAACCCGGCTGAGTCATACTTGCCGTGACAGTATTCTATCACCGCCAGATGGTAATCTATCTTCTCGGCGAGTTCTTCGTTCAGTTGCGCCTGAGCCAACGCCTGAAAGCCGGCTGCCGCCTGGTCCAGTCGACCGCGGCGTAAATCGCAGTAGGGCCGGGCTATGTGCGAGAGCACATATCCCAATCCTCGATGGTAGTTGGTCACTACCGAATCGAAATACCAACGGGCGGTTTGATAGTCGCCGAGGTGGTCAAGGTATATCATCCCGATATGATACAGCCCCTCACCCTTTTCCTGATCCCGTGGCGCCCAAGCCACCAGACTGTCGTAAACAGCGATGGCCGCGTTATAGGCGCCCATCTGAGTGAGAGCATCGGCATAAACCAAATAGGCCTCGGTCCTGACCGCGCTTTCGCGGTAATGCTCAAAGAAGTGCTTCCCCATGCGCGTGGCCAGTTCGTAGCGGCGGCGTTCCCGGCAGTTTCGCATGAATCGAACCAGTGCCTGACCGTTGAGCCCCTGAAGTGAATCGAGTCGCAGTGTGTGCCTGTAGGCTTCATCAAGGCGGCCTGCTTTCAGGTAGAAACCGGTCAGGGTCTTGACCGCTCGAGCGCTTCCGAAATCGCTGATCCTCTCAAGAAGGATCGCCTCGACCTCCTCCGATGAGGATTGGAATTCAAGAAGGGCCAGCAACCGACGTTCGGCGTTGACGGCATCGCGGGTCGTGTCCTCCAGAAGCGGAAGGTACTCGATCACGGCGTCTGAGTAAAGGCTCTGAGCTTCCAGAAGCATACCACGCTGAAGCGCAAAAGCCGATGGATTCTCGATCCGTCCTCGCAGCGAGTCCATCAGAGCCAGAGCTTCGACAGCAAACCCGGCGTTCATCATGCCGGTGGTCACGCTGAGGTACTGCCCGTCGGACTGCGCCAGTAGGGCTGCCTCACGATATGAGGCCAAACCTTCCACGGGCTTCTCCAGACGAACCAGCACCCGGGCCAAGTCCAGGTGGTACCGGTAGTTGTTTGGCTGGCTCTCGATCATGCGCCGGGCCAGATCCTCCAGCTTCGGTTGGTAGTCCAGCTTCTCGTAACACCTGCGCAGCAGATTGTAGATCATGGAGTGACTGGGATCAGTGGACTCAAGCGATTCCAGCACGGCAACTGCGCCGTGGCAGTCATCATGCTTAATCAGTTGTCGGGCCAGTCTGACCTGAGCGTTGAACTCTTCCGAGATAGTCGGGACAGCCAGTACCTTGACTTCGGGTTTGGTTGTCCGGTCGGCCAGGGTCGGTGAAAGGCCCATCAACAGGAGACCGACGACTGCGATTAGTGAGCAGCGGAAGCACGCCATCATGGTTGCGTCGATTGTCCGTTGTTATCCGGGTTGATCAGTTCCGACTCGGCTTTCAGGAGCGCCTTGAAATACGCCTTAATCTGCTCTTCATACTGCGGCGGATAGTCGTCAGAGAGATAACGACGCAACCGATCCTCAAGGCTGACCCGATCATCGAGAATCCACGCCGGTAACTCCGGCGGCAGGTAGAACTCGTGCGACTCGACGCCGGAGGCGCGACGCTGCTCGGTGAAATCCTTTCGCTGCAGCGAACGACTGGCCTCGAGCAGCCGTGAGTATATCTTTATCTGTCGTTCGGTCGTTTCCTGACCCACCTCGCCGGCAGCCAGTTCTTCCTCGACTTTCTTCATCTCACGGGCGATGTCGTCAAGGCGGCCGAGAATCTGGCGCGAGCCGCCTAACTCGCGATTGAGGTCTTGCAGCGACTTGCGAATAGCCGACTGCTCCGAGGCCAGTCGTTGCAGCGCCGGGCGTCCATTCTGATCAAAACGGGGGTTACCCTGTCCACCGGGTTTGGAGCACTGTTTCTGAGTCTGCTGGTTGAGTTGGCTTTGCTTATTGCACATACCCTGCAGCTTACTGATTTTCTTGTCGCACTGGCCGCCTTTGTTGCACTGTGACTGCTGCTGGATCGACTCGCGCAGCCTGATCGCGGCTCGATTCAGCTTAGTCATGGAATCGCGCTGCTCACTCAGCGCCTGACCGCGCTTCTTGGCCTCGAACCCATCGCAAGCAAGCTCCATGTGTTGCACGGCGCTGTTGACAAGGCTCTGAAGTTCTGCGGCGATAAATGGCGACTGCTTGCCCAACTCGGACAGCCGATTCTTTAGACCGGTGCAGGAACTGCGAAGATCCTGCTGTGTCGCGGCCATCTCTCGCAGCATGATAGATCGTGAGCTAATCAATGCCGCCTCTTCGCGCAATAGCTCCTGTTTCCCGGACAGATGGTTGGCGTCATCGAGGGCCATGCGCATGGCTCGCTCCAGCGCGTCCTGGTCGCAACCTTTCATAGCCGCCATCTGCATCTGCATTTCGTTGAGCATCGAAAGCAACTTCGACAGCGCTTTCTTGCCCTCGCTGCCGGCTTCACTTTTCTGCTGAGACTTCAGCGCCTGCGACATGTTGGACATGTTCTCATCGGCGTCGGTTTTCTCGACCGCCTCACTGAATTTCTGGAACTCCGGCATCTTGTCGACGCCCGCGTCTTTGGATAGCTGCTGCAAGTCGGCAACTTTGTCTTTCAGGTCGGCCAGCGACTGTCGGTTGGCGTTCTCGTCTTTGGCCAGACTGGGCAGTTTGTCACTGCTCGAGGAATCGGTGCGATTGTTGACCGCCTCCTGCTGCTTGGCCAGTTCCTCCGCCTGACGGATCAACGCCTCCATCGCCTGCTCCAATTGCAGTTTCTTCAGAAGGGCCAAAGTACGTTCCAGCCGTTCGAGCATCTCCTTCTGGGAGAGTTCGAAATTCTCAACCGCTTTCTCCAGCTCATCCGGATTCATACTCTTGAGCGCTTCCATAAGTTGCTTCTGGGCCTCTTTCATCTCCGGTGTAGCCACATCCTCAAACAGCTTCTGAATCTGAGCTAACTTCTCCAGAATCTGCCGACTCAAGAAAGTGTTCTCAGACATTTTGTCCAGCGAGCGTTCCATCTGCTCGGCCGTCTTTTCGATATTCTCTAACAACTCGGCATTCTTGTCGGCGACATTGGAAAGTTCTTTCTGATGTTGCCAGTCGGCCTTGCGAGCATTCTTCTGCTGCGCCTGGAGTTTGCGGGCGACGTTCTTCATGCGCTCGGCAATCTCTCGACCACTCTTGAGCAGATTCTCAGTACGGTTTATCCGTTGAGCGCTCTCGGCCTCGGTTTCGGCGATGATCTCCTCCAACGACGGCAACCGCGCCACAAACTGGCGGGTGGCGGTCACTTTCGGTCCGGAAATGCGATCATTGTCGGCCACTTCAAAACGGTAGATGACGTAATCGCCGGGATAGAGACTGAACTGGTCCATGTCCCAGTTGAACGAAACGTCTCCTTCCGTCTTGATGCGGTCGGAGAAGTGCAGCACGGCGACATGTTCATCGGATGTGCGATGTTGCGAGTACAGCGTATACTTCAGCACCAGCGAGGAGAACCCGAAGTCGTCGAAGATACGCACCTTCAGCGGCAGCAACATCTCGTCATTGAGGTTGACATCGAACCCCGGACTGAGCACATCGATTGAGGGATACTCGTCGGGGATAGCCGTCATGTAGTACTCGATCGGGTCAGGGTTCTCTTCACCAAGATGGTCGGTCAAGCGGACGTAGTAGGCCCGAGAACTGTCGACCCGCAACGCTGTCTCAGCAGATTTGCCGGTCACCTTCATCGGCGTCCGACTCGAGTCGGAAAAGACCAACTCGGCGGCTTGTACCGGCAGGTTGGTTTCAAGCTGCATGTTGACGCGGCTGCCGACCACAGCCGAGAACGAACCGTTGTTCTCATCAATTACCGTCGGCGGCAGTTCGGTGTACTCAGGGTAGAATATCGAAAGCTTGATCCCTTCCACTCGCGGTCGATCGACCACATCGATTTTCTGAACATCGGTTTTCAGGCGCCCAGCCTCGACATAATAATCGAACGACCTGTTGATCTGCCGCAGCCGAGTGGCAACCCTGGTCGAGTCGCTCTGACCCCAGGTGGTACGATTGACCTTGCCCAGATCGATCCTGGTTTGCTGCCAATTCCCACCGACCAGACGATAGTGAATCACCGCCTCATCAGGAAAACGGTCGCCGTACAGCACCGCTCCGATTTCAATATCACGATACTTGACCCACTCGACACTGCCCGGGAACGGCGCCAGACGGTAACCCAGGGGCGGCGCGATTTCCTCGGTGGGATGGGAATAGACTTCATACGAATAGGTGAACAGTCCCGGCGCCAACAAAAGCATAGCTACAGCCAGCACCGCCGCGACCACAAAGACTCGACCGGTACGCAACACATGGTGAAGACTGACGGCCTCACTGAAGTTGAGTCGGGTGGAACGAGCCAGCGCCTGCTGCTCGGTCATGGCCATCAGTTCGGCTGAGTAACCGGGTGATTTCCGCATCCGTGCGAACTGGATGGCGGCGATCAATCGCCCTTTCAGTTCCGGATGCTTCTCCTCCAGACGAACCGCCATACTATCGATATTTCCACGCCACAGTCTGATCAGCCCGTACCGCACGAACAGATATCCGGCCAGCCCCGAAGCCAACACCAGCAGTGAGACCTTCAACCAGACGGGAAGAACCATCAATCCGGCCAGGAGCGACAACAAAACCGATGTTACCACCAGCGCGATCAGGGTGGTGATTATTCCGCCGACCAGACCCACCAGCCTCTGTTTGTAGAGTGTCCCCTTCAGCCTGCTGATAAGTGTACAGCTTGACTTTGTGTCGCGCATGGTATTAACCTCGATAGATACCTAATATCGAGTTGCCGATCACCGGCAACCTGTCCTCATGACCTAAGACGCAGGAACGGAAGTGACCGTTTGGGAGCTATTCACTATCAGTATAACAACGCGTAGGTCAGTATATTTACGCCCATCCGAAAGGCTTCGTTTCGTTTCTCGGGCGGGTCGTTGTGCACCTGGGCATCTTCCCACCCATCTCCGATATCGGACTCGACCAGGAAATACAACACCACCCGACCGTTCAGAATGACGGCATAACCGCGCGGCGGTTTGTTGTCGTGTTCATGGATCTTGGGGGGACCGTTGGGGAAATCGTAGAAACAATGGTACAGGGGATGGTCAAACGGAACCTCCAGCACCTCTCGTTCCGGGAACAACTCAGCCATCTCTTTGCGAAACGCGCGGTCCATCCCGTACGAATCATTGACGAATAGAAAGCCGCCGCCGACCAGGTACTGCCGCAGTCGTTCTTTCTCCTCAGTCGAAAAACTGATCATACCATGCCCGGTGGCGAACAGAAACGGATACCTGAACAACTCCGGATCCATGATAGTGATCTCATGCTCCGATGTGTCCACCGGGTAGTCTGTATTTTCACGCAGATAGCCCAGGAAATTAGGAAGGGCCGAGGCCCCCCAGTACCAGTCGCCGCCACCGAAATAATGCAGCCGGGCCACCCGAAGCGCCGAAGGATTGGGGTTATCCGCCTGCGCCGCGTTAATGCGCGCCAGGTCCGGCATTCGTTGGCCTCTGGGGCGCTGGGCGTAGCTGCTCAACGGCAGTAACAAAAGGCCAAGGAGCATGACCGCGACGATTCTGGGCAGAGGGTTATACATCTATATAATATACAGTGCAAATCCGGTTTTCGGTGAAAAATCTTCGTGGGTGGCCCGGACGTTCGTCCGGGTTGAAAAACCCCAGAAACCATCATTGCGAGGCCACGCGTCCTGCGTGGCTGTGGTTCTATGCTGGTGAGGGTTGTCCCAACGCAGAAAGCTTCGAGAATAGTGCCAGCACATCCTCGTGGATTTCACTTTCCATCATCGACAATGCGACGGCCTCGGACGTAGGGTGGGCATTCGTGAAATGCTGCGTAAGCTGTGTCGCCAGCGCATTGTCACCTGTGAATAGCAAGCTCTTGCCATCTACAACCTTGAACACGTTGGCGGACAGGCTCTTCCAATTAGCCCCCTTTGGAAGCGTCAGGTTTTCTGCGGCGAAGTAGTCCATGATCATACTCTTAACCTCGGCGGCAAACAGATCGTCTTCTGCAAATTTCAGAAGCCGGTGGATGCACCTCATCCACGCGTCAGGGACCAACAGGTAATTCTCTATATTCCGCCTTGACCACTCGAAAAGCGCAGGATTGTCCGGCTCGGGGTGGAAGTCCCGGTCGCCATCGAAGTCGAAGACAATGAACCTCTCCACTTTGGGGATGATCTCCTTCACAGCCATATAGTGTTTCCCCGCCGCCTCCATCATTAGCTTCTTGTTCCCCCCATGCATGTAGTGGAAACAGAACCTTCCCAAAGACTCCTGTTCATGTAGCAACTGCGCCCATGCCCGTATCAATCGTGCATCGCTTTCACCTTCAACGTAGAGCAGGTACGCTGATTGACGTAATTGGGTTTCCTCCTGGTTGGACACATCGGCCATCGCGGCCAGTACATGGTTGACCGGACGGTTTCTCGTCGGTTCACCGCTGTGCAACGATACTATCTGGTTACTGGCCACCCCGTTGACCAGTTCTTCAGAATGAGTCGCAATGAGGAATTGGGTTTGCCTTTCAACTGACTGCTGCTTGAAGAAATCCAGAACCTCGCGCTGCAGATTGACGTGCAGATGAGCGTCCGGCTCATCAAGTAGGATCGTCGTCGGGTTATAGCCGTAAAGGAATGCGAGCATCGTGAGTGTTTGGTGAAAGCCACTACCCCCCGCAATAATATCATACGTTTTCTTGGCTTGCTCATATTCACACCTTATCAACGTGTCGACACCGCGTTCATACTGGGGCTCGAGCAGTTTAATGGAAAACCAGCGACTGACCTCAAGGGCGATTTCCCCCCAATCTCCGTGCGCAGCAGGCTTCTCCTTTACAAGTAAGAGCAGGTTCCGTAGTACGCTGCCAGGCTGCGCCTTACCAACCTGTTTCTTTATCACGGATGTGTCACGCCATTCCTCCGACGGTTCAAGTCCAGAAAACGGTGGGACGTATGCAATTCTGGGTAGGACTTTGTCATTGTCGTACTGCCTGAACTGATTCCAGCCCTGGACGGGAATGGCGTAAATCGTTTGGGGCGAACCGTACCGCAGTTGAACGCCAAAGGAGCGTTCCTGCATGTCCGATTCCAACCATGTCAATTCGATATCTATAAGTATGTACTCTTGTCCTTTATTACCCTTCTTGGCTGGATAGCGTCTTTCGGTCCTGTCTTTCCACAGCAGACTGAATTCCGGTACCGGCAGCGCTGAGAAGTTGGGGAGCACTATCTGAATTCCACTCTTGCCTTTGCGCTTTGCTCGTTGGAACTCGTCAACACAGAACTGCCATATGGCTATAGCTTGAAGTATAGTACTCTTCCCTGTGTTGTTGCGCCCAACCAGCAAATCGAAGTTTGTGAACTCAAAAGTCTCTTCAGAAATCCTCTTGAAGTTCCGCAGTACAAGCTTAGTAATCATTTTCTCAGTTCTCCTGTTAGCCCCATCCACTCCACATATAAGCACGCCATCAGGCTTCAGTCAAACAGAAAAAGTAGATTGATCAAACTTCGCAATGCCAACTCCTCGCCACCTTTGATATCCGCCTGCAGTTTGGCGCGTGGCCGGGACGTTTTGTGGTCGGCGTACGTCCTCGTGCGCCGACACCAGAGAAGGGCGAGGCCGCGTGGGCCGGACGTTCGCCCCTGGTCTCACAATCGTTCTTCGTGTAGGGCAGGATCCCTGTGATCCTGCCGAAACGTCTGAGCGGAGTCGAAGGGTGGCGTACCTTGTGGGCGGATACTTAGTGGGCGGCAGATGTCCACATCTGCCGATTCGTCTCATGACACACCCCGGCCCACCTTCGGCGGGCCACCCCTCTCAAGAGAGGAACAAATCAGGAGGCCTGTCCTCATGGCGCCGAAAGAACAGCGCAAGGCGCTGTGTCATGAGCGCAGGGCTCCTGACCTACTGAACTGACCTACTGAACCTGCGGCGTTTTTCCCCGCCGGTTTTATATATTGACCCCCCTCACCGCCCGGCCTAGATTTTCGGTCTATGAAGAGATTTTTCAGGACAATACTTGTTCTTATCGTCGTAGCTCTGTTCTCCGTGGTCGGCTACTACTTTTACGACCGCTTCAGAGAGCGAGGCATCGAGGAGCGGATGGCCGAGATCGTTCATGACGAAGATCGCCGTGTCCTTTCCGACAAGATCAAGGGCTACCTCAACGATCCCTCGCTGGAAGTACGCGCGCGTGCCGCCTTAGCCGTTGGCCGTATCGGCGGCGAGAAGGCAGCCAAGCTGCTTTTTGCGATGCTGTCCGACGAATCGATCGACCTGGCTGCCACCGCCAGCTTCGCCCTGGGTTTGACCGGGCAAGCGAAATACACCGGACCCTTGTTGGATGTTGCTTTTGACCTACCCTCCTCGGCCGCCGCCAGAGTGGTCGCGTCGGCGGGGCGACTAGCCGACAGCACCACGCCGCAAGTCCCCGAACGACTGGCGGAGTTTCTGGATCATCCGTCACCCGATGTTCGCCAGGCCGCCTGCTACGCGATTCACAATGCCGACGCTAAGTCCCAGGCACCCCAGCTTATCGCTCACTTGAGCAAGGAATCAGACGAACTGGTCCGAGCCGCCGGACTTTTTGCTCTGGCCCGTATGGAGGTCAAGCAGGCCACCGATCTCTTTGTCGACAACCTGGCCGACCCCGACCCGTTCGTGCGGGCGGTGTGCGTCCGAGGTCTGGGCCACTGCGAGTCCTCGAAAGTCCATCACCTTTTGCAGATGTCACTTAATGACGCTAACCACAATGTTGTCGCCCAGGCAATCGCCGAGTTGAGCCGGAAGAAGGACAAGAAGGCCCTGGCACAACTGGCTAAGAGAGTAGAAACCGAACAGGATGAGAAGCTGCTGGTGGCTCTGTTCAAAGGCTTGCAGGAGCAGGACAACAGCCAGGCGGTTGACGCCACCTGGGATCTCCTCGAACGGCAACAGCCGGCTAATGTCGTAGCCGCTGCTGCTATCTATCTGGCTGCCGTGCGCAAGGACAAGGCGGTCAACCTGCTGGATTCGCTGGCGGCTGAACACGATCCATTTCTTCGTGCCTCCAGTGCCGAAGGGTATGCTCTGGTCGGCCACAAGAATGTTATCCCTCGGCTGGCCGGTTTGTTCAGCGACGACGATCCCATGGTGCGCGCCGCCGCCTTTGATGGCCTCGTAAGAGTCGACAAATCAAACCAGGACTACTACCTCAAGAAAGCGTTGGCTGATCCCGATCGCGTCATTCAGGAACTGGCAGTTGATCACATTCAAAGCGAAAAACTGATCGCCTACCTGCCGCAACTGACCGGCATGATGTCGACGGCGACAGTGGTTGATGTCGATCTGCGTCGCTCGCTGGTACAGACAGCCCGGACTTTTCTGGAGCACTCGCCGGAAGACCCGGACGTCGCACTCATCCTGATCAACGCCCTGATGGATCCTGAATACATCGTCAGACGCGAGGCGGCAATAATCTACAAAGACCTGCTGGGAGAAGACCGCTTCCGCGTCGTGCCGCCTGCGCCCACTCGTATCAAAGTCAGGGACATCCAGGGTGGATTCGAGAAATACCAGCCCAACCCATACGCGATTATCACCACTAACAAGGGTGAGGTTGAGATGGAGTTGTTCTTTGATGTCGCCCCGCTCACCGTGCTGAACTTCATCGAGCTCGCCGAGGACGGCTTTTACGAGGGGCTGGTATTTCATCGTGTGGCGCCGAACTTCGTGGTGCAGGGTGGTGACCCCAGAGGCGATGGTTGTGGCGGTCCGCCGTACATGATCCGATGCGAGTATTCGTCCGAGCCGTATCTCCGCGGCACGGTCGGTGTGGCCACGTCCGGCAAGGACACCGGCGGCTCGCAGTTCTTCATCACGGTGTCACCGCAGCCTCACCTGAAAGCGCGCTACACTGTATTTGGCCAGGTGACGGCGGGAATGGAGGTCGTTGATCAGATAGTCCGAGGCGACGTCATTCAGAAAATCATAATCGAGGAAGGCTGATCATGAGACGTGTAACAGTGCCGGCGATCTGTGTGGCGGTCATGTGCGCTGCCGGTTCAGCCGCCGCCCAGTCCGATGCTATCGATCCGCAGGCGCTGGTTGAAACGATTCTCTCAGTCGACAATCGACAGCGCGAGCAGATACAGGATATAGTGTTCGACGCCGAGTACATCGAAGGCGAGACCGGGCGCGATGGTGAGTTCCACCAGAAGGTTCGGATCGTCAAGAAGGTCTATGTCAAGTATCTTCCCGACACGGTTCTCCTGCATGAAGAATACCTCGAGTTCTATGAGGACGGTGAGTTGCAGGACGCTGAGGCTACCGAGAAGGAAGCGGTGGAACGCAAGGAGAAGAAGATCAAGCGCAAGTCAAAAGATATCTCCTGGCCGATGTTGAACCCGTTTTACCCGGACCAGAGAGCGTCCTATGACATCATCTACGAGGGTGTGCCGGAGGATTCTATCGAAGGTCGCACCTGTCATCATTTCCGAGTGCGATCAAAGGAGAAGGATGCTCAGCGCATACACGGTGACTATTACTTCGATGCGGAGTCGTTCCATCTGGTGCGGGTTGACTTCACGCCGGCCAAGCTCACCAGCAGCATCATGTTCAAAATGAAGCAGTTGGACATGACGGTTCGGTTCGGTCCTACCCTCGACGGTTACTGGTTGCCGCGACAGTTTGACATCGCAGGCCGGGGCAAAACCTTGTTTCTTATCGGCGCGAAATTCGCCGGTACCGAGTACTACAGCAATCCGCAGATCAACACTGGTATCGATAGCGCCTTATTCGAGGAGAACCATGGCGAACATTGACGGCAATTTCAGGACCAAGGTGGTGCCGGTGGCGATTCCTTCCGACGCCAACGTGATATTCGGAATGACGCACTTTATCAAGACGGTCGAGGACCTCTACGAGGCTCTGGTGACATCATCGCCGACTTTGAAGTTCGGCATAGCTTTTTGTGAAGCATCCCAGCAACGGTTGATCCGCACCGATGGCAACGACGAGGATCTGATTGAGATGGCTGCCAAAGCGGCCTTCGATGTCGGTTGCGGACACAGTTTCTTCATCTACCTGCGCGAGGGCTTTCCGATCAACGTCCTCAACCAAATCAAGAACGTGCCGGAGGTCTGCCGAATCTTCTGCGCCACGGCCAATCCGCTCCAAGTAATCGTGGCTGAAACACGGCAGGGCCGCGGTGTCATGGGTGTCATCGACGGCGAGACGCCTATGGGTGTCGAGACGGAAGACCACAAGAAGGAACGTATCGAGTTCCTGCGGAAGATCGGATACAAGCGGTAGGGGTGGCAAGCCACTCTTTCGCGCTTCGCGCGCTACTGATCTCACCTTGAGCGGAGCCGAAGCATGAGCGAGTTCCACGCTTTTGTCATGCCGGACTTGATCCGGCATCCAGGTCTTGATCGGTCGAAACCCCTGCGGTCTCGACTTCTTCGTCAGGAGCACAGGGCTCCTGACCTACAGGACTAACTGGAACAAGATCTGTCGACTGTTTCCCGGGTGGCATGGACGTTCGGGCGCGTTGAAGAAGCTCCTTTCCTCGTCATTGCGAGCGACACAGACTCTCAAATAAATTGACCCCGGCAGTTGTTTTGAATATCATCGGGGTATGTTGGCAAAAGCTCTGGACAACTATCTGAATGACCTGACCCGAAATCAGGGACGGTCCGAGCGCACGGTCGAGGCGTATCGTCGCGACCTGACGCCCTGGGTGCAATTCCTGCAAGAACAGCACAAGGCTATGCCCAGTGCGCCGCCGAATGATTCGCTGTTCCTGAGAGTATATCTGCGGGAACGCTCCGAGTCCGGCGTTTCCAATCGATCCCTGGCGCGGTTCCTGTCGGCGCTGTCATCGTTTCAGAAATACCTGTCACCTAAGAACAAGTATCAGCAATACCTGTTCAAGATTCCGAAGATGAAATACCGCGCCGACATTCCCCGTTTCATTTCCCAGAAAGAGGCGGTCGCTCTCTTCGAACATCGCAACGCCCGTGATGACAAACAGAGCTACCCCTACCACCGTGATTTCCTGATGGTGTCGCTTCTGTATGTCACCGGCATCCGTCGCGAGGAGTTGGCGCGGATCAACCTGTCCGACATCGATCACCGCCGTGGTTTGATCAGCGTTTTAGGTAAGGGTAACAAAGTGCGTCAGGTGCCACTGGGTGAGAAGACTCACGAGGATCTCCAGCGCTACCTCAAGCACCGCGCCGAGTTCGCCTCCGCCAAAGGAAGTTCGTCGCCGGCTTTGTTTCTCAATCGGAGCGGAGGACCGTTGAGCGTGCGTTCGATCAATCGTCTGGTCAAGAAGTACGCTCATAGCGAAGGGCTGGATTTCACCCCCCATACGTTGAGGCACTCGTTCGCCACCCACCTCCTGGAAAACGGAGCTGATTTGATGCTGATCAAAGAGATACTCGGCCACTCCTCGTTGTCGACCACCCAGAAATACACGCACGTAACCGCCGAGACGATGAAGAAAACATATCGCGCCGCCCATCCCAGGTCGGGCTCGACAAAATAAAGGACCATCTATGCGCACACGTTCGACGACCATTCTCGGTCTCATTTACAAAGGGAAAGCCGCCATGGCGGGCGACGGTCAGGTTACCTTCGACGACACCGTTCTGAAAAACAAGGCCGTCAAGATACGCACCATGTTCGACGGCAAAATTCTGGCCGGATTCGCCGGCACCGCGGCCGACGCCTTGGCGCTATATGAACTGCTCGACAAAAAGATCGAAGAGTATTCCGGAAACCTCCCGCGCGCTGCCGTGG
Organism: bacterium; assembly: GCA_030605565.1. GTDB lineage: Bacteria > Zixibacteria > MSB-5A5 > GN15 > FEB-12 > JAJRTA01. The sequence continues at coordinate 39,099 of JAUWIB010000020.1, forward strand.
AGTTGGCCAAGGAGTGGCGTACCGACAAGATGCTGCAGAAGCTGGAAGCGGTCATCGCGGTGACCGACAAGAAACATATCTTTTTGCTCAGCGGTACCGGCGACGTGATCGAACCGGACGACGGCATTATCGCTATCGGTTCCGGCGGTCCCTACGCCCTGGCGGCGGCACGGGCGTTGCTTAAGGCCAACCCGAAACTGACGGCGGAAAAGGTGGTCCGTCAGGCGATGGAGATTGCGGCCGATATCTGCATCTTTACTAACCATAAGATCACAGTGGAAACAATAAAATGAACAACAACTTTCCAACGCCGCGAGAGATCGTCGAACATCTTGACAAGTACATCATTGGACAAAACAACGCCAAGAAGTCAGTCGGTATCGCTCTGCGCAACCGGTGGCGGCGGCAGCAGGCCGACGAAGAACTGCGCGCCGAGATCATGCCGAACAACATTATCATGATCGGTCCCACCGGTGTCGGCAAAACCGAGATCGCCCGGCGTCTCTCTGAGATGTCGCGTGCGCCCTTTATCAAAGTGGAAGCGTCCAAGTTCACCGAGGTGGGATACGTCGGCCGCGATGTAGAGTCGATGGCTCGCGACCTGGTCGATATCAGTGTCAATATGGTCAAAATCGAGAAGTCCCAGGAATTCACGGCGCAGGCAGAGGTGCACGCGGTGGAACGGGTTCTCGATCTGCTCCTGGGCCCGGCGCCGCAACCGACCCCAGGTGCCAAGGCAGTGCCCGCTGCTGCGGATTCCCGCGCTCGCACCAAGGAGAAACTGCGGAATTTACTTCTGGCCGGCGAACTTGATGACCGCACGGTCGAGCTCGATGCCCCCAGCAAGCAGTTCCCGGTGGTGGAAGTATTCTCGCCGATGGGTATGGAAGAACTGGGCGTCAACTTCCAGGACATGCTCTCCGGTCTCATGCCGCAGAAAACCAAGCGCCGCAAAATGACCGTGCGCGAGGCGCGACGTTTTCTCACCAATGAAGAACTGGACAAGCTGATCAATATGGATGATGTGATCGCCGAAGCCCTCGAACGGGTGGAGGAGGCCGGAATCATATTCATCGACGAGCTCGACAAGATCGTCGGCGACGGCAACAAGACCGGCCCCGACGTCAGCCGCGAGGGTGTCCAGCGCGATATCCTGCCGATCGTCGAGGGCTGCTCGGTGATGACCAAGTACGGCATGGTACACACCGACCATGTCCTGTTCATCGCCGCCGGCGCCTTTCACGCCGCCAAGCCGTCGGACCTGATTCCCGAACTGCAGGGACGCTTTCCCATCCGGGTGGAACTGGATTCGCTGAGCGCGGAAGACTTCGTACGCATCCTGACCGAACCGAAAGCAGCGTTGGTAACACAGTACAAGGCGCTACTGCAAGCTGAAGGCGTCAAACTTGAGTTCAACAAGCGCGCCATCAAGAAAATCGCCGAGTACGCCGAACGGGTCAACACGGAAGCCGAGAATATCGGAGCGCGACGCTTGCACACGGTCATGACAACCCTGCTTGAGGATCTCCTCTTCGAACCCCCCACCGACAAGAAGAAGGTCACGATCACGGAAAAGATGGTCGAGGAAGCCCTGGCCGACATCGTCGAAAACGAGGATTTGAGCAGGTATATTTTGTAGGCGGTGAGTCATTCATTAGCATAACGATAGACAACAGTGGGGGCAAGAATGACATAAATTAGGCACAAAAAAAGGACTTGACTGTTATTAATTAGTAGTATATATTGCCGATGACGGATGTAGCGAGCAAAGAGCATGTAGAAGCGTTTCTTGCGAAAGTTGTGGAATGTGTGGAGAAAGGCCAGTTCCTGCGTGTGGATCGCCCGAAGAACCTGCAAACCTGCGCAGACCTGGACATCAGCCCAGCCGAACAAATAGAGCACATAATCCGACTTACTTGTTCGAACTACTACCGCGGTCCAAAGCCCGACAGGTCGAGTCCGTATCGGACGGCATGCGAGTTTGGAAAGATGATTAATGATCGGGAGATATACATCAAACTGGTCGTCGGTGAGAGATCTGGATTGATGAATGCGAGGTGTATCTCGTTTCACACCCCAGAGCAGCGGATTGATTATCCATTGAGGGAAAGTGAGGATTGAAATGCCGGAAAGCCTCTGTCCCCATTGCGACGAAGTAGTTGAGTTTGAGAGCATATCTCAAAACGAGGAGTACCCACTCAAGAAAGGTCGTGTTGAAATATCTGCTCAACTCTCTAAGTGTCCGGCATGCGGTGGTACTTTTACGGATATGATGCAGGAGGAGTTTAATTACGGTCTTGCGGTCGAACTATTTCGTAAACAGAATAACCTTCTATTCCCACATGAGATTGCGAGTATCCGCAAAAAGTACGGCCTTTCACAAAGGCAGCTTTGCGCTCTACTTGGATGGTCACCCGCAACTCTCTCTTCATACGAGAACAACAAAATCCAAGAGCAAGCCCACAATCAAGTGCTACTGTTCCTTCGCGAAGCATGGAATATGAAGAGACTTCTCGAGGTCCAGCGCAAGAACCTGTACGACAAGGTTGCTGCAAAACTCGAAAAGCGTGTCGAAGAACTGATAGTTGAAGAACGAGAGTCGCTTGAACGTCACCAGTTGAATTCAATTTACGAAGACATTCCTGTAGGAATAATGACAGGCAACCGGTCTTTTGATCTGCGTCGTTTTGTGCAGGCTGCTGTCTACATGCTGAAACGCTCTGGTCCTGAATTCAAAACCAAATTCCTCAAATTGCCGTTCTATGCAGATTTTCTGTCGTTCAAACGTTACAACAATTCGATTACGGGGGCGGTGTACGCACATCTACTGCATGGCCCTGTGCCGGATCAGTTCTTGTGCCTGATCGACTTCTTGGAGCGAGAAGGACACGTAGAGGTTTCTGTCAGGGAGTTCGAGGGTGGCGGGGGTGAAGTACTAACCGCGATCACCACACCGGACACAGATTGCTTTTCCAGAGAAGAGATTCGCATCCTAGACAAGGTTGCGGATAAGTTCAAGGGCCGTTCGGCGAAATGGACTAGAGACTACTCACATGACGAGGTCGCTTACAAAGAGACCGAACTTTCTGAGAAGATCAGCTACGAGTTTGCCAAGGAACTGAGGATCGACTGACCCCCCCTACACCTTGTGCACTTTGATGTCGCCGATGAAGTTGTGAGCGGCAATATACAGCTTGCGCTCGGCTGAAGAATAATCATCGGTCTGAAAATCGATGTTGTTGCCGAAACCGGAGGTGCGACGGTCGGTCAATTCGAGATCACCGATGAAGTTGGAGCAACTGGCAAAGAACGGCATATCCATCGGTACGAAGACACGAATGTCGCCGATGAAACCGGAAATGATCAGGCGGTTCAGACCCGGACCCAACTGCGCACCATGCAACTTGATTTCGACATCACCGATCCCCGACGACATTTCGACACTGACGAGACTGCGACCGTTGAGATCGATCACCATGTCACCCAGGAGCTTGCTGTACTTCAGCTTGCCCGGCGTCTCGGTGTGCGGTGCTTCGGAAACGCTAGGTCCGGCATCACCGACAAATCCGCTGGCGGCAGCGTCGGCCTGACGGTCAGCAAACCTGCCCGGATCATCGGAAGAGGAAGAGGACGTCCAGGTTGAACTCCTGGCGCCGCTGCTCGTGTCGACATGAATGTGGATATCGCCGACCCCAAACGCCTGACGGCGGCGGCGCAGGATGAGCCAGATGCCTATTCCAATCAAGGCAAAGGGGAGAACAAAGCGCACCAAATCCACGAAGCCGAACACGAAGATACTCATCGTCTGGCCCAGAAAGAACATTCCGAGCAAAATCAATATGACGCCCAGGACTATCTTCCTACCGCTCATAAAACACCTTCCACAGAGCTTTCATCTCCTGTAAGATACGTAATATCCGTCGTGCTGTTGCTTGAGGCAAGGATTTATCTGTTTGCTCCGAACTCCAGACAAGGATGGCGGCGACCGGCTTGGCATTACGAGTAGCCGGGGAAATTGGGGTGACCCGGATTGCACCACAAATCAGATGTGAGTGACGTTTTTGGTTGATTCTTGCCGCCTGAAGTCGATCCATACATTATGGCGCGTGTGATGGAACCAGTTCCGGGACGGTTGATACTGTCGATAATCTACTCTTCGATGGATGCTCTGGCCGACTGTCTCCAGACACTGGAGCGGCGGTTCGGCCGGGTCCAGTTTGAGACGGCTGAGATCGCCTGTGCCAGGGCGGAACGTTATCGTGAAGAGATGGGTGCGAACATCTACCGCCGTTTCCTCTCTTTTGAGCAGCCGGTCGCGAGGTCGTCACTGGCATCCATAAAAGCGATCTGCCACAAGATCGAACCGAACTTCGCCGACCACGTCGACGACTACCATTTCCGCACCGTCAACATCGATCCCGGCATTATGACACCTCACAACCTGGTGATGGCCTCGCACCACGAGTACGGTCACAGTGTCTATCTTACCAACGGTGTCTTCAGTGAACTGACGCTGGTCTGGTCGCAGGGCCGGTTTGTGCGATTGCCGTGGACCAATCCTGACTTCTTTGATGACGAAGCGGTGGATCTTTTCGAGCGAGTGCGCGCCTGCTTTGAAATGGTCAGCGATCCGGTTTAGCAGCAGTTTTCCCCGGCAACCTTGATCTGTTTGTGTACGGCAGATGTCCAGAGGCTGTCCGCTACGATAAAAGTCAAGGGTGATTTTGTATGAGGCAGTCCTTTTTCACAATTATCGTTTTGTAGAGTTTCGGATAGGAATTTCGATAGATGTCTTTACAATCTGCTATTCGTGGTTCTTCCACATGTTACCCATTCGGAAAGTCGGACGTGAAGATATTTTCTGAATGCTCAATCCAAGCTCTGCTCCT
>JAUWIB010000076.1 GCA_030605565.1 bacterium
AAAGAGTCTGACTACTGTGGTCGGGTATATATCGCGCCATGATACTCCCAGAGGGTTAACGATTACTCTTAAGACTACAATGCAACCAAACAACCATCCCAAACAAGTAAACATCAAAGGTTTTTGGAAAGTCCCCTGCGCGGGAATGACAGACACTCGACCGGGTGGCCGAAGGGCGGGGTGTGTTCTTCGGGGCAGACGCGGCCGCTGGGTGGCCCGCCATCATGGTGGGAATCAAAGCGTAAAAGTCGACTTCAGCACCCGCAAGAACACCGCTGATTCCAGGCAAACTAAGCCTGTACATTACTCAATAAAGGACAAGTCCCATGGCCACCAGCCGAACGAATCATTCCGCCGGAGCCTCATACAATGCGAAATGCGCCTGAACCGACAATTTACGCACACCAACCGGCTCCTGAATCACCTCCAATCCCGTAGGGGAGGCTTATCTTCAAACCTGCCGACAGTGGCGGGTTCGAAGACGGATCCGCCCTACTTTTGCTGTGGAACCCTCAGCTTTTCAACCCTCGACGAGTCACTATACCCCCGGACCTAAAGAACCTATCTCAAGATGCCGATCCAGATACTGTACGAAAAGCTCTGTGATTGCAAGTCCCCAGGAGGGTCTCCATGGCCGAACGGCGAAAACAAACGAGGTACGAGACAGAAGAATTCCTGATGGTGTTCGACCGGCACACTAGTCGACACATCGGCGGGTTAGCCAACCTGACCTACGATGGCGCCATGTTCGTTACTCAGGAGCCGGTGAAGAAACTCAGCATCGCGCACTGTCGCGTAGAACTGCCGAACAAGGTTCTTGATCGCGACCATCTCATCTTTGATGCTGAGTGCGTTTGGTGCAGGAAGGACGCGACCAGAGGTTGGTACGAGTCCGGGTACAGGTTAAAAAACGTCTCCGAGCAGGACCGCAATATCCTGACCTACGTGATGCTCAAACTGATGTCCGAACAGCCGGCGACGCAGAAGGCGTCCGAACTGTATTAGACACCTCAGTAGGTCGGGAGCCCTGTGCTCCCGACATTAGTGCGAGTTTGCGACAAAGATGTCAGGAGGACAGGCCTCCTGACCCACTAAGACTGAATCACGACTACAGTCATGCGCCTTCTTCTTCGGCTCCGTTAACTTCGGGAGCACTGAGCTCACGCGGCGTTGTTTCGATGCTCTCCGGAGTCTGAATCTCATCTCCGGAAGCTGCCCCAAGTTCCAGAAAACCACGCGCTACCGGCAAGACCCTACTGTTCATGGAACCCACAGCACTGTTGTATGCAGTGTTAACTGTCTTCAGTGCCTTACCTAATGAGGCGATGTAACTTACGAATTTGCTCAACCTCTTGTGCAATTCTCTACCCTGGTCGCTGATCTGCTTGGCACTCTCGGCGATCCGTTCCTGTCGCCAACCGTAAGCCACGGCTTTCAACAAGGCTATAAGAATCGTTGGAGTTGCAAGATACACTCCCATCTTCATACCGTCTTCGATGAGGCCGTGGTCGTGATGGGCGGCCTCAGCAAGAAACGACTCGCCCGGAATGAACATGACAACAAACTCGGGCGCTCTTTCGAATTGCTTCCAATACCTCTTGTTGGCAAGGCTGTTCATATGGGTGCGGGTTTGGCTGGCATGATGGGACAAGTGGTGCTTTCTTTCTTCGTCGCTTTCAGCTTCAAGGGCGTCCAGGTAGGCCGTTGCAGCAAACTTAGAATCTATCACAATCTCTCTATCGGAGGGCAGGTGAATAATCATATCAGGTCTGAGGCGCCCTTCGTCCGACTCCACCGACACCTGCTCGGTGAAGTCGCAGTGCTCAGACATGCCAGCCAGTTCAACAGTTCGGCGCATGGTCACCTCACCCCATCGGCCCCGTACTTCAGGCTTTCGTAAAGCGGTCACCAGGTTACCGGTTTCCCTCTGGAGTTGCTGCTGTGTGGTGGAGAGGTTCTTTAGATGTTCCTCAATGCCTGAATATGCCCCCTCTCTGGTCTTCTCCAATTCACGAACGTGTTCTTCAAACTGCTTGAGCGATTCCGACAGCGGTTTGACGAGCCCACTAATAGCCTCTTCTCTCTGACCGAGATTACCTTTTGCATCTGCGAGCACCTCGTCGAAAGTCTTGCCGGCCAGTTTCAAGAATTCCTGATTGCTGTCCCTGAGCACATCACCAGCTAACGCCTTGAAAGTATCGGTGAGTCGGCGCTCAGCTTCGGCAAGCATCTTCTTCTCCTCCTCCAGGCGAGCCAGTGTCTCCTTTGCCTCCGTTTCGGCTCTGACTCTGGCTTCCTTTTCGACGGAGAGATCGGCGCGCAAATTCTGAAAGTCCTCCGCCGCCTTCTCCGAACGTTGTTCTGCTTGCCGATTAAGTTCAGTGACTCGTCCTTCGAGAGCGCTCGCCTTTCCCTCGGCCGAACTGGCGCGTTCCCTAACCTCCTGAAGCGTCCCTTCGTACTTAGATCGAGTTCGATTGGCTGAAAGCAGCCATGCTACGGCCGCACCTACCGCCAAACCGCCGATAGCACAAATCATAAGGAGCATACCTCTTTCCTCCATCGCTCTAGTCCTTTATAGTTTCATCCGCCGGAAATAATCCCGCGTCACTTGCACAACTTTGGGTGACAGGATCAGCGTACTGACTAACGTCGGGATGGCCATCATCGCAAAGAACGTGTCGAGGATGTTGATTACCATGTCCTGGGTCCAGACGGCTGCGAAAATCAGGCTCAAAATGTAGACGTATATATAGTAGCTGCCGAAGTTGAACCCGAACAAGTAGCGCGAACACTTCAGGCTGTAGTACGAGTACGAGATCATCGTCGAGATCGAGAACATGATGATAATCAACGTCAGGACGTAGCGACCGATTCCGGGCATCGCCTTGGCAAAGGCGTTGACCGTCATCACCACGCCGTCATCGGTTGCCGGAACGCCGGTCGACAAGATGACCAGCGCTGTCATCGTGCACACGAGATTGGTATCCAGGAACGGGCCGAGCATTGCGATCAACCCCTCGCGCACCGGCTCTTTGGTTTTGGCCGCGCCGTGCGCCATAGGCGCAGTACCGAGACCGGCCTCATTGGAGAAGGCGGCGCGTTTGATACCCTGGTGAATCACTTCCCGAAACGCAACACCCATTCCGCCGCCAACCAACGCCTCACCGCCGAAGGCCTGATCGACGATTGAATACAAGATCCCCGGAACCACCGACACGTTGGAGAGGATTACATAAAGGGCCGCTGCGACATAAAGCACGAACATGGCCGGCACGATTTTGGCAGTCACCTGCCCAACCCGCACGATGCCGCCGAGTATCACCACCGCCACGATGGCTGAACAGACGATCCCGGTCCCCAGACGACTGATGCCCCAATCGTTGTGTAACAGACCTGACAACTGATTGGTTTGGAACATGGCCAGGCAACCGACCATGCCGCAGACAGCGAACATGATTGCCAGCGGTTTGAAATACTTGCCGAGACCGACCTCGATGAAGTACATCGGTCCGCCCTGTTCGATACCGCGCTCGTCTTTCTTGCGATAGAGACAGGCCAGGGTGCAGGTGAAGAACTTGGTCGACATCCCGACCAGCCCGGCGATCCACATCCAGAAGATAGCACCCGGTCCGCCCAGCGACACGGCGATAGCAACGCCGGAGATGTTGCCCATCCCAATTGTGGCCGACAACGCCGCCGATAACGCCTGGAAATGGCTGATCTCACCCGGATCATCGGGGTTATCGAATTTGCCCCTGAGGATATTGATGGCGTGACGAACGGCGCGAAAGGGAAGGAAGCGTCCGGCAAAAGTGAAATAGACTCCGGCGCTTATCAGGAGTACAATTAGCGGAATCCCCCAGGCGTAATCGACAGTCGTGGCGAAGAAGCTATCGATGAGGTCGGACAAGTTGTCAAGCAATGGTCGTCCCGGCTTGTGTGGTTGGTGATGTCACGTTGAAGCCAATATAAGTTGTGGCCTGTCGCGAGCAACTGAAAACAGATTCGCAGAATGCGGCTCTGTAGTTGCGGGAGAACTGGCGGACCAACTCCATGTTCAGTCCGGCCTTGAGTCACTGCAAATTCGCTGGGGCGAATGTGGCAATCTCGCCTTGACAGGTGTCGGTCTTGGGGCTATCATGGTTCACCTGATTCGGGGTGTGGCGCAGTCTGGCAGCGCACTTGCTTTGGGAGCAAGATGTCGGAGGTTCAAATCCTCTCACCCCGATTTTTAGAGAGGCAAATTGGGAAGGTCCAGTATGTTTAGAGCGGGTGACATAATCGATGACAAGTACCGCGTTGAAGGCATCTGCAATGATTCGGGTGGCATGGGTACCATTCTGTTTGTGAAACCGATCACTGGCGAAGTTGAATATGCTATCGTACTAAAATACTGCAAAGAGACGACTGAAGAAGGCCAGAAGCGATTCTGTCGAGAAGTCCGATTGTTGGGCGAGTTTGACGGAAACACAAAACTGGTCGAGCTACTTGACCATAACCTGACTCACGAGCCCCCATATTTCGTTATGAAGTACTACAAAGGCGGCGACTTAACTTCAGTACAAGAGTCGATCAAGAATGACTATTCTGAGCAGGAGAGATACTTCAACCATATGATTGACTGCATTGCGGAACTGCACCAAAGGGGTAAGTTTCACCGTGACATAAAGCCGCAGAACTTCTTGCTCGATGATGGACGGGTCATTCTAACAGATCTGGGATTGAGTAAAGAACTCGAATCAAAATCCGTTGCAACCAAGAGTTCGGCTTTTTGGGGAACTCAGGGTTATCTTCCGCCGGAGTTCCTGACCGGTGGATTCAAATACATTGACGCTACAAGTGACATATTCCAGCTTGGAAAGAGCTTTTATAACCTGCTAACCGGGAGAGATCCGCAGTATCTTGTTCGTGATGATATCCCAGAGTCTCTTTTCTATCTAATTGAAAGATGCTGTGCTATCGATAAGGCACGGAGGTATCAGGACTTAGCATCACTCAAGCAGAGTCTTAAGGCAGTTTATGATGTACTTCTTGAAAGAACAGACGCCTATGGGAATGCGAGATTACACCTGATTTCAATTCAGGAGAAGCTGGAGGTTGAAAAGAAATACGACTCAAGCCAAGTCAAAGCATTCGTCGAAGAATTATCAAGTCTAGAATTGCAGGAGAAAGAGAGAATATGCTTTGAGCTGAAGCAACCTATTTTCCACGCACTTAAGCAGCCACCTTTAGAATCTCATCTCTCAGTATTCCTTTCAGTTTATAGCGAAATGGTCAAGAACGGCAACTATGACTTCGGTTATGCTGAGATCATTGCCAGAGAGATGAGGATTATCTTCTCTGAATTAACGGTGTCAGTTGATAATCGAGCAACTGCATTGGAGCTTGCAGTGTTGGCCGCACACGTTCAAAACAGGTTTGCTGCGATGGGCATTTGCAAGGCTATGGTACGGGAGATTGATGACGACAATTTAGGTCTACGAGTAAGAGCCATAATCGTAGAGTATGAAGCGACGTTCATTGCTGATATAGAACCGTCCGAGTGCAACTGCGATTCGGTAAGGAGAGCCCTTCGGGAAATCAGAGAGAGTAAATAGGTGGAGCGCATTGTGAGATTGGGCGAAGATGGCATGCTGGGCATCCCTCAGAATCGAATTCTGGAGTACCTAAATGGGTTTGATCACAACAAACCCCTGCCCAAGAAAGTACACGAACTACTCGTAGGTTACTTGCTCCTACAGTTCGTGAATAAGGAGCAGAGAGATTCAGCCATAATCGGATTCCCGGCCGCTGAAGGCTGGGTGAAACACAGCTCTGGAGGCTCACTGACGCTCGATTGGTTGCTTGAACACCACCACGAACTTGTGAATGACACTGACGTTGATATTCTGATAAGCACCGGCGGAATGACTACCAAGTATCAGATCACGAGATTCGTATACCCAACTGGCCGAACCGCGTATCGCAGTCTTGCAGAGCTTATCTTTAAGAAATGTCGACACCAACAGCCTGATCCGCTGTTGAACCTTGTGGTCAGTGTCGAAAAAACACCCAACATATCCGAGAGCGAGTTACGAGACTTGGTAACAAAAACAAATATCCCTTTTGGCGGAATACTACTTATTATGAAAGCGTCATCTGAAAGGGGTCACTTTTCTTTCTGCCAGCTCTACCCAAAACCGATTATTGGCAAGGAAATTAGGGTGCCGCTCCCAGTTTAGTGATCTACTACCAGACGTTGGGGGTGTGGCGCAGTCTGGCAGCGCACTTGCTTTGGGAGCAAGATGTCGGAGGTTCAAATCCTCTCACCCCGACCAAATACGGTGACCATAGTCTATCGAGATGACACAGATGTGATCGACCAGGTTCGCAGCGGAATTACTTCACAGAATCGCTGTTTTACCACCGTAACTGCACTGACCGAAAACGTCAATCATCATTCAGGGTTCTGCTGCCGTAGGCAGACAAAACGGCCTGTTCCATGCGAGCAATTTCTCCATCAGACAGAAAATCGAAGTGGCTCGCGCGTTTCCGTACGGAGAGTCGGCCATTGTTTTGCAGACAGAATCGAATGAAGAGGTCGATGTTCCGGTCGGGCATGTCTACGATCTCCTGAATGGTTCTCTTGGTCTCATCGTAGTTGGCCAGGAACGCCAGTTCGCTTGAGAGTTCCGTATCGATGGTCTGATCTATGAATCTGAAGAGCGCCTCTGCCTGAGGCGTCATATCGATATACCGGTACCATGTGGCAGTATCGTTATTAATGGTCATACGACCTTCTTCATCAAGCGAGTATTCCACTAAAGGCATGAGTTGTCGAGAGAACGCTTCCAGAGATTCATCATAATCGGCAGGGTTCTTCAGCATGGATGCTGATATAGGAAACATGACCCCTTTGGGCGTGAAGCCTCGTCGAGCAAAAATGTTGTGAATCAGGAAACGGTGGATTCGACCATTACCGTCCTTGAAGGGGTGCAAAAAAACGAACCCATAGGCGATGGCGGTAGCGTGAATCACGGCGGACACGTCGCTCGCATCCATGCGCTTATGGGCGACTATCAGCCCTTCCATCAGATCGGCCAGGTCATCAGACTTCGGACATGCGAAGTGTATCTTTTCTTTCTGCCAGGCGATTGTTTCTCCGACATAATTCTGGTTCACACGGTAATCGGAATCGCGAAACCGTGGATCAACAATGCGGTTCTGAAGCTCGATCAATTGCGTTTTTGCGCAAAAGTCTTCTTGCTCAGCCAGTTGAAGCAGCACCACGAAGCGCTCAGTCCGGGTCGAGGTGGGTTTGATATGTTCGATCTCAAAGGAGGATTTTGTCTCCTTGGTGTAAAGATAGCTGAGTGCCCGCTTCAGTAATTCCGGGGAATAGGCAGACACGACTTGACGGCAACGCTTAGGAAGGTCGGCTGTTTCGAAGTCACGAAGTGTATCGGTGCGACGCACCGTCGGACAGAATCGCTGATCGCCAAGCAAATTATCGTTGATCCGCTGACGTCTGACGGGGCGGACCGAGGTAATCGTGTAGTATTCATCCGTTTCTAGCAGATCGATGTAGTTACCACGCTTCAGGTCATCCAACGGGAGCGTTTGGCCGGTCAGGAATTCGTACAGGAACCACAACCGCCGGGCATACTTGCCGGTTGGTTTGGATCGGACATATTCGAGAATATCCTCTTCCACTACTTCAGGAAACAGACTTGCGAGTATTACGAGATTCGTACCGTCATACTTGATCGCAAATTCAAGATGATCGCCCAGAGTGTCCCCTGGCCAATACTTGGGCGGGTATACTTCCTTGATGACGCCCCCGCTCGAGTCGATCCGATGGATTCCGCTTGTTGTCACCAGAGACCTATGCCAATTCGGGATGACATCAAGATCGTATCGATCGATAAGTGCCGCATACCCTGCAAGTCTGTCGGTCGATTTATCTTGATTGTTTTCAGTCATAGCTTCCTCCGGAAAATTGGTTACAACACAAGAAATATCGTTATATTTTAACATAAGTCAAGAAAAATACTTACGACGTTGCGGTCCATATTACTTTTGGCTATAGAAGAAAAATAGTTACAATGCCAGGAAAACAGTTACGAAATGGACTTATACGGGATAATTCATTACGCGAGGCGATGACTTGACGTATTCCTTCCCCTAATGTCCACAATCGATATGAAGAACGGCCAAAATTACAGCACAATCTTAGCACGCGTACCTCCAAGCTATTGGGAGACAATATGGTAGGACAGGTTCAAATCCTCTCACCCCGATTTCGTTGGCGCCACAGTTAGCCGGCCGATCAATACCCACTGCAATACTGAAAGTGCATCGGGTCTTTGCGCCCGGACCAGTCACCACCCCACTTGAAACCGTGCTGCCTGAAAACGGCCACGATCTGTGGGTCCATATCACCCGGCGTGCCCGTCCGGTTGGTTTCCGGGTTCAGATCGATAGCTATCCCCCAACTGTGGGTCGACAGCTTAGAGCTGTTCCTGATAACGCGGTAGTTGAAGCAACCGCCATAGGAGACGATTTCGTTTCTGAGGTTCTTGGCCGCGATTTCCTCGAAGACAGCTTTGAACATATCCTTCAGTTTCTTGTGACAATAGAGTCTCGTAACGTTCCGGGAACGGTCCCATGATAACTTGATGGCAAACGGAAGTTTCACCCGGCCCAAGTGTTCGGCTTCCCACGATGGCTTCAAAGTACCATCGGCGGTGACGTAACGGTTGATGTTTCCGAAAGTTTTGATAATCTGCTCAAGGCCGTGGGGACAGACGATACCGTGGTCCTGCTCAGAAGGTTCGGGAATACCGGGCAGCAATTCAGCCTTGGGTGGAATCTCCAGAACCTGTCCGACGATAATCAGGTTGGGATTGACGATGCCGTTGTACTCAGCGAGTTTCTTGTAAAAGGAAGCATCGCCATAGCAGGTCCGGGCGATTTCGCTCAATGTGTCGCCACTCCCGACGATATGGATACGGGCCATGTTTTGCACCTCCTGAGTTGCTACCCTATGTCCCTCATAGACTCCGCTTGGCGACGGCTACTGCCGGAGCCGGTCGACCACTCGGTACGACTGTTTCACGCAGTCGTTGAGACCGATGCCGTAATAGGCGTTGCCGGTTATGTGGATATTTCCGAGTGTGCGCAGGTGTTCTTCAATCGCGCTCATGATACCGGAGTGTCCCACTTTGAACTGTGGGATACCGTGACGCCACCGGTATACGCGCACTTTGTCCGACGGACCGTCAAGCCCGATGATACTATTGAGGTCGGCCCTGACACAGCCAATCAGTTCTTCGTCGGACAACTTCATGGAGTCGTGGTCGCCATTGCCGCCGATCATTGTTCGGAACTGCACGTATCCGTTCGGAGCGCGGTTTTCAAATATCGATGAGGTCCATATAGAGCCGAGGATTCGTCGGCCTTCCTTCGGTGGCGACAGGAAGCCGAAGCCGTCAAGATTGCGGCGCACCTTCGAACGCAGGTATCCCTCACAGACCACCGAGATCGGTGCGTATTGGATAGACGCCAACGATTCCGCCAGGGGTTCTGAAAGACCCGCCACGATGTCGGCTGCACGATAGGAGGGCACGGCCAGGATCACCTGACCAGCCGATATCGACTCACCGTCATCAAGCTTGACTCGATAGCCCTCGCCGTTGGCAGCGATAGCGTGCACACTCGTGCCCATCGTGATGAATTCGGCATACACCTGTTCGCATCGTTCAACGATCCGATACAGCCCGCCCTTGAACGATGTCAGCCATCCCCCCGCACCACCCGGTCCACCTGCCTTGCGGCCCGTGGCTTTGGCCTCCCTCGCCTTGGCGATCATGGCCCTGAACAGTGAGCCGTACTTGCTCTCCATCTCGTGCATAATCGGAAAGCAGGACTTGAGCGACAACCGTTCAGCCAGCCCGCCGTAGATTCCGGAAACCATCGGTTGCACCAGATAGTCAGCCGCCTGGTGACCAATGCGACGCCGGGTGAAATCATAGATGGATTCATCAACATCTTCGGGCGGACCTGAGGCAAACGGTTCCATCAACACGCGCAGCCGGCCGGTGATGCTCAGGACGTCGGAGAACAGAAACGCCGGTGGGGACATGGGGACCTTTCTCAGGCGACCTTTGCGTAGAATGAAACGATTACTGACGTTGGCGCCGGCGCGTTCGAGTTGGTCGGAAAGACCGAGTTCGTCGGCCAATCGAAGAGTTAGCGGCTCACGGTCAAGAAAACCGTTGGGACCCCAATCGAAACTGTAGCCGTCAACCTGGTCGGTGCCGATCGTTCCCCCCAGCCGATTGTCCGCCTCGAACAACCTGACGCTCAACTGCGGCTTTAGCTGCCTGAGGAAATGCAGCGCGGACAAACCGGAGATGCCGCCTCCGATTATGACGACATCAGTTTGCGACACGTACCCCCACCTCGCGCCTGATGAGATTGGCCAACACCGAAGCAAACCGGGGATCGTCGTTGAACATCGGCATCCGTCGCATCCGACGCTCAGCGTTTGCACCCAGCCGTTCCACCAAAGCGATATCTATCTCGTGAAGCGTCTCAATATTGTCACACACGAAACTGAGCGGAACGACAAATAGCTTGCGCCGTGGTTCAGCAAGCAACCGTCGTGCTTCAGTCACGGTATTGGGTCCTACCCACTTGACTGGACCGGTGCGACTTTGGAATGACAACACGTACTCACGATCACCGGCTGCTAAGGCCGCCGTCGTTCGCACCTGATCGATATACGGGTCGCCCTCGTCGACAAATCGCTGAGGCAGGCTGTGGGCCGAGAACAGCAGGGTTTCGTCGGGCGCGATGTTGCCGTCGATTTGTTCTTTGAGCAGTCTGATGTATCCGGTGTCATCGTGAAAATCATTGACGAACGATGTTGCTACATCCTCTAAGCCGTCAAGCGCGTTTCGTGCGATAGCGAATGATGAACCGGTGGTCGCGGCGCTGAACTGCGGATACATCGGCAAGAAGCAGAAGAAGCGGCAACCTTCATCATAGGCGGTAGCTATCGCAGTTTCAATCGTCGGTCGGAAGTAGCGCATACCGATACAGCAACGCACGTCGGGCAGGTCCGAAGCCAGGTCGTTTTCAATCAGTTGGGCCTGGGCGCGAGTCCATTTCAGCAGCGGTGACCCGCCGCCGATTCGTTCATAGTTCTTCTGTGTCTTTGAGCGCCGCAGAGATGATATCAACCGGGCAAACGGCTTCTGAAAAACAGAGCCGCCGGGCAGACGAATAATCGAACGGTCGGAGAATATGTTGTAGAGATACTCTTTAACATCGGCGGCAGTGTCGGGGCCACCCATGCTCAACAGCACGACACAGAGTTTGTCCCTCACTGACGGCATTCAGATCGTTCTCGAATAGGTGGCTCTTCTGCCGCGAGAGTCGTCGGTCAGGTAGGCATCGAAGGTCATGGCTATGTTGCGCACGAAGGCGCGACCGACCGGAGTGACCTTGAGTCCGTCTACCGTTTCCTTGAGGAGTCCATCATCGAAGAAATCTCGAAGGCGGCTGTGCTCCTCCGCGAAATAACCGGTGTAGCTGACAGCAAACCGTTTTTCCAATTGCGCGAAACTGAGCCTGAAGTTGCACATCAGAGATGTTATCAGGTACTGCCGGATCAAATCGTCGCTCGACAGTTTCATGCCTCGGTAAACAGCAAAGGAACCATCTGCAACACGCCGGCTATACTCTTTCAGTCTGGATATGTTCTGAAAGAACCCGTTGTCGACATAGCCGATGGACGACATCCCGAATCCGATCATGTCCGGCGCCGACTGAATCGAATAACCCATAAAGTTCCGATAAAGACGTCCATCCTCCAGCGCCAACGACAACTCGTCATCAGGCAGTGCGAAATGATCCATCCCGATTTGACGATACCCGGCGCCGGTGAGTTTCTCGATCGCAGAGCCGAAAAGCTGGTACTTGACATCGGTGGTCGGCAGGTCCGACGGTTTGATTTTCATTTGGTGCGCTTTCACGCCGGGTAGGTAGGCGAACGAGTAAACAGCCAATCTGTCGGGGCGCATGGCGATCACTCGGTCGAGAGTTTTGCCGAAGCTTTTCACCGTCTGAAACGGCAGGCCGTAGATCAGATCGAAGTTGATACCTCTGAAATTAAGACGACGGCAGTGTTCCAGAACCGACGCGACTTGTTCGTACGGTTGGATACGCCCGATGGCTGTCTGCACCTCGGTATCGAAGTCCTGCACGCCGAGAGATATGCGGTTGAAGCCGCGTTCGGCCAGAAAGGCGAGTTGTTCGGCTGTGGTGATGCGTGGATCGAGTTCCATCGATCGCTCGCAGCCAGAGACAAAGGCGAAGGACCTCTCAAGAACATCCAGTATGAGTTGTAGTCTGTTGATCCCGACGAAGGTCGGCGTGCCGCCGCCGAAGTGTAGCTGACTGACACCCCGTCGAGGTTTCAACAGGGCGCTGGTTTTCTCGATCTCGCAGCAGAGCGCGTCGACGTAGTTGTCAACACTTGACTCATTCTTGACGATACAGGTGTTGCAGGCGCAGTAATAGCATCGTCTCCGACAGAACGGTATATGACAGTACAGCGACAGCGGCGCCTTCGCCTCCGACGAGACTGTCTTCAAGGCGTCAGCGTAGGCATCGGCGCCGATTTCTTCACTCCAGATCGGCGCCGTGGGATAGCTGGTGTATCGTGGTCCCGGTCGGTCGTATTTGCGTAACAGGTCAATGGGAACGGTAGTGGCCGTGGTCTCGCTGCTCACGGTCAGCCCCTGTAATTATGCACGGTTTCGACCACAGCCTCAACCGACGCTATCGGCGTCTCCGGTTGGATACCATGACCAAGGTTGAAAATTAGATTGTCGTGATTATCGAGACTATCGAGGATGCGAATTGTCTGCGTGACCACCTGTTCGCGTTCGCCAAAGAGAACTGACGGATCGAGATTGCCCTGAACCGCCTTGCCCGGCAGAGCAGTCGCCGCAGCGGTCAGGTCGGTCCTGAAATCAACGCCGACTACCTCACAGTCGATGTCTCGCACGATATCCAGATATGGCGCGACGTTGTTCACGAACAGTATGCGCGGCACACCGTCGAAATCAAGACGACTGAATATCTGTTGAATCGGTTCTGCCGACCATCGACGGTACGCCTCGCGCGAAAGCATGCCCCCCCAACTGTCGAACAGTTGCACCGCTTCGGCCCCGGCGGTGATCTGGGCGTTGAGGTAGCGCGTGATGTTATCTACCAGCAACTCAAACAGCCGCTCGGTTGCCTTCGGATACTGATGCAGGAACCGACGAGCCAGATCGAAACTCTTCGATCCCATCCCCTCGATCATATAGCAGGCCAGCGTGAACGGCGAGCCGGCGAACCCGATCAGAGGCGTGTCCGGCAGTTCCTTCTTGATCTGCCGAATGCCGTCGAGGACGAAGTTGAGATCGGACACAGGGTCCATATCGTGCAACCTGTCGATGTCTTCCGGCCGTCTGATAGGGTCCTGCACACGCGGGCCACCCTCGGGGAACTCGAACTGCATCCCCATTGGTGCGAGCATGGTGAGAATATCGGAGAAGAGTATGGCGGCATCGAAGCCGAAGCGTTCAATCGGTTGGCGTACTACCTGAGCTATCAAGTCGGGCGATTGACACAACTCAAGGAACGACGCCTTCTCTCGCACGGCCCGATACTCCGGCAGATACCTGCCCGCCTGGCGCATGATCCAAACCGGGATGCGGCCGTCGTTTCGACGGTAGCAAGCCTTGATGAAACTGCTGTCGCTTACGTTCACTGATGCGCTTCCTCACCTATGATACCGGCAATCGTTTCGGCCGCCTTGTCCAGGATGTCGTCGGTATGCACGGTTGAGAGAAAACAGACTTCGTACCCGGACGGTGGCAGATACATCCCGGCGGTCAACATCATCTCGTGCATCCGATTGTAATGAGCGATGCCGTCACTGTCGATACTTGACGCGGCGCGCGGCAGATCACGCTGGAACACGATCCAGAAGATCGAGGCCACACCGGCGATAGTAACCGCACTGTTCGCCAGCCGACTGGTGATGTTGCTGACAAATCGACGATTGCGATTCTCCAATTCCGCGTAGACGTTGTCCGATGACAGTTTTTTCAGAGTCGTCAGACCTGCAACCATAGCCACCGGATTGCCCGAAAGCGTTCCGGCCTGATACACCGGGCCCTGCGGCGAGACGGTATCCATCACATCGGCGCGACCGCCAAAGGCTCCTACCGGCATCCCGCCGCCGATGATCTTGCCGTACGTTATCAAGTCGGGGCTAATACCGTAGTACTCGGCAGCGCCGCCGAAGCCGACCCGGAAGCCGGTGATGACTTCGTCGAGGATTAGCAGCGTACCATGCTTCTCGGTGAGCGCCCGCAACGATCGCATGTAATCATGGCGCTGTATCAAGAGACCGTTGTTGGCCGGGATACCTTCAATCACCACCGCGGCCAGTTGATCACCATGATTTGCGAACATTTTTTGCAGCGCTTCTTCGTCGTCCAAAGGCAACAAGGCCGTGTTCTGCGTAATCGCTTCCGGTACACCGGCAGAGGATGGTTGACCCAGGGTCGCCAGACCGGAGCCGGCCTTGACCAGGAGATGGTCACTGTGGCCGTGGTAGCAACCGTCGAATTTCAGAATCAGGTCCCGTCCGGTGAAACCGCGAGCCAGCCGAACGGCCGACATGACCGCCTCGGTACCGGAAGAGACAAAGCGAATCTTCTCGACAGCCTCAATCCGGCTGACGATGAATTGCGCCAGTTCGTATTCAAGTTCAGTCGAGGCGCCGTAGGTCATGCCGCGCTCCACCTGCGCCTTCACGGCCGCAACAACGTCGGGATCGGCATGACCGAGAATCAACGGTCCCCACGAGCAGCAGAAATCCAGGTAGCGGTTGCCGTCGACGTCGATCAGGTATGGACCTTCACCGTGGTCGATGAAACGCGGGCACCCACCCACCGACAAGAAGGCTCGCACCGGCGAATGCACGCCGCCGGGGGTTACCTCTTTGGCCAGGTTGAAGAATCGCTGTGATTTTTCGGTCTTATGGTTGGCGCCATCCATTTTTCAGTATATCCCTCAAGTGGTAAGTGAGAATTATCGAAGCACCGGCGCGCGTGATGGCAGTCAGGTTTTCAAAAACGAGCGACTGCTCATCCGCCTGACCCGCTTGAACCAAAAGCTTCACGGCAGCGTACTCACCCGAAACGTTGTAGGCCGCCACCGGCAATTCAGTGTTTCTGTGGAAATCGGAGATGACGTCGAGATAGGCCAAAGCCGGCTTGACCATCACGATATCGGCGCCTTCTTCTTCGTCCAGCATCAATTCGCGCAGCGCTTCACTGCGGTTGCGGAAATCCATCTGGTAGCCTTTGCGATCCCCTTCACCGGGCGCCGAGTTGGCCGCTTCACGGAAGGGTCCATAGTACGAGGACGCGTACTTGGCCGTGTACGCCAAGATAATCGTGTCGACCAGATCATGAGCCTCCAACGTTTCGCGAATCGCGCCCACCCGTCCATCCATCATGTCCGAGGGCGCCACACAGTCACAACCGGCCTGAGCCAAGGCCAGCGCCATCTGCGACAACACGGTCAGCGAACGATCATTGTCGACTTCGCCATCGACAGTCACGCCACAATGACCGCTGTCGGTGTAGGCGCACAGGCAGACGTCGGCGCTGACGAATAGCTCATCACTGAACTTGTCCTTGAGTGCTTTGACCGCAAGGATGGCTGGGTTGTGATCGTCCACGGCTGAAGTCGCCATCGGATCTTTTCGTTCGGTTACACCGAACAGCATCACCTTGTTGAGACCCAGCTTCATGTCATCACTGATCGACGCCACCAATGAGTCGACGGACTCTCGGTAGATGCCGGGCATGCCGTTGATCTCTTCGTGCACACCTTCACCATCGGTAACGAAGTACGGTTGGATCAGGCGTTCCACGGCAACTTTGGTTTCACTCACCAACTTACGGATGAGGCTGGTTCGACGGAGACGTCGCGGACGATGTATCAGTTCCATCACAGGTACTCCAGCACCCGATCAACCTCGGGTTGTTTCATAGTCATTTGTTTCGTCCATCCCATTCGGGCCATAGCCGCCACTGTGGTTCGGCCGCTGGCGCCGCAAGAAGAATATAGTCGCTGCCTGCCAATTCTGCAACGATCCCCGGGTCCAGTTTGTTCGTAACACTTTTGTAGAGTTTCCCGGAAGCACGGGTCACACCCAAGCGCACGACTACAGCCCGGTGCTGAGTTGCGCGAAGGCATCGTCGACAACTTTTTCGGCGTCGGTGCCGGTAACGTCAACTTTGGTCAGGCCGATCCATCCGTCGCTGCCATGCCGCCCCAGTACCGCCTTCAACCGCAGTTCGGAGCCTGAGACCTCGGAGTAGACTCCCAGCGGGAGAGAGCAGCCGGAATCAAACCGCTTGAGCAAACCGCGCTCCAATGATACCTCGACGGCGGCTTTGGCATTGTCCAGCTTCGCTACAACATTTGCGACCCTGTCGTCATTGGCGCGAATTTGCATGCCCAGAATCCCTTGGGCGGGCGCGGGCAGGAATTCATCGGGGTTGAGAAGTCTAACTTCCAAATCGGAGACGTCCAACTCCAGGCGCGCTACACCAGCCGCGGCGATTATGATAGCGTCATACCGGCCCTCGCGCAGTTTGCGCAGACGGGTAGGGATATTGCCACGCAAGTCCTTTATTGTCACGGATGGATTGAGATGCGCGACCTGACACTTGCGACGATTGGAACTGGTCCCGACCACGCCGCCCTTCCTGACCGGCAGAACACCTTCGTCTGTACAAGCGTCTTTTCGCATCAGCAGCATCTCCCGTCGATCGGCACGGTATCCGACGGCGCCGAGCTTCAGACCATCCGGCTGGGTGGTCATCAGGTCCTTCAATGAGTGCACGGCCAGATCAATCTGTCCGGCCAGCAACGCTTCTTCCAGTTCTTTGGTGAAGAACCCCTTGCCTTCCATTTTGTCGAACGATATCGTGTCCAACTTGTCGCCGACGGTCCTGATGATCTTGATTCCAACGTCACAGCCGTGGTCTCGAAGCAGAACGTCACGAATGAAATTGGCCTGGTACAAAGCCAGATCAGAACCGCGCGTGCCTATGATCAACCTGGTTGGGGTCAAATTACAGCCTTGTAAAGAGGTCATGAATATTTACCAGTCTCACCCCGTCAGTATCGCCAAAAACGTCGGCAAAGTCACGCGGAATCGCCAGGTCAACAAACGCGAGGGATACTCCCGAGTCCGGATCGAACAGGATCGGTTCGGTCTGGGAAGTGACGTCAACCACTTGATCGACCGAAGCTTCTTCGATCTGACGTTGACGACGCGACCTTCACCGGCAGCCTCGCTGGGTGGGGTATCTGTGCTTTCTTGTGAAATAATCGGGCTAAGTTGTTGGGGCGGTAGCTGCAGATGACTCCGGCTGGTCGGTGACCTCGTCCATACATTGAGACCAGATGCTAAACATTTCTTTGGAACTGGTGCGTGAGTTGATGATAAGATCGGCTTTACCTTGCCGAATCATTTCGACAAAGCGACTCAGTAGCACCGAATCAAAGGCGATTCCGGATTCCTCTTGCATGATGGCCAGTGCCTTTTCGGTGCTGTAGGCCGTTCGATAAACTCGATCGGACGTCAGGGCATCGAAGACATCGGCGATACAAATGATCCTGGCTCCCAGCGGAATGTCCTCCCCCATCATGTTGTGGGGATACCCGCTGCCGTCTATGCGCTCATGATGGTGTAAGATTAGCGGCCTGATGTCCCAGGGAAAGTCTTTGTCCCGGAGCATCTGTACGCCTAATTCAGGATGCTTCTTGATAGTGCGATACTCATCGTCGGTCAACTTACCCGCTTTCTTGAGGATACTATCATCGATCTGGGTCTTGCCGATATCGTGCAGGAGAGCTGCCGCCACGATCGTTTTGAGTTGGCTTCCCCGCATCCCGACTTCTCTGGCCAGAAGCAGGGCCAGCGACGACACACGGTCGGAGTGACCTTTCGTGTACTTGTCCTTTAGATCGACCTCACGTCCCATAGTGTCAAAAATGTCGAGGTACAAGTGCTCAATCGAGTCAATTACCTGTTCCGTTTGTTCGCGTTTTCCCTCGACCTGCAGGTCGGAGTACATGCGGTAGGAAGATTCCAGGTCATTCAGAGCGTCAAAGTGTTGTTCCATGGCCGCGTATAGCTTACCCCGCTCCAAAAGCACTTCAGCTTCGAGAAACTGTGTCCCGATTTCGGCACTCGTTTCCAGTGCCTCATTGAACTGTTTGAGTGCACTGTCGTACTGCTCTTCCTGAAACGCTATCTTGCCGGCGAGTTTTTTCGTCTCGACCAGATGTCCGTTCTTCAACTTGGCATCCCGCAGGTACTGTTCCGCTTTCCGGCAATGTTGTTTCGCCTCGGACAGCGCTCCCTTCTTAAGGTGAAGGTCAGCGAGGTTTATGTCCACGATCAAGGTCAGGGAGGCGTCCTTGATGGTGGTGGCAACATCGTAGGCGCGTCGAAAGTAGTCAAAGGCTTCCTGGTTCATGCCCTGATCGGCGAATGAAATAGCGAGATTGTTTTCGATGTAAGCGGCTTTTCTGATCTCGTCGTGTGACTTGTATATCTCAAGGGACTCCAGATAGTATCGCACGGCCTCGTTACGATTGCCCTTCATGTTCATGATCGTGCCGAGGTTGTTGACGAGATCGGCATAGAGTATACGATCATCGGTCTTGTTGGCCAGATCGATGGCGTTATGATAAGTGACTTCAGCTTCCTCGAAATCACCCAGTTCGACGTAGACGACGCCAATATTGCGCAGTGCTTTACAGATACCGATCTTGTCATCCAACCGGCGGTATGAGCCAATGGCTCTCTGAAGATAACCGAGGGCGCGATCGTGATCGCCCTGCTTTGCCAGAAGCTGACCGATTTGGGCGAATGTTTCAGATCGTGTCTTTAGTTGACTGGGGTCCCGGCAGAACTCCAGCGTTTTCTGATATTCATCAATGGCCTCATCAAGCAAGCCCTGGGATGAATACGCCTTGCCCTTCTCCAGATGCAGTTCGATTCTCAACTCCAGAGAGAACTCGGGCAGGCCCTTGCTGTTCCAGATTTCTTCAAGCGTGCTGAAGTAGTTGATGGCGCGATCGAATTCAAATGATTTATTGGCCTCTTTGGCCAATGTCATCAGATTGTTGATAGTGGCGGCCCAGTCCGGCTTTTGGCCGGACGGACCGCCATTCAAAATCTGCGCGAGGTTGTCATCCCGGTTCGTATTCGGTTCGTCCCGGTTACAATCGATGTCATTCATCCAAGCGGCTCTTCAACTGATTCAGGGTCCGAATTACCATCTGGAACTGTTTGTCCAGTCCGATCTGTCGGAAGAGGCTGGCGGCGGCATCCAGTTTTACGGCAGCCATACCGGCGGTGCCGATGTCCTTTGCCAACAGCCCTTGCTCGAAGAGAACCTCTGCCTCGAGGGCGGTCAGCTTGTTCTCTTGGGCCATTCGGGCAGTCTTTTCCAACAGTTCATCGGCCGCCTTGACGTGCCCCATGGCACGCAGTATCCGGCAGTCGATAAGATTTAATTCGGTCGTCAATGCTTGAGAGTTGAGTCCAGGAAGGATTTTTCGGGCAGTATCGATCACTGATTTGGCCAAGCTGGTCTGTTTTTGCGCAAAGTAGCACTTGGCGATGTTTTGGTAGCAGATTTCTACAAGGTTTAGATCCTTTTCGCTGAGGGCGATAGCCAGTGACTGGTTGAGACTATTGACAGCTTCCGAGTATTCACTGAGCTCCGTAAAAGTCAGTCCCAAGTTGAGCAGGACGTAACCCTGTCGGATACTGTTGCCGGAGCTTTCAAAGTCAGCCAGACACAGTTTGAGAACTTGTATCGCCTCACGATGCTCGCCGGTGGCCGATTTGATGGCGCCCAGCGTGTTGAGGATAGTAGCCCGGAGTTGGTAATTGGAGGTCTCCGTGGCCCATTGGAGAGCCTGTTGGCATAATTCCTCGGATCTGAGATATTCACCTTGTTGAAAATAAGTGTTGGCACGGTTGCGAGCGCATTCAGCAGCACCCTGGAGATCCTCGATGCCCGTAAAGACGCGCTGGGCTTCCAAATAGAGAGCTTCGGATTGTTCCCAGTCGGATTGCATCATATGGGCGCGACCTGTCTCTTTGAGGATGTGCGCTCGAAGTTGTTCGTTTCGTTCTGCTTCCCGAGATACGATGGCCGAGTTCAGTAGGTTGATCGCTACTACCGGATTTCCCTGTTGGAGCCAACCCCGTGCAAGTTGCAGCAAAGTCTCGCCGTCGGTAATGCCCGAACTAAGGTCGTGACTTGCGGGTTTGGTTGTTAGCTCTTTCATGGCAAATTCCATATTCTTTCTGTTCGTAGTTGCGACGCCATGTTAGTCGGAAATCAGGCCATAAGCTGAGAAGTGATCCAGGCTGCCGGTAACGGTCTGATTATCGAAGTCGATCTCACATTGAACGTCGTGGAATTGGCCGGTAGATTCGTTCACCCAGACGATACGGATAGTTGATTCATCGATGCCGCTCAGGTCGGCGTCACGGTAAGACATGGTGACTTCGACCGGGCTGTCGAACACCAGACCGTCGGTGCCGAACTCATTGTAGAATACATTCGGGTCTGGGATTGAGATACTGAACAGCGTGTCGTTAGGGACGGCTCCCGCAGGGATTTCCAGCGTTACATCGAGAAGCGTCAGCACACCACCGGTGTCGGCGCTGATTATCGCTTCAGTGTACATTGTGCCTGACGACATCAACGGCGAACCGCTGACCGAGGAGGATGAACGCATCAAAAGTTGAGGTTCAGCAGGCTCATTCTCTGCCTCTACGCCCATGGGCGTACGAGAACAACCGGCAAACAGTGTTACGGCAAGCAGAGCGAGCGCCGCGACCTTGAATGCCAGGCGGTTGATTTGGTGATTACCCATTTGTGAACTCCTTGGTGTTTTGTGGTCTGTCATCGTTTTATTTCTCATTGGTAGCTCCAGCAATCGCAAACCCTGTGCCGAAGCCGGGCTAATGCCCTAAGGCTATGTTGCACCACTACTTGCCGAAGAGAGCGAAGGGCGTCCAGAGGGGCGGGAATCTGCCCGATTGGAACGAACCGTGCCATAGGGACTGGCCGAACATACGGTTTCAGTATGAACCACAATAGCTTGGAGGGGTGAGAGTATAGATGGAACGAAATGTGCCGAACTTACCGGATCCGTCTGTTCTGTTCCACTTCGGTGTCGGCGATGATTCGTCTCAGGCGGGGGCGGGAGATTTCCAGAAACTTGGCGGCTTCCGTCTTGTTCCATTGGCACATGTTGAGAACCTGCAAGACGACGTTCTGTTCTATCTCGCTCAATGGAATTCCCTGTGGGGGAACATCAATCACTATCTGACGGCGATCGGCCGGGGTTAGTCGGCTGTTTGACAGGGCCGCCTTGATGTCCTTCAGGTGGATCAGCCGACGGCGAGACAGCAGCACCGCTCGCTCAATGACGTTGCTCAACTCTCTTATGTTGCCCGGCCAGGAATACTCGAGCATTTCTCCAACGGCCCTGTCGTCGATGGCCAGGTCCGGCTTCCCGTATAAGGTCGAGTAGAATTTGAGAAAGTGCTCGACAGTGCCTGGAATGTCCTCGGCCCGCTCGCGTAGCGGCGGGACGTGAATCGTCAACAGATTCAGTCGGTAGTATAGATCCTCTCGAAAAGTATTGTCGGCAATAGCCCTTTCCAGGTCAAGGTTGGTGGCGGTCACCACCCGTACGTTGATGTCATGTTCTTCAACGTCGCCAATCTTCCTCAATTTCTTGTCCTCAAGAATCTTCAGAAGCTTAGCTTGGGCTGAGCGTGACAGGTTACCTACTTCATCGAGGAACAGTGTCCCGTCCTGAGCGTACTCAAACAGACCCATTTTTTCTTTTTTGGCGTCGGTGAAGGCGCCTCGGGCGTGACCGAACAGTTCTGATTCGAACAATTCATCCGGGATGGCTGAGCAGTTCACTTCAACCAGGTTGTGCTCGGATCTCGTCCCGGTGTGGTGGAGGATCTTGGATATAAGGCTCTTGCCGGAACCGGTTTCGCCAAGGAAGAGGGCGCTGGGGAAATCAACCTGCGATAGCGCTTTAATTGTCTTGCGAATCTCTGCAATCTGTGGTGAAATCCCGATTAATGCCTCGATGCTGTATTTGGACGGTCCGGTCTTTTCGTTCTTGTCGCTGGTTTCAAGTTCCTGCAAGAAATCGTGAAGACGAACCAGGCATTCATCGGCTTGCATGATCTCTGCCACCCCGAACTTGGACAGTCTTTGAGACAGATCAAGAGTAGGTTCGTTGGCTTTGCCTACGACCGTCACACCTTGTCCCGCCGTAGCCACCGACATCAGGAATTCCGGCGAGCCCAGGGCGGGATCATCCAGATCAACAAACACCAGGGATACACCCGAGTCCGGATCGAATAGGATCGGCTCGGTCTGCCAGGTGATGTCAACCGCCTGATCGAGCGAGGCTTCTTCGATCTGACGGCGTCCCTTCGCGCCTAACACATCTCCGTAGAGGACGGTCTTTCGTGAGACATTCTGCGTCATATTCCATCTATATCGGTCACCCAGGGCAATTGCTGTAACAGTCTGCCGATTCATCCACGGCTGAGTGCATATTCTCTTGCGCCCGGCGGCCAAACAACTGGCAAAGCGGTTGATCGTATCATAGTTGCACGGCCCACCGCGACAGATATATTTCGGCCTCCGCTCCGAGTTCTGAATAATCCGCAACTTCTGGAAATAGAAAACGGCTACCTGACTTAACAGGTAGCCGTTTGGTTTTGTGAACAGCTTCTGTAGCCGAGAGCGTTACGGACAGGCCGGTGGGGGACCTTCGTTGAACATGTAGTCCACCAGGTATACGAGATCACCGACATCGATTCCGTTGACACCGTCGACGTTGGCGGCATCCATTTCCATTGGGGGGGGACCATCATTGAACATGTAGTCTACGAGGTAGATCAAATCCCCGATATTGGGTCCCTCACCATCGTTGTCGATATCGCCGCAAATCCAATCCGGACCGCCACCCCCGGTGACCGTAAGCTCCACCGGTATAATCAGCGGATTATCAAGTGGATCCGGGTCATTCGAGTTGATGACAATCGACGTCTGGTACCAGCCGGTGTCGACGCCTTCAGTTACAAAGTTGCACAGAATGGTATCGGCCTCGCCCGGCGACAGCATTCCGGAAGTCTTGTCTACGGTCAGCCACTGGTAGGGGTTGACGATCTGCACGGCCAGGTTGTCGTGCAAGTAACCGGCTTGGTAGACGACCTCAAGACCGTCAGTGCCGTCGGAGTTCTCAATCCCCACGGCACACGACAGGACGTCGAAGCCCGGCGCAATTGTAAGATATTGCAGCTTGATCGAGCCATCCGCCTCGAGAATAACCTCCGCGTTCACGAGCTCACCGGCCGCAGCATTATACTCCGGATAGTCCACAAACTGAATGACACACCGTCCGCCAGAAGTATCCATGTAGACGTGCGCGTCGGGGTTGTCGCCGTCATCAGGGTTGAGATCGTCCCAGAGCCAGGCGATAATATTGTTCGGTGTCGCCGTGTCGGGGAGCGGTGTTTCGATGCGCGCGTTCATGCTGGTTGGGCTAAACCCAATCACACCGTTGGAGCCGATGTAGATGTAACTATATAGGTTGCCGTAGAAGGGGAAGTCAAACCCAAGGTCGAGCGGGCCGACGTAGTTGTCGTCGTTGAGATCACCGATTACGTCGGTGCCGGTTGCCGAGACGTCTTCCCACGCAAAGGTGGGACCGCCCGATTCATCGGAATCGATCCAGTAGTAGCCGAATGCATCGGGCCCCCCGGCATCGAACAGAACCGGCAGCCCCATGTTCGACGAACCCATCCCCTTGGCCATAAGGAACTCAGCCGGGTCAATCTGATGGTCGCGTTGCGCCGGTTCCACCCGACCGGCCTCGACCAGCCCGGTAAACAGGACAGCGTCCTTAAGGGCGAGTTGCACAACCAGACTGTAGTCAAGGCTACCCTGACCACTGTTGTCGATTACCAGATCGCGTGTGGTCGAGTCGCCCTGCGTGAGCGAGACCATGATTGGCGAAGGTGTGGCGGAGATCTCAGGCGAAAAATCCAGCCTGATGTTGTCCAGGTACCAGTCATCACAGGTCGAGCAATCGCCGGCTGAGTGCAAACGCAACTGAAAACCGTTGTGCAAGGCGTCGGTGGGTATGGCGGCAAAGGACAATTCGAACTCGGTCATGGCCGAACCGCCACCGAGGTGCGTGACCAGATTTGTCCAGACGTCGCTTGAATTCCTGTAGTCGATCCACAAATCATCACCAACCGCCGGCGGATTGCCGGCGCCGCCGCGCTCGAAGTAGTACGACAAGACAGCCCCATCCTGGCCGGTCAGATCGATCGGTTGCGTCAGAAGAGTATCGTACTCGCCGTTAAGATTCAGAGCATAAGGTGGACTGGGCGGGTTCAGAGCCTCGAATGAAACTTCGGCGCCGGAGTTGTACACCCATCGAATGCTGAAGAGAGTATCCTCCGGGAACGAATCCGACCAGGGAAAACTCCCGGTGGTGCCGTCGGAGTAAGTTTTTAGTCGCGCTTCAGCCGACAGCGAGCCGTCGCCGACGGAGGTAGCTACAACCTGTACACTATCGTAGTCACCAAAGGCACTGTAAGGTATCTCCACACTCACCGTGAGATCAAATGTCTCATCCGCCGCCAACTCGCCGGTTGCGGAGATAGGTGATGTCCCTGTTTCATCCCACAGCCCGGTCGTCCAGTTGTTGCCCGAAAACGACAAGCTGTACTCGTCCGCCAGAACGCCGGTGTTGGTGACGGTCAGATCAAACCAAACCGTGTCATAGGCCGGTGCGTTGCGGCTGTCGACCTCCGGTGTCACTGTCAGAGCATAGTCGATCACTCGGAAACCGTACGTATCGGTGGTGTCGGCCTTGCCGTTGGCGTCCAAAGCGAACAGATAGTAATTGATGTCCGTGCCCGGCGACTGCGCTGTGATGTAGCCGGTGTATTCGTCGGCGGCTCCCCCGGGAATCAGGGTGTCAAGGACCCAACCAGGCCCGGCGTCGTAATACAGCAGCAGAGAGTCCGGTATGAGCGTAGTGTTCGAGGTGATAATCGCTGAGACCTCATAAGCATTCAAGGTGTCCTTGGTATCGGATAACGGCGTGTGAGTGATGTTTACACCGGCGTAGGGATCGTATCCGTCGAGCACCAGCGCGCCCGTGTTGTCCGGGTCCAGCCAGTCGCGCAGTCGGTTCGATGATGATCCACCGCCGGTCCACGACAGAGAGAACTTGCCGTACCAGTCTGGGGTGAGGCTCTCGCAGGAAGCGTACCCGCCATGAAGCTGCCCGACGATGCGATGATTCGGATCGAACAGGGGAGAGCCGGATGATCCCGGCTCGGTAGTGCCGTCTTCCCAATTTCCCACGCGCCAGTGCGTCGTGCCTGAACTGGACAAGTAGTTAGTGGAAGTCAGCGGGTCGTAGTCAAACGAGATCTTCTTGATATCGCCGGAGGGATGGTGGATACCTACCGCGGAGGAAGCCGCCGTATTGATATTCGACCAGCCGTTATAGTACGGTGCATAGCTCTCCGGCGGCGTTGCGCTAAGCTGCACGAGGCCAAAGTCTGATGTTGAGTAGCTGGCCCGGAGCGTAGTGCCGGAGATGGTCATGTTAGTCGGGCCATCGATGTTATCACAAGTGGGGCTCTCGTAATTGAACATGATGATCCAGGTCGACTCGCTGCCGAGACAATGGTTGGCCGTCAGAAAATACGGCGTCTCATCCTGTCGCACGTTGTTGACCAGAGAGCCCGAGCAAATGCGGGAACCGCCGGAAGTAAGAATCATCGCCGCGCCGCGTTTATCGTCCTGCCAGGGTTCACCTTCGGGGCAGTTGACGTTGTTGTTGCACCAGCCGGAACTGCCGAAGCCGTCGGCGTCCTTGAAATAGCTGAATATGTCCTTGTAGGCATGAACGATGCGGTTGATGGCCAACTCGCCCTGCCCACGAACCTCGGCCGGTTCATAGTACTCGACAATCGTCACATCACCCTTCACCGGCGCGGTCGCGAACTGGCCGTGGTCTTTGTTGTTGCCCTCGGTGAAAGCACCGATAGTCATGCTGCCATCTTCATTATAGAGATGTAGCGTAGCACCGGGAGGCAAGTGGTATCGACTGTAAAGCAGATTGATGGAATAGGCGCCCGGCGAACTGATCTTCAGGCGCCAAACCCGGCTACCGTCGTCCAATTCTTCCCAAAGTCCGGAGTTCTCAGTACTGTAATCCACATCGAATGGTGCGCCGAACCGAAACGGCAGACCTTCCGCCTCCTCGATTTCATCCTCGGCCAGCAGAGCCGCTACGTCGACCGGTCCTGTTACTACCGTGTGAACATGACTGCGAAGAGATTGGTCGAAACTGACCGGCGTGGCCGGTGCGGTGATCTGCGCCACCACGGATCCGGCCGAGACTGTTGCGAGGATAATCAAGATTCCAATAATGCGGTTTGGTTTCATTACGCTCTCCAATATGTGCTTCTAATGTGATACTTCAGATGTCAAACTATCCTGCCGTCGTGTACGATAACAAGAACCAACATTGCCGGCTTCATGTTCCATGCGATCAAGTCTTGTCGGTCTGTGGCTGAAGCCGCTCTGGCGACGAAGTATCGCACTATGGGCCTACTTCGTGCATCTTTATGACCTGTCGGCACTGACTGCGGGTTCTGCACGGTCGCGATGCTGATAGCGTTCGCTTCACGCAGTAACTTGCGATAATCAGCAAACCTTCTTCGATAATGGGTCAGATCAATCTACCCTGCTGGACCTTTACTTGACGTATCGGTAGTGGCAATATCCAACCCGAAATATATCTAATGAAGCCGTTTTTTGCAACCAAGGAAAACAGCTTGTTTCCGTGGCAAGGGGATCGGTCGGTCGGGTGGTTCCAGACTATTGTTTGAACGAATCGAGGGCCGCCTCCATGCTGTCGAAATGCTCAAATACAGTTATCAGCCTGGTGAGCGCCAGAATCGACTCAATCGAGGTGATGTTCACCAGCACCAGCCGACCGCCGGCGTTCTTGACCGTTGTAAGGGCTGATATCAACATGCCCAAACCGACCGAGTTGATCCAGTCAACCTTCTCCATGTTGACCACGATATTCTTCTTGTTGAGATTGATATTCTCGCGCACCCGGCCATGGAAGCGTGTCGATTCGTCGCCGCCCATGATTTTGCCGGAGATGTCAAATACGACAATGTCGTGGTCCAGAGTGTCAGTGAATTTCATCGTATACCCTCCTTATGATAACAAACCTACTCTATTGCAAAACAGAACATAGAAGTCATCGGTTTCCCAACTGTAAAGATAAGAAAGATCGCGCTCAGTGTAAAGCAGATAAAGCGCACACTCAGGTAGCTGGTGGTGAAGAGTTACATGATTCGTAGGATTCGGTTTGCCGGATTCGTGAGCTTAGGGGTTGGTCGACGGCGATCCCTTCGCAGGGAAACCTGGGAATTCCTATTCCATCCCACGGATGGTGCGGATCAGTTCGCCCGGATGTGAGATGGTCATCAGTTCCTGCCGGAACGATTCGTACTGAAGCATCTCCATCAGCGACTTGAAAACTCGCAGGTAAAGAGAATCATCATACGGGGGCGCGGCCATGACGAAGAACAGATGGGTCGGTTCGCCGTCAGGGGAATCGAAGTCATACCCTTCTGAGGAGCGGGCGAAGGCGATTATGAGTTCTTTCGCCTGCATCGAGCGAATGTGTGGAATCGCGATGCCGTTACCGATCGCCGTCGTATCTTTTCTTTCACGGTTGATGAAATCAATCAGCAGCTTGGTCACATTGCCGACGCGGTTACCATTAATGAGGAGATTCACCAACTCCTCAAGGATCAATTCCTTGCCCTGCTGCCGCCACTTTTCCAGCGATGTGCCGTCCTCGTACGGCTTGACCACAGTGGTCATTTCGAGCTTGACCAAATCTTCTGTCAGGGCGCGCGAAATATTCATAGTAACCTTATCGACTACAGCCGCTTACAACTTAGTGCAAAATAGCATGCGACCTCCCACACTGTCAACAGATTAACACTCCGGCTCTACCGTGGGTTCACGCAAGTTCTGATGCGATGTGTCTCGACCATCATGCCTCCGGTTGCTGCGAGCATCAAGTTTCACGCTCGCATTCCGATAGATCACATCAAGAGGTATGCAAAAGATTCGAACGACAATACTCGTATGGCTGCCGGCAATCGTCCTCACGCTGGCCGGATGCGGGGGAGACATATCGTTTTCGCCGCTGGTCGATTCGGACTCGGGCCCCGTCATGATGCCGGCGCAGCCGGACCAGGAGGCTCTGGCGATCGCACTGTGGTTGTCCGGTGAGTTGACCGCCCCGCCGGAATTGTACGAACGCATCAGAACCGACCTCCGCACCGTCCGCAAAAATCAACGCGATACCGTTCCGGCGGTCGACCTGAAGTTCTTTGAGCCCTGGGAGCCCGGTCGCCTTGTTATCGGTTTCGATGCCTGGAGCTACCAACTGATTTCCGGGGGACTCTATCAGGAATGGGATTCCCTGAACCGGCATTACAATGTAGATCGCGTGGACCTATCCATGCCATCCTTCAACATGCTCAAGCTTCAGTTCTCTGACCCCTTGAATCCGGAAGTGCTGGCCGAGGCCTACGAGAATCTCCCCGGAGTGCGGTTCGCCGTGCCCAACTGGTATATGGGTGACCAGTCAATGTTGCTGCCGTCCAATCCCGACAGTCGCATTCTGTATTTCTTCCGTAACGCCTGGGGCGACTGTCCGTCCGGCTGCATTCACTCCGAGTACTGGGTCTATGCCGTGATCTCCGGAAGTGTGATCTATGACGGCTTCTTCACCGAAATATCTTCTATGCCCGATGACATTCAGGCCGGGTTAGCTGCGGCCTGGGATGACTACCGTTGACCGCGATCTTGCAGCCCTGTGGGCGGCAGAACTCCTCCATTTCAGATTGACGGGACCGCGCTTGACTTGATCAGTCCAAGTCTGTACATTAATCCGCAGCAGAGGGTAAGACAGGCCCTCTTAACGTTCGCATAAATGTGCCGATAATACGTAGTGGCAACGAGATAAAGAGGTTTGATGCCCGCATTTTCTAAACTGAAACGTACACACACATGTGGTGAGTTGAGATCGTCCGATGTTGGTCGGGATGTTCGCCTCAATGGTTGGGTGAACAGCTACCGCAACCTGGGCGGTCTGTTCTTTATGGATTTGCGCGACCGGTACGGTCTCACTCAGATTGTTATCAACCCTGAGACCTTCGATCCCGACATGCTGGCCGAGGCCAATCGTTCCCGACACGAGTTTGTGGTGGCGGTTGTCGGTAAGGTTAGCCACCGCCCCGACGGCACGGTGAACCAGAAAATGCTCACAGGTGAAATCGAAATAGTCGTCGAGCAATTCCATATTCTGGCCGAATCGAAAACCCCGCCGTTTGAAATCGCCGATGAATGCAACGCTCACGAACAGCTTCGCCTGGAGTACCGCTACCTGGATCTTCGCCGCGGCCCCCTGCAGGAGAAGATGAGACTGCGGCATGAGGTCACCATGACCGTCCGCAACTATCTCAGCGGACAGGGTTTTTTAGAGATCGAGACGCCCATGCTGATCCGATCCACACCCGAAGGAGCGCGCGACTACGTGGTGCCAAGTCGGGTCTCAAAGGGCCGCTTCTATGCGCTGCCCCAGTCGCCGCAATTGTTGAAGCAGCTTCTCATGGTGGCCGGCTTCGACAAGTACTTCCAGTTGGCGCGATGCCTGCGCGATGAAGACCTCCGCAGCGATCGTCAGCCGGAACACACGCAAATCGACATGGAGATGTCCTACGTCACCCCCGACGATGTTTTCGAGGTCGCGGAGGGGATGATGGGTGACTTGTTTCAGAAAGTTCTGAATGTAAAGCTTGAGATACCCTTTGCCCGCTACAGTTACGAAGAGGTGATGAACCGATGGGGGAGCGACAAGCCCGATTTGCGTTTCGATATGGAACTTGTCGATCTCACCGAGAGGGTTGCCGACTGTGGTTTCAAGGTGTTTGCCGACAACATCAAGAAGGGCGGCGTGGTGAAGGGAATCGTCCTGAAGGACGGCGCCGGTTATTCCCGCAAGTACCTTGACGAGTTGACCGAACATGCTCGAAAATTCGGCGCCGGTGGACTGGCCTGGATTCTTCGCACCGCCGACAAAGACAAGTCACCGATTGCCAAGTTCCTTGGTGACGACATGATCGCCGGACTGGTGAGCGATGCCGGCGCTGAGAAAGGTGACGCTCTGTTCATGGTCTCCGATGCAAAGATTAAGACGGAGGGAATACTCGGCCAGTTGCGGCTGTTCCTTGGTCGCAAATATGATCTGGCGCGCCAAGGGGAGTGGAAATTCCTCTGGGTGAACGAGTTCCCGCTCTTTGAGTACGACGCTGAGAACGACCGACTTCAGGCCATGCACAATATCGTATCATATCCGATGGAAGAGGACCTCCCTCTGATTGACGAGGGCTTCCGCACCGACCTCCCGCTAAGCGACCTCAGCCATCCCTGGCGGCGGGTGCGGGCACAGCAGTATGATTTGGTGGTGAACGGCTGGGAGATCGCGTCTGGTGGACAGCGGATAAATCGCCGCGGCTTGCAGGAGAAGATCCTCGAAATCCTCGGCATCGACAAGCAACGGGCCGAACGCATGTTCGGATTCCTGCTAAGAGCGCTGGAATACGGTGCGCCACCCCACGCCGGTCTGGCCCCGGGTCTTGATCGGGTCGTGTCTCTGATGTGTGGTACCGAATCGATCCGCGACGTTATCGCTTTCCCCAAGACCACCAACGCCGTATCAGTGATGGATGGGGCGCCGTCGGAAATCGACCCGCAGCAGTTGGAGGAACTCGGCCTGACGCTCAAGGCCGATCTGTCGTCCTGAGCGCACAAAATGACTATGGAACCAGTTGACAAGAAATCGAGTAGTTTTCCCGTGGAAGGTATCGATCAGCGGTTGCTGTTCGGGCAAAATGATGTTTTCCTCCGCATCATCGAATCAAACTTCGACGGCCGTGTCATCGCCCGCGGCGAGCAGGTCACAGTCGAAGGGACACCCCATGACGTCGAACGGATTGTACGCTTATTGGAGGATCTGGTCACTCGGGTTAAGCAGGGTGATATGATCAGCGAGCAGTACATTCATTACGCCATCAGCATGGTGAAGGAAAACGGGTTTGGTCCGGCCTCGGAGATTTCTACCGAGAATCTTCTGACCTCAGCTCTGAAGAAAGCAATAAAGCCGAAAACAGTGGGCCAGTCTCGCTATGTCGAATCGGTAGATCGGCATGATGTAGTCTTTTCCATCGGACCGGCCGGAACCGGCAAAACCTACCTGGCTGTGGCCATGGCCGTCGCCGAGTTGAAGGCCAACAAGGTCAAGCGTCTCGTGTTCACGCGGCCGGCGGTTGAAGCGGGGGAGTCGCTGGGGTTCCTTCCGGGTGATATTCGGGCCAAGGTGGACCCATATTTGCGACCGGTCTACGATGCCTTATACGACATGTTGCAACCGGACAAAATCCGCAAGCTTCTCGAAATGGGCGTGATCGAGATTGCGCCTCTTGCTTTCATGCGGGGACGCACTCTTAACGAGGCCTTTGTGGTGCTGGATGAAGCCCAGAACACCACCAGTGCTCAGATGAAAATGTTCCTGACCCGCATTGGAGAGAGTTCGAAAGCGATAATTACCGGGGACATCACCCAGATCGATCTGGACCGTCCTCAGAATTCGGGACTGGTGAGAGTACAGAAAATCCTCAAAGGCATCGAGGGTATCAGCTTTGTATATCTTACAGAAAAGGACGTCGTTAGACACCGGCTGGTTCAGAAAATCATAAAGGCGTACGAACGCGCCGAAAAGCAAAGGCGCAAGGAGTAGGGCGAAACGGAATTTCGCCATATGTTCTCGCTGATTCTGAAAATCAAAAGGCGCATCAAGAAGGTTCTCAAGGTCCAGAGTGAGAGCCGGCAGTTGCCGCGAACTTCGGTTCACTCACGGACCAGAAAGCTGCTCTTGCTGCTGTTGGCCTCGGTGCTGATTGGTGTCTTCTACCCGGGCGAGGACCTTTACGATCCACTGGACATGCCGCGTGAAGGCGAGATCGCGCGTGAGGATGTCATAGCCCCCTTCCAAATCACGGTACACAAGACTGATCGCGAGTTGGACGAAGAAGAGCAGATGATTCGACTGACGGTGCCGCTGATGGTGGACTGTGATATCGAGGCGGCAGAGGAGGCCGCGAGAGGGCTGGGGCGGTTTCTGGCGGCGGTCGATTTCCTGAAGGATTCTATAACTCTTGTCGCGCCACCAAGCGAAAGAGAGTTCGAGGCGAGCCTGTCTGAGATGTTTCCTTTACTGAGCCGCGACGCCATCAAAGAATCATTCAACCGCGATGATCTCAAGAAGACCGTGGCGGTGCTCGAAGAAGTACTGCGCGACGAGATCTACGAGGTCGGTGTCATGCTCGACCGTACCGCCCTGAAAAAAGCCGTGGGGAGAAACGTCCTTATCAGACGGGACGACAGAGAGAATGTTTATAATCGAGACCGGATTCTGAATTCGGCGGAAGCCAACGGTCGGTTACTGACGGCGTTGAACCATCGTCGCGCCACGGACTCTCTGGATGTAGAATATTCGTATCTGATCGGGCACGCTTTCATAAAGCCCAACCTTACCGTTAACACTCCCGAGTACCAGCGCCGTCTGCAATTGGAATTATCGTCAATCGACAGGATCAAGGAGGTGGTTGAGGAGGGTGAAATAATAGTGCGCGATGGTGTGCGCATCACCGGGCGACAGCAGGCCGTACTGGAACAGATGGCGCGCACGATGCGTTCCGAAGCGATCCAACAGGGCTGGCCTGCGGCTTTCCTGCCGGTGCTGGCGCGCGTGATCCTTGTCCTGGCGGCCTTTTCGAGTCTGTACATTTTCCTCTATTACTTCAGACGCGAGATATTCAACTCCAATCCCAAGCTGCTGGCATTGTTCCTGGTATTTACTCTGCAACTGTTCTTGATCCATCTCTTGTCGCGATGGGGCATCTCAAGTAATCTCTATCCACTGGCCGTGCTGCCGGTGATGGTTACAATCCTGTTCGACACTGAGGTCGGCATTCTTTCAACCCTGACGCTGGCGTTGCTGTTGGGCATGATGCACCGATTCGATTTCACCATCACCCTTGCTGCTATGGCCGTTGGAACGGTGGCCACGTTGAGTTCCCGACGTGTCCGCAAGCGGTCGCACTTTTTTCGGATTATGCTTGCTACCGCGATTGCCAGCGGTCTGTATGTTTTCCTGGTCGAACACCTCAAGTTTGCGCCCACCGATGAGATACTCGTTGAGGCCGGCTATGGTCTGGTCAGCGGCATGGTTTCGGTGCTGTTGGTTATCGGTGTGCTGCCGTTTTTTGAGTCGCTGTTCGGGATCACTACTGATATCACGCTCTTGGAGTTGTCGGACATGAATCATCCTCTGCTGAAACGGTTGGCCGTTGAGGCGCCCGGGACCTACCAGCATTCCATTATTGTCGGCAACCTGTCTGAGTCGGCCGCTAAGGCCATCGGCGCCAATTCGCTACTGGCCCGGGTTGGAGCTTACTATCATGACATCGGCAAAATCGAGGTGCCGGAGTATTTCGTCGAGAACCAACTCAGCGTAAAGTCGAAACACGATGCGTTGTCACCATCCATGTCGTCCCTGATTCTGTCGTCACACGTCAAGCGGGGCCGCCAGTTGGGCGAGGAGGCGGATATCCCCGACGACGTGCTCAATTTCGTCGAAGAACACCACGGCACCATTGTTCAGTCTTTCTTCTACAACCGAGCTCTCGAGCAGGGTGAGGATCCGTCGGTGATCGACAAGTACCGCTACCCGGGACCAAAACCACAGATCAGAGAAACCGCCATCGCCATGCTGGCCGATGCCGTCGAAGCGGCCAGTCGCACTCTGGATGAACCGAAGCCGGCGCGGATGGAAAACCTCATACAGAAGATAATCAACGATCGGTTTCAATCCGGCGAACTGGATCAATGCCCGCTCACCCTGAAGGACCTGGCCAGAATCAAGGAAGCCTTTGCCCAGGTGTTGATCGCTTCGTTCCATCATCGTGTCGTCTATCCTTCGACGTCCGATGATTTGGAGGCAGCCACCGAATGAGATTGTCAATTCATAAAGAGACTCCAGCCAGGCTACCGTCGACCCGTTTGATGCGCTTGTTCAAGATGGTGGCCGATGCTGAGGCGCCGCGCAACGACGGGAACGTGAATCTCGTTTTCACTACCGACACAAGAATCCGCCGCCTTAACCGTCAGTTTCGCAGTATTGACCGAACCACCGATGTCCTGTCGTTTCATCTGGATGAACCGGACGATACCGACCAAACCTTTGGTGAGATATATATCAGTGTCGCCATGGCCGTCAGGCAGGCCGCTGAATATGGTCACGGTCGGTACGAGGAGTATCTGAGGCTCGCCTGCCACGGGTTTCTGCATTTGTTCGGTTATGATCACACTGAGCCTGCACAACAGAAGAAGATGGCCTCAAGGGAGGAGTTCTATTTGGCCCGTCTTTATGGAGCCGGATGAGCATGATTGAACTGATCGGTTTGTCCCTGATCATTCTGTGTTATGTCACAGCCTATCTCGTTGCCCTGTATGCGCGCGCTGTCTACATCGATCCGGATGATGTAGAGGAGATCGGTCCGGGACTACCCCATGGCAAACGCAGCTTTCTGATCCGCCTGGCCGATGACCCACGCGCCTTTGTCCAGATCGCATTGGTTTACAACTCGGCGGCGCTGATCGTATCAACATTGGCGACAGTACGTGTGCTGGAGAGATTTGCCCAGCGTCTGGAGATAGCGCCGCATTCGCTGATCGTCGTGGGACTTATCCTGGTTTGGCTCTCATTTGTTCTGGTCGTCGAGTACCTGACCCGTCGCGCTTCACGGCGCGCCGTTAGTCCTCGAATGCTGCGACACCTGTGGATCATCGCTTCCATCTATGTCGCATGCTACCCCGTCATCTGGATTTACCGACGCGCGCTGGAGAGGGCGCAGGGAAACACGCCGGTGTCGGAGGAAGAAAAAGAAGAGATCGTCGAACGCGCCATCGAAACTCTGGCCGAGGAGGCGGGGATTAGCGAGACGATTGTCGAAGACGAAGAGAAGCAGATGATCGGCCAGATCTTCCTGCTGGACCAGACCGTCGTACGAGAAATCATGGTTCCCCGGATTGATATCACCGGCGTCGAGAAAGGACTGAGCTTCCGAGGAATCCGCGAACTGGTGCTCGCGGACGGGCATTCACGCTACCCTGTTTACGACGGAGCCATCGACAAGATTATCGGACTTGTCTATGTCAAGGATCTGTTTTCCAACATGCCGGAAGCTGGTGAGAAGTTCGTTATTGAGACCTACCTGCGAGATCCGTACTTCGTGCCCGAGACGAAGATAATCGGCGAGTTGCTGCAGGAGTTCAAGTCAAAGAGATTCCATATCGCTATCGTGGTCGACGAGTACGGCGGCATAGCCGGGTTGGTAACATTGGAAGATATACTCGAGGAAATCTTCGGTGAGATACAGGATGAACATGACGCCGAAGAGGCTGAGTTCACTGAGCTTCCCGACGGGCGTTATCGAGTGAGTTCCGGTTTGCTGGTTGAGAAGCTGCAGGACTATCTCGACACCGACCATGAGCAGGGTGACTATGATACGGTCGGTGGCCTGATCTATGATCTTGTCGGATCCGTCCCCAGGGAAGGGCAAAGGGTCCAGTGGCACGACATCGAGTTCGAGTTGGAGCGGGTCGAGGGTCAGCGAATTCTTCTTGTGATCGCGACAAAAAGGTAGTCATCTGGTGTTCTGTCCCAGGATTAGCTTCACTCAGTCTTGCGCCCCACGTGTCTTCAGACCCGGCGGGAAACCGTCGCCACGCGGGGTGATCTGTGTACGACCGGGTACATAGGTTACACATTAGACCGGGCACATGGGTAACACTTT
Organism: bacterium; assembly: GCA_030605565.1. Classification (GTDB taxonomy): domain Bacteria; phylum Zixibacteria; class MSB-5A5; order GN15; family FEB-12; genus JAJRTA01. The sequence continues at coordinate 36,245 of JAUWIB010000076.1, forward strand.
TTTCTAATTCTGTTCTTTTTTGTCATCTTTATTATCCCGTCTTTTTGGTTTCCGTGGAAGATGAATTAGCCGGTGGGCGTCGTATGTCCACATGCGATGCCGTGGAATCCGGCTTGACCGGATGGCAGATGTGGACATCTGCCGTTCACCTACAACCGGGGTCCGGTTTCCCTTCGCGACATGAACGACTGGAGTTCGCCAGTATGACAATGATAGAGAGGAGGGATTGGCGCCGACGTAGGTGTCGAGGTTGATATGCGCGCACGGATTCTGCGCTACTTCTGCTAAGGTATTACGGCCGATGCCTTGGTGCGGGATCGGAGATTCTTCCGTAACACTTCCCGCAGCGTTTCGGCGATTTCAACGTTCTTGAAAGGCTTGGCGATGAAAGCATCAGCCCCGGCTTTCAAGGCTTCCTCTGCCGAATACTTACCAGCGTAGGCTGTGATCAGGATGACGCTGATTTCGGGGTATCGTGACTGTATCTCCGACAGCAAGGCGATGCCATCCATATTGGGCATTTTGATATCCGAAATGACAATGTCGCACGACGCTTCGGATAGGCGATCCAAGGCATCATGGCCGTCGCATGCCTGACGAACCCGGTACCCCTCGCGGCCTACGATCCGGGCTAAAATCTGTCTGATGAAGGTCTCATCGTCGACAATCAATACATCTGCTCGCGGATCCATCCTTCCCTCCTGCTACCGATTATCCAACTGGGCCGATGAATGCCATCGACCGGTACATTACCTCTGTTATCGGAATTTCGTCGCTGAGTTTTACCACAATTCTCTTTATCCTCACGCTATTACCGCGTTTATCATGCAGCTACACCTTGGTTACCGCCAAATGAAGCAGTATAACAAGGACTTAAGGGTCATTGCATTACTTATGGTGCGGTGGCCGGGGTGATCGCCGATTATTGGTTCCAGACGAAATGAGCGTACAGCAGCAAGGCCAGAACGAGACTGAACATAAGGCCGGACAGGAACCCGACCCTGAAGGTCCGGTATTTGGCCAAACGAGTCTTCGTCTTGCCGGCTTCAGACAGGTCGGCCTGGCAGTGCTTGCACCGAGTCGCTCCGGCCATGATCGGTTCCAGACAGAAGGGGCACTTCTGGAGTTGTTTTGCGACTGACATACCGATATCATGTCCTGCCGGCTGGTTTCAATCAACCAAAAAAGATGCAACCTCAAGTGAGGCCTGAACAGGCGAGTAGAGCGGGCCTGTTCAGGGCTGCATCAATGCTTCCGCCGGAAACTCAACGGTGGCAAACCAGCTTAGGTCGATATCGTCAAACAGACAATCCCGTTTCTTACAATCGTCGAAGAACTGACGATCTCCCGGTTTCAGTGTGTGTCCGTCGAACTTATTCTCGGCTATCTCGACCAGTCGTTGGAAGTCGGCGAAATGCTCGCTAATTCTGAGTTCGCCATAATCGCGGGCGGCCCAGGTCGAAATGAGAAATTGCCAATCGGATGCTGACAGCAGCATAAGTTCACGGGCCATCTGTTTGAGGATATCTTCCAGTTCTCGGTCACTCTTATCCGATAGCGATGACCATCGCTGGGCCAGCGCGCACATCTTGTCCTCAGCTTCGTAGATGTGTTGCCAGGTCCACTCGGTATGTTTATTGAGCCAGATATAGTGATGGTTTCCCTGACCCCAGCTTCCTTCCGGAATAGATACCACGCGGGTCGGCTGAGTGCGCTTGAGATGTTCGCTGAGGAACGTGAGTTCGACTTCGTTACTCTGAGCGAGACTACGCACCACGTGTTTGAGAAAGTGCGGTCCCTCGAACCACCAGTGTCCGAAAAGTTCGGCGTCGTAAGGTGCTACGAGGATTCCCGGTTCACCGCCGGCATCATTATAGGCGGAAAGAATGTCGGTCACCTTGCCCGCAAAGTGATCGCCATTCTCAGGAATGCGGCTCATGGCGCGTTCCATGGAGTATGGCGCCTTATCAGCCAGGTCGGCCTTGACCGAAGTGACCGCCCAGTAACGGTGACCGCCGGGGAATCGCTTCTTGTGGAAATCCAGGTAATTGCCATCGCCCGGATAACCGTGCTCGCCGGACCAGACCAACAGCCCGGTCTCAGGATCGCGCGTGAATATCGCCGTGGGTTTCTTGCCTTCCGGTGAAGAACTGACCAGATAGACTTCGCGCGGCGTCTTGTCCTTCTCCTCTTGACGAGGCTGATATTGCTCCTGGAACTGTCCCCACAGTTGCTTCAGAGCATCAAAGCGATCAACATAGACGCCGATCGACTTGCCGCCTTTTAGCAGCGCGGAGTCGATGATAAAGAAATCCAGCCCGTTTTCGGTGAGGAATTCGTCAACGCCTTTGCGAGCGTACGGTTCCGGGTTGTCCTCGGCAGCTACGGGTCGGGTCCAATTGTAACGTGGTCGGTAGGCGCACTCGGGCAGCCACATTCCCTGGGGTTCCCGTCCGAAATGCTGGCGGTAATTGCGCACCGCCATCTTCGTTTGGGCCTGCAATGATTCATCGCGCGACAGAAGAGGGTAGTACCCATGGGTGGCGCCGCAGGTGATGATCTCCAGACAGCCGGCATCCTGCAGTTTCCTGAATTCGTAGATGACATCCTGCCCAATGGAACCATAGTACTCCAGAGTGTTGCCGTAGAATTCTTCCCAGTAGCGAGCTGTCGTCAGCATTGTCTGATCGTTGAAACGGTAGAATTCCTCACTGTCCTTTTGAGCGGCTTCAATCTTCTGACGGAGATAAAGAGTGAATTCATCCTTGAATGAATTGTCCGCGAGCTGTTCGCACAATACCGGCGACAGGCCGATGGTAAGCTTGGGACGGCAACCCTCGGCCTGCAGTTCGTTCATCATTTGGATAATCGGCAAGTAGGTTTCGGCCACCGCCTCGCTTAACCAGTCGGTACCGTGGGGCCACCGCCCATGTGAGAGAACATATGGCAGGTGGCTGTGCAGGACAAAAGCGAAATAACCGCGGGTCACTTCTCCTCCTCGGTCGGAATCGTGGAACTGGCCTCAAAACCGATTGTCTGAGACATTTTATCCACACTACCGTGGATCTTGATCTCGCCGAACTGCTTTTCGAACTTCTTCAGATTGTCCTCCAACGCCTTAGACATCAACTTGGCGTGCATCGGGGTCATTATGATCCGCGCCAGTACACGTGCTTTGGGTGATCGTGGCATCACTCGGGCGAAATCGAATACGATCTCCGTCGGGGAGTGCATTATCATACACAGATTAGCATAGATCCCCTCGGCTTCTTTGTCGCCCAATTCGACTTTTATCTGTTGCTGCGGGTGTTGCTGCATTTTTCTCTTTGTTCCTTTTTTCAAATGACAGGATTTCTTAACTTGTTCCGGTAAGGCCATTTTAATATATTTGTTACCTAAGTCAACCTTATTTGGGTAAAATGCCCTTGCGTGGACAACCCTAACGGCCGAGAGGTTGGAAATTGGCACTGACGAATAGCAGGATTGAACAGTTGGTCGATAATTTCGGCCGGTCGAAGATACTCATTTTGGGCGATATCATGCTCGACGAGTACTTACTCGGTGTGGTCGACCGTATTTCGCCCGAAGCTCCGGTGCCTGTTGTGGAGATCACTTCCAGCAAGCAACTCCTGGGTGGATCAGCCAACGTGGCGGCCAACATCCGCGCTCTCGGTGAGCAACCAATCCTTCTGGGCGTAGTCGGCCCGGATGAAGCCTCAATCAAACTCAATGGTCTGCTGCAACAGAAGGACATCACGGCCGACGCCATTATTACCGATGAAGGTCGGCAGACTACTATCAAGACCCGCATTATTGCGCATGGCCAGCAGGTGGTGCGGGCCGATCGGGAGGACCGCCACGAACTCTCGGAACAAACCGAACAGCGGGTGCTCGACAAATTCGATTCGTGGGCCGATGAAATCCAGGCGGTAATCATATCCGATTACGGAAAAGGTGTCATCACTGCCAGTCTGCTCGAGCGGGTGATCCAGATCTGCCAGGACAAGAAAATCTTTATTGCCGTCGACCCCAAGGAAACGCACTTTTTCAACTATCGGCACGTGTCCTTGATTACGCCCAACCACCACGAAGCTGGATTTGCTTATGGCCTTCGGATTCGCACCGAGTCCGACCTACTGGAGGTGGGCGCCGGACTGCTGAAAAAACTCGAGGCGCGTTCGATCTTGATTACACGTGGGCAGAATGGCATGTCCCTTTTTCAGGACGGCGGCGAACCGACTCATATCCCCACTTTTGCGCGCAAGGTGTTTGATGTCACCGGCGCCGGTGATACTGTCATTGCCACCTTTGTAGCAGCCGTCTGTGCCGGCGCCGATCTGGTGGAGGCGGCTGTGGTCGCCAATGCCGCCGCCGGTATCACTATCGGTGAGATCGGTACGGCCAGCGTCACGCCCGCTCAACTACGGCAGGAACTGCTATTGAATGTCAAAAACGGCAATCTTGTCACCACCCACAGCAGTTCGTGACGTTATCCCAATGCCGGTTCGCAATCTCATCAGCCGAACTAAAATCGCCACTCTGGCCGCCCGTTTGAAACGGGGCGGCAAGCGGGTTATATTTACCAACGGTGTCTTTGACATCCTTCACCGTGGACACGTTGAGTATCTGGCCAAAGCAAAATCGCTCGGTGACGTTCTGATCCTTGGACTCAACAGCGATGCCTCGGTTAGGCGGATCAAGGGACCGACCCGACCGCTTCAGAGGCAATCCGACCGCGCGGTGATCTTGCTGGCGCTTGAGTCGGTCGACTATATCGTGATCTTTGGGGAGGATACTCCCGATAAGCTAATCCGACAGGTTAAGCCTGATATTCTGGCCAAGGGCGCCGACTACAAGATTTCTGAGATTGTCGGTGCTGACTTCGTGCGTTCCTATGGTGGCTCTGTCC
>JAUWIB010000007.1 GCA_030605565.1 bacterium
AATGCATCGTCCTCACCACTGTTTATGTGCACAGATTCTAACACCGCGTAGGGTGGGGGCTTGTCTCCCACCTCGATTCCGGCGGACACAAGGCCCGCCGCTACGCGATAGAAAAAGCGACTTTTGAGACAGCCTCCTTGCGGTGGGTTTCTTTGGAACATTCCGATACGCTTGTCCCGTCTTCAAGTACTGTGATGAACCCACGATTACAATTGGAAACCCGGGGCAAGCCCACGGGCCACCCGTCCACACAAAAAGCAGTCTGGCGCCTACGATCTTACCCCTCCTCCGCCTCCGGTTTCACTACCATCTCGCTGCGGGTGACGCGGAGATTATCGTAGCTCTCCGCCGAGATGACATAGTACCATTTGGCAAAACGGGCGTTGAGTTCGGCAGCCGTCGTCTTACCATTCTCCATATCGCGTCCCCACTTGGCGTAGGCGTCTTGTTTCAAACGATTCGCGCGATCCTCATCGGTCCAGGTGGAATCAGGCTTTTTCTCGTACGACTTATCCGTCGGCGGCGTTGGTTTCTTGCCGAGCATCGATGCATCAAACTCCGCCGTGACGAACAGATACCTGTTCTCCGCCGGACCGGACTCGTCCTGCGTGCTATCGGCACCGGCCGTGAGAGCCTCACCGGTACCGTAAGCAACTTCACCAAAACGAAGAGTGTACTTCACACCGTCTTTGGTGAATGCCTGCATCTCCCCCTCGTTGGAAAGTAGTTGCCCATCTCGCGAAAAGAAGTACCCCTTGCTCTGTAGCGAAAACAAATCAGACTGCGCCACTTTCTGCGTTTCGGATGCCTCTGTCAATGACGCCGTCAGCCCCGCCGGTTTGGGGCGCACGCCGACGATTTTCAGTTCTTCGAGCGCCGTCAGCATCCCTTGCATCTTGGTGGAATCGACAACTCGTCCTGACGGCATCCTGTTCGCCTTCCACTTGTTGTCCTCGTTGGTCAGGGTCAACTCGTCGCGGCGATCGACACTGCGCGTTCGTTCGTTGATGCTATAGTCCTTGATGAGTACTTTCCTGACACGATACTTCCGAACGTCCAGCAGATTCGTCTCTATCCAGTCCTCGAACCTGGTGGAAAGATCGATATCGACCCGCGCGGCGTAGACTCGATTCTGATCCGGGATGCGGACAAACCGGAATTTATCACGCGGCTCCACCTCGTTGCCGATGATGAAGTCGGCCAGCACCTGGTCACCACTCCCTTTGATCGTGACACGCTGACCGCGACCGGTAAGACCGGCTGCCTCATCCATCGGATCGATCACCCCCAGCGCTTCGTGGTCAGACACATTGGCGGAACGGAAATCGTCCTTCTTGATACCAATGACTCCCGCCGCCGTCCTGGCCAGCCGGTCCTTGCCGTCGGCGGGGTAATCGTGGTGCGAGGGAATCGTCCAGCGCCCACCGTCAAAAGTAACCTTGAACGGCGCCGCTGATGCAGTGGTCTCATCGTAACCGATGACTTCGAGCGTAGTGGCTTCGTTGGGATCGACAAAGTCCGGGAAGAACGGTTCACCCTGATCCATGAATGCCTCGGAGGTGAGCTTCTTCGGAGAGGTGATGAAAGCCAGCAGAAGAAGAACCACCGCGACAGCAACATACATGATAGTCTTTTTGTTTTCCGGCATGGCTTAACTCCTCAACCTTCTGGATGCAACCGCCCCTTCGTACTCGCGCCTTCGTCGCTTGACAAAGATCATCACACCCATGACAAACACCGGGATCGGCGGCAACAGCACGGCCAGAGTTTTGATGCGTGTCTGGATGCTGCGCACGGCTGATTCCATCTTCTCCCTGGACGCTTGTACGGTGGCTTCTTTGCGGGTTTCGATATTGCTTTTCAGCACTTCAAGACGACGATTCTCGACCTCCTGCAGGTTCTGCGCCATGATCTGTTTGGTCTGCTGGTCGAGATCAGGCCGGTTCTGAACCTCGGCGACCTTTTCGTTCAATCGTTGTTGCGCCTCGACCAACGCCTGTTGTGCCTCGGCCTCAGCTTCCTTTTCCTCTTTGATGCGCTGTTCGACAAACCCGCGAGTCTTTGCCTCGACCGACTCAAGGGTACGGTGGCGGATCCGTTTCTTGCGCAGGTCTACGAATGACTCATCGCCGACAAGCATATCCATGCAATTGAGAAAGAAGGTGACATTGTCAAAACTCAGGTTTTGCAAGCCACGCTGTCGAATCTGGAAGAACTGTTCGGAAATGAAGTCGATATCGGCGATGACAGTCAGGTTGACCGAGTGCATCTTCTGGCCCTTGTCTTCACCGGTCCCAGCGGCGCCACGCAAGTGAGCGGCCACCGTGTAGACCTCACCGGTGGGGACACGACGAGCGTTCCGGTTCAACTGAAACCCCATGCCGAAGAAACCGCGCTGCACCAACTGCTGGAACGGCAGTAGCCCTGAGATGCGTCCCGTGCGCAGTAACGGTTCGTACTCGAACTTGCCGTTGACCGCCTTGTTGAGGTAACCCGGATAGAGTACGACCATCTCCTGCAAACCGGAACTGGCCCGGTTGAGGCTGCTGAAGGCATCAGTCGTCTGATTACCGGGGCCAATGAATATTATTTCCGGCTGCAGTTGCACCAGATCGGGGTGAGGATTGTAGGTGTCCCAGGCGATCTGCATAGAGTTGAAGCTGACACCGATATCGGTCATGAACTGATTGATGTTACCCTTCGGTTCCGGTTGTGGTTGATTCTGCTGGAACGGATTGCGGTTGCCGCCCGCTGGGATGGCCGGTGACAATCCGATATCGACCACCGGCAATGGATCCACCAACAGCAGCGTCGGATGACCTTCGAGAATGTAGGCCTTCAGGTTGTCCATTTCCGGTTGAGTCAGCGATGACGGCAACGCCACCAGCAGCCCATCCATTTCCTCGGTGATAGCCTCGGCGGCCGTCACCCTCGCGATCTCGTACTGCTTGTTCAACTCCGACACTACCGACCAGGGCGGTTGGCTGTTCATAGTCTGGTAATCAAAGCCGCCAGCCAGTTTGGCTGGTGTTGTCAGGATACCTATCTTCTTGCGCTGAGTTTTGGCGGCCACGCGGATGCTTCGAAGCAACTCGTACTCGACCGGCAAACCACGCTCGAAAAATGGGATCACCATTTCACTGACACCGCTGGTGAAAGCCACACCCAGGAAGACATCAATTGGCTGGCCGCCGGCAACACCCATAACTTTGCGCGGCATGATGCCGAACTTCTCACGGGCGTCGCGCGCCTCCTCGGTGAACGGCTCGGTGTCATGGATAATCACCTGAACTTTGTCACCACCCAGCGCAGAGATCTCTCTTAGCTTGCTGACCAGATTGGCCCGTGTCTGCACTATCGAACGCGGGACCTCCGGACTGATGAACGCCTGCACCAGGACCGGGCGATCATCCGGCAGTTGGTCCAGCAGTTGCGCGCTCTGGTCGGAGAGCGAATGCAACTGCTCGGCAGTGGTATCGATACGAAACTCGGCTCGACTTACGACGGCGTTGAAACTGATCACGGCCACGACCATGGCTGCGGCGCGCACCAGGTGATGTATCCAGAACCGGTAACCGCCCGCCTCGGCCGGCCAGTGACGGCGTCCCAGCAGGACTACGTTGAAGTATAGCATCACGCCCGCGATCGACAGGAAGTACAGCAGCCCGGAGAAACTGACAACACCGGTTGCGAAGTCGGCAAAGTAGGTGAACACGCCAATCGGCGCCAGCCATTGCTGGAGGCTGTCGCTGACGACCCATTGGGCGGAATTCACGAACACAAAAACGGAACAAAAGACTGCCCCGACGACAAACCCGACCGTACTGTTGGTGGTCAGCAGCGAGGCTAACATGCCGATCGACAATAGCGCCGCGCCGATCAGCCAGTAACCCAGATAGTTGGCGAACATCAACCCGATATCCGGACTGCCCAGCCAAAACAGAACAATCACGTGACTGACCGACAACAACAGTGAGGCCGTGTAAATGCCGAGCACGGCCAGATACTTGCCGAGCACGATCTCGAGATCGGTGGCCGGCAGAGTCAACAGGAGTTCGTCGGTTCCCTGCTTGCGTTCGTCGGCCCAGACACCCATGGTCAACGCCGGAACAAACAGAAGCAACAGCAGGGGGAACAACTGGTTCAACTGATCGAGGTTGGCCAGGTTGTTGGCGAAGAACCGTTGCTGCCAGAAGGCCGCGGCGGCACTCAGCAATATGAAAAGGGTAACGAACACATAACCGGTGGGACTGGCGAAGTATGCCCGCAGGTCACGTTTGGCCAGGACGATGATTGCGTCTTTATTGAGTGTCATACCGTCCCCCCCTCGACCCCGGCCGGGCGGCCGTAATTGGTCAGTTTGTAGAAGGCCTCCTCAAGCGAATCATCGCGACGCAGTTCGTCACAACCGCCGTCAAAGAGGAGCCGCCCTTCATGAATGAACAGCACGCGGTCGGCGACGGCCTCCACTTCCTGCAGGATGTGAGTCGAGATCATGACCGTCTTGGACTGGGCAAGTTTGCTGATATTTGCCCGGAAGTCGCGAATTTGATTGGGGTCCAGCCCGGCGGTCGGTTCGTCCATGACCAAGACGTCCGGGTCATGCAGCAGCGCCTGGGCCAATCCGACGCGCTGACGGTAGCCGCGCGAGAGCTTACCTATCGGTTTTTCCAACACCTCACGAATAGCGCACGAATCAGTCACGGCTTCGATGCGATCATTCAACCCGGCATTTGACAAACCTCGGACAGCGCCGAAGAACTTCAGTAGTTCCAGCGGTGTCATGTCATCGTAGAGCGGACCGTTTTCGGGTAAGTAACCGAGATGCCGGGCCGCCTCGAGTCGATTCGAGGAAACATCAAGTCCGGCGATGGCGGCCCTGCCCTCACTGGGAGCGAGGAACCCGCTCAGGATACGCATGGTGGTCGACTTACCGGCGCCGTTGGGACCCAGGAAGGCAACAATCTGCCCACTCGGTATCGAGAAATTGATGTCCTCAATCGCCACGAACGATCCGAAGTACTTGCTCAACCCTGCAGCTTCAATCATGGCAGGAGAAGATGCTTCCGTCATAAAGTTACCTCACTGTTTTTCAGCACCGTCACCTTTCAGTCTGATCGGCGTTTGTGCCTAAACTTATTTTCTTAACTCAAGACAGGTCCCAAGATAGGCATACTCCTGTCGACTGTCAATAATCCCAACCGCTGTTTGCTCGACGAAGCATTAACGAGTCGGTTCAAATGATATTATAAACACGCCCGTGCTCAAAGTTCCCTGACTCCAGGTCTGTAGAAAAGGCCACCCCCGGTTGGGAGTGGCCTTCACAAAACGGATTTGCTTGTAGATAGCTTCTACTTGAGCAGAACCATCTTCTGTGTATCGGTGAATTCGCTGGTGCTCAGACGGTAGAAGTAAACGCCGCTGGCCGCGTCACGACCGTCAAAGGTCACCGTATGCTCACCCGCTCCGAGATGGCGGTCAACCAGGGTGGCTACCTTCTGGCCCATGATGTTGTAGACGTCCAATGTAACCTGGCATGCCGCCGGCAGACTAAAACTGATCTCAGTTTGAGGGTTGAACGGATTGGGGTAGTTCTGGTGCAGAGCATAAGACGACGGCATATCGGTCGACTTCATAGCGTTGTCTATTCTCACACCGAACGCCTCGCGCCCATCGGCTGCCGCCTCTGCTTCGGTAATACGCCATTCGCCCTGTAGAACGATCAGGTCGTGACGACCGGCAGCTATCGACTCGACGCCGTCCATATCCAGAAGTCCCACTTTCATCCGGTCGTTCACCGAACCATACAATAGGTCCAGTCGGTCGACAAGAAGGTTCACCGGCTCCACGGAAGCATCACCCAACAGTTCCAGTTGGAGGCCGCGCAATTCACGTGGCGTTGTGATCGCGATGGTAGTGACTCCATTTTCAAAAACCGCGCCAATAACAACAGCGTCATCAACCGCAAGCTTGCCGATTTTCGCCCCGAGACAGCCACACAGCGGCGCTGGGCCGCCCTGGAAGAAGTAGTCGACGAAATAGACGAGGTCGGCGATGTTCGGGCCGGTGCAGGAACCGTTCACATCGATAGTATTCATGATGTACGGCGGCGGTCCACCATTGAACATGTAATCGACCATGAAAACCAGGTCGGCGATGTCAACGCCTCCGGAGAGGTCCAGATCACCGGGTGTATACGGCGGCACTTCGGTAAGATCGCGTTCACGATCAAATCCTGCCTCAAGATCCAAACCGTTGACGTCGGCGAACAACAGGCTCCTGATCGGGTCAGCCGACAGCGCAGTATCCCAGGAAATGTAGAAGGGGTCGTAACAGTCAGCGTTGAGGGCGTGGAAGTGGATGTTGAACACCGCATGCTCGCCGACCGGGATGATCTCACCAGTAGAGTTGGCCAGGGCCACATACAAGAATCCGGAGTCCGGCTTGACGTACGAGAAGGTGTAGTCCCAGGTTTCAGTCAGCAGCCCGACCCGCGACAATGAGTCGACCTCGGCGTCGAGAGGAATCTTCAGGGGGATTGAGGCGCCTTTGATTGGCTGGGTCAGTTTCACGTGAACCGGTTGAACCATGTTGCCGTATGCGACCGTGGTCGTGGGGACAATCACGGAGTCGCCCGCACCCGGCAGCACACCGAGGATCTCATAACAGTGCGGACCGTCCCATTGCGGATATACATATGGGACAGGTGTTGTCGACCACAACCAGTAACCGGACGGCTGGTAGAATGAAGAATCCACGCAGAGGGTCTTGCCTTGCATATCCCCGCTCAATTGGGTGCGAACCAGGAGTGAGACGGCATCAAATCCATCCTCCAGGCCCGGACTGTTCAGCACCACACCTGCGAAGCCAACCGTATCAGAGCCGGACCCGTTGCAACTGTGGTGGGAGATGTCGAAGAGGAGGTTAAACCGATCCCACCATCCAAGGCTGGTAGTGTCGCCTACGGCTGGTTGCCAGGTCGCGCCGTCGGGCGAATAGACCCTGAATCCGTTGGTGAAGGCGTTGATTGTTTGACCGGTGTTGTTGGTCATGCGAAAATTAAAGGTGATCGGTATGCCCGCCCATAGACCATCGTTCTCGATACTGTAGCCATCAATGTGATCCAGAGACACCGATGCTTCTCCGACCGGTGGTTCTTCAATCGCGAACGTGTAAGGACCTCCCCAGTCGGGGATATAATGTGACATCCCGTTGTGCGACCATTTCCAACTGCCACCCGTTGCAAAGAACGTGGAATCCAGACAGATTGTTTTGCCGGCATGTGATACATCCAGAGACGTGATCGAGATCTTGTATACTACGTCGTCGTAGCCGTCGGGGATTGCTGTAGAGATAGCAATGCCCAACAACCCCACGGTATCCTCTCCATCACCCATAGGTCCATAGATATCCTGTTTCGCGACCAAGTCGAATCCCGGATTGGTGATAGTGTCAGCGGTTGTCTCAGCCCAGTCGGCGCCGTCGGGCGAATACACCCTTATTCCGTTGGTGATCGCTGTAATACTCACCCCGGTGTTGTTGGTCACACGGAGGTAGAAGCTGATCGGGACGCCGGTCGAAAGCACCCCAGACGTAAGCAGGCCGTCAACATGATCCAGCGAAAGGGCGCCGCCAGCGTAGGGCGTGCAATCGGCAGCGCCTGCACAAGGAACCGGACCGCCCCGGAACACGTAGTTGATAAAGTAATCAATGTCGGCAACGTCCGTGCCGTTGCACAGATCCATCTCAGCCGCCGATGGGTCCGGCGGGGGGGGACCGCCCATGTACAGCCAGTCGATCATGTAGACCAGATCGCTGATGTTCAACTGGCCGTCATCGTTGACATCGCCGCACGCTGATTTGTCCTGAGCGAAAGCCGTCGCTCCGAAGAGCAAAAAGACCCCCATAGCCGCAATAGTGAGAAAACGTTTCACATCATCCTCCTCGATGTTGGGTAAAGATTAGAATTGGTGAATTCCATGCTAAGTACTTGATCCAATAACTCGTAGTGTTGATCAAAATCAGTATACCAGATCGACAATGTTTGTCAAGCCAAAACAGGGCACGGTCAAGTTGCCCGCAGGCAAGCCTGTCTCTCGTACTTCGCGCGTTTTCAACGTCACCCTGAGCGGACAGGCTGTGTCGCAATAGGGTTTTTAGTTGAGTATGGATTACATAGTCGATATGTTGTGGTTCAATCAAGATAGGTAGTGAGGATATTGAAATGGCATATCGATTTGGCAAACGTCATGAGCAGT
>JAUWIB010000014.1 GCA_030605565.1 bacterium
AATATGTAACATGTGGGAGAACCACGAATAGCAGGTTGTGAGGACACTCTGATACAAATTGGACAAAAACAAAAGAACCGGATATCGAGGTAACCCTGAAAAGAACTTGACATGTATCATAGCAGGGCGGGTTTCGACATCCGTGGCAGATCAGTAGGTCAGGTTCCTTGGAACCTGACAGACAAGCCTGCTTTTCGCGCTTCGCACGTGTCAGAAGCACAGTCCACCGCGGCGGACTGACCTACTACATCGCACGAAGGGGTAGATACCCTCGAACTGTCCCACCCTGAAAGTTGTGTGCCACCTGACCGGGCAGGTTTCCATTGTGCATCTGCGGCTGGTACCGTATGTTCACCAGAATTGTGGTCCGTCCACTGCGCCCGGTGCGCAGTTGTAGGTCGCATGAAAAGGAGTGACATCTATGGATCGTAACGAAGAACTGTTGTTGGTGCTGAAGTCGTCTGGTATCGGGGATGGTGAACCCGATCTGGGTGAGAAACTGATGACGGCGTTTCTCAATACGCTTTGGGATTCACCGACGATCCCGGCCAGGATCATCTGTCTCAACAGCGGCATCTTCCTGACCACCGAGGGATCGCCCGTGAATGATCTGATGAAAAGTTTCGAGGATGCCGGTACTGATATCCTTTCTTGCGGCACCTGTCTGGAGTACTATGGCCGTCAGGATAAGCTCGTAGTTGGCCAGCCGACGAATATGAAAGACACCGTTGAGTCGCTTCTGACTTTCAAGAGAGTACTTTCGCCGTGAGAGTATCGGCTGGGCGTCACCCATGAACACGTCTGAAAACCACAACGCCGACCGTGAATGCTACCATGCCGATACCGACGAGCACACCCAGCGGCAGCGCCATCTCGGTATAGCTGAAGTCACGCCAGATCGCTCCCTCCAGAGCGAGAATCCCCCATTTGACGGGACTGATATGACCTACCGTCAACAACCATTTCGGCATGGCCATCAGCGGCACCATGCCGCCGCCGGTCATCGACATCACCAGCAGGATGGCCCAACCGGCGCCGCCGACCGCTTGCTCGGTCTTGCCCAGGACGCTGATCAGCATCATCAAGCCGACAAAACAAACACCGCAGGCCAGCACCGCCATTCCCAGCAGTAGCAGGTCAGGCGTCCGAATCTGAAAAATAAGTTTGGCTAACAACAACAGCAGTGTACAGACAGCCACCGAGAAGAGGAAGCAGGCCAGCCCTTTACCGGCCAGTATCTGCGAGCGTCTGAGCGGCGCCAGCCGCAATCGCAAGAGTGTCCCGCGCGTACGTTCGGTGACGATTGAGATAGCGAAGGCCGCCGTGCATCCGATCAATGCCCACATGAGCGCCTGCGGAAAAGTGATTTCCCACGATGAACGTGGTCCCATCGACTCCCTGGCGACATCTTCGATCTTTATCTTTGGCTCCGTTATCGCCGTTGTTTCGCCGGAAGAATCACCAGCCAGAACTCCCGTATCCATTTCACCCATAAAATCGTGCAGGCTGCCGAAGAAGCTCGTGAGCACATCTCGCTGCTCGGATGACGTGCTGCTGTCGTGTTCGACCTGATCAAGAACCGATGTAATCTGCTCGCGCGCCGTCGAAGGATTGAAAAACTGATCCTGCAGCAGCGAAAACCAGGCTCTGGTGAGCAGACCCTGAAGGTACCCGGCTTCGGCTTTGCGTGAGGGATCGATACCGACCGTCAGCGACGCAGAGTCGCCGCCAAACATACTACCGAGCGAACCAAAACCGGGATGCGCGATCACATACGCCACTGCTTTGCCCCGTCTCACCAACATGCGGGCCGAGTCCGGGCTGGACTCAACGACCGTCAGGGCTGCCGAACTGTCCAGTCGGGCGAAAAATAGACGCGACGACTCAGTTTGCGCCTGGTCGACGGCTATGATCTTCATAGCTGCACGACTCGAGGATCCACCTGAGAATACGGACCCAAAGAAAAGAGCCATCAATAGCGGGAAGGCCAGCACCCAGAACAGGCCGAACCGGTCGCGCCACAACAAACGCAGGTCCTTCAGAGCCAGAGTGATCACGGTCCTCATCAGTCGCGCAACCTCCGTCCCGTCAGGTTGAGAAACACAACCTCAAGATCGGCCCGGTCGATGCGCATAGTTATGAAGCGATGTCCGGTCGATGTCAGTTCGGCCACCGTGGCCATTGCGTTGTCGGTCTCAATGCGCAAGGAAGTACCTTCAAGTGTGCCCGGCAGCAACGATGGATCCTTCGGCGGCGCGGCCAGTTCCGCCTCGATAACCGACACGCCGCCGTGCTCGGAAATCAGGTTGTCAACGGTGTCTACCGCGAGGATGCGACCCAGGTCGATGATGGCCACCCGGTCGCACAGCCGCTGGGCCTCCTCCATGTAATGCGTAGTGTAGAGGACCGTTCGTCCCTCGCTCTTGAGTTGTTCAACTTTGTCGAAAATCAGATTGCGCGACTGTGGGTCGATCCCAACGGTCGGTTCATCCAACAGCAGCACTTGCGGGTCATGCACCATACCGCAGGCCAGGTTGAGCCGCCGCTGCATTCCGCCGGAGTAGGTTTTGACACGGTGCCGCCGTCGCTCAGATAACCCGACCAACTCCAGCGACCAGTCCACCCGTTCACGCAGCTTCCGACCCGACAGGCCGTAGAGCCGTCCGAAGAAGGCTATATTCTCTTCGCCGGTGAGTTCTTCGTAAAGGGCCAACGCCTGTGGAGCGATCCCCAGAGAACGTCGCACCTTGCTGCGTGTCGGATCGGAAGCGCCGTTGATAGAGATACTGCCGCTGTCCGGTTCAAGAACACCAGCCAGCATGTTAATGGTCGTTGATTTGCCCGCTCCGTTCGGTCCGAGAAAGCCGAATGACTCACCCCGGCTGATCTCAAATGAGATGCCGTCGACGGCGGTGATGTCGCCAAAACGCTTGAACAGGTTCTTGACTATGATCATAGGCTATGACTGTCTCTTACGAAGAGAATGTCTCTTGGTTGCGGCTATCGCCGAAATGACAATGCTGCTGTCACAGCACTTGCTTATGACCCTTCAAGAGCATCCCTCCGATCCCGATGTGAGACAGGGAGCCTACGAGCAACATGGTCTCGTACGGCAGGTTCGCAATAGCCCCCAGCATTATTGCAAAGATTCTCAAGTCTCTCTTGATCAGCCTGCTAAGGAGACCACCTGGCGGTTTTGACTGGTAGCGAATCATGAACTCTTTCTTGGTATAGCTTGCCATGATGAAGCCGGTCAAGGCCAGCATAGCACGGAACCTGACGGCTGCACCTAAACAGGTCAACCAGTACATATTTGAAATCACCTTGAGCAGTGTATTCACTTCTCTATAGGACGACCTTCTTGGCATTATCCCAAAGAACTTCGTGTTTTTCTACCCATTGTGGAAAAGCGTCGGTTTGGAGCTTTCTTGTGATATACCTATGAACACCAGCATATCCTCTAGTGAGTTCTGCGCTATATTCATTTATATGAATAATACCCGTATCGTCCTTGGCATCAGCCACCAAAAGTGCCACTGTTGGAACTTCAGTGTACACTCTCAATTCTAGTGCGTCTTTCTTGTTGCTCAAATGGACAATGTCCTTGCAATATGCAACCGAAGCGATATATTCCGCTTTCAGCCGCCCGGATTTTTCCTTCCCGGTACCTTCCTCTTTCTCTTCTCTTCGCTTGAATGCTTCCGATTCAGGATCAAGTAACAAGATCCTCACTTTCCCACCGCGTTCCATAAGGCTGATAATATTTTCAAATGATTCGTGAAAAACTCCCAGCGCGTTAATGCCAAGAATCCAGATTTCATGTTTAGCACTGTCAATGAGAGATTTTTCCTCTTTAATTAAAACTCTTGGATCTATTCTTTGTCCACTCCGGGCGATCCTTTCGAGTTCTTCTATTCTGTGTCGGTAGCCTTTGGCATCCCTCCTGGCCTCAAGATTCGTCTTGATATATGCTGTCAGACCCATTAGCCCAAACCCTATACCTGCAGCCAAAGCTATCAAGTCCCACACAGTTTCTCCTCCTTCATTTCAATGCTAATCGGCTTGAGCGTTTCGAGCGCGTGATCTGAGTCTCATGTTTTGGTACAATTTGTTCTCTCAGAATTGCAAAGTTTGGCTCAGATGAAAGAATATAGTATTCGTTCAATTTCCATGGGTCCTTGCTCTCACGGGCAAATAGTCCAATATCTAATTGTTCTATCTGTTTGCCGGTCTGATAGGAACGAAGACATAATCCTGCCGATAGAAAGATCGGCCAAGAGCCTGCGAAATCCCAAATATGAGCACCAAAGAAGGCACCACAGCCACGACCAATAGCGGGCCAACATAAACTCAGAACTGCGCAGACAGGATTCATTATTTGGCAAATGTCAGGATGCCAATCGAACCTCTCAAAAAAGGAATCATTACAGATAAATATTGACTGCTTTGTAATCTGCTGCTCAACGGGAGTAATAGCTCTCTTTTCTTCATGTTCTGTAAAAGCATTCTGAACAAAGAAAGATTGCTTTCCATCAGAATAGAATAGCTCACCAAGCATTGGGAAATACACTACGCCAAGCCATGGTTTCAGGTTCTTCAGCAAACCTATTGATATACCGAAATTGGGCATCCCATTTGAAAATGACCTCGTTCCGTCAATTGGGTCAAGGGCCCAAATGAATGGGGTGTTGGTCAAGTAAGATTGATCAAGAGATTCCATGTTGTGAGCATCTTCTTCATCAATCAGTAAATGGTCAGAGGTTGTGAGCCAATCACCAATCACGCTATGTGCAAGTTTTGATATTGCGATGTCGGCTTTTGTTGAGACAGATTTGTCGCTCTTTAGATAAGGGGAACTATTCGATATGAGGTCAAGTGCAATTTGTCCCCCTACAAAGGCTATATGGTTCATGCGGTCCAGGTATTCTTTTATCACGATTTCGACCCACCTTTCCCACAGGCTTAGGTTTTCTCTCGGATTCGCCAAGAAAGTCTTAGAAGATCAGCCAAGCAGCAAGTGCCCAATGCCCCCATTCTCAGATGAAAGATTTGTTCTTGCGAAACCGATTCCATGACAAGAAGGTTCTCCAAAGTACTATCGCATTAGTCTGAATAGCTATGATAAACACGGCAAACAAGGCAAGAATCGGATGAAAATATGTCATCATACCACCGACAAAAAGCTGAAACAGTCTTAAATCTCTACCCTTTCCAGCCGCAATCCATCTGCCTTTGTAACGGTAGCCGAAATTAACTACTGATTTTGCAGAGGTATAACTAACCATTAGGTTTCCCACAATAGCTAGTATGCAGATGGCGCTTATCACCAAGGGACTCCAGTAAATACCCACTACCTCCCTGTTTCCGATTTGAGTTAACGAGTAATAAAAGATCCCGAAAAAGATAAGACCATCAGCATAACGATCAAGAACCGCATCAACGAAATCGCCGAACGAAGATCGCATGCACTTCAGCCTTGCTATTTCTCCATCGCATCCGTCTAATATGCTTGACAATTGTATGAAAAAAGCCCCTATAATGGCATTGCCAAGGACAAAGCTCAAACTACTAATAAGAGCTATGACAAAACTCAGCACTGAGACCTGATTAGGAGTGATCTGATACTCAGCTAACAGGCGAGTGATCTTTGTTGACACCGGCCGGTTCAGGTAGTGGGCGATGAAACCGTCATCGTCAGGTTTTGACAGATTCCGCAGCAAGGCCCTTTTGGCAAGACTCAGACTCTTCGGCGTGTCGACGTCGAACCAAAAACGCTCGCCAATTGTGACGGCTCGGAATTCGCGACTCCTCATCAGTTCGGCGAGTCCCGCTGAAAGGGAGTGCAATCCCTTATCCCCGGCAACCCGCAGAGCCTCGAACAGAGACGGCTGACAAAGGAAGAGTCCC
>JAUWIB010000115.1 GCA_030605565.1 bacterium
CCACGCGACCAGCGTTCCAATATCCTTCGATCCTTTTCAATAAGCATGATCTGACAAGCTACGCGCATCGGCACCTCCTTCTGTCGAAGTATAACCGATGCACTTATCATAAGCAATAATAATTATGCAACACTACACTAGATAATGATTTCGACACTGTGTACTACTGGAAGGGTAACTTCGTGACGATGAACGGCACCGTGTACTATTGGCAGCCGAGGGGCCAAGACGTACTGCCCTATTGGTATAATCTCATCGGGTATCGAGCTGAGTTGTGGGACGCCGACCCAGGACAAAATGGGGAAATGCTGGATAGCATGACAACCATAGCTGGTTACGAGGACAACTTCTCGTTTGCACCGGTATACAACGTCGAAGAGGACGGTACTAAGCAGGATCTGTTCGTACGTTTCATAGCGGACAATGCTGTAGCCAGGGCGGGTAGCAATTTCGGGTCCGCCCTTCCTTATACCGTCACACCTGCCAAGTTCGATACGGATACGATTGTGGACTGCGTGGATGGAACCCACACCTGGGGAGATATATTTGGACACTACGGCTTGCCGGATGTCGAGATTATGGCGCCCCATAGTGGCTACTTCTATGTTGCGGACGTACTGAGAGATGCGCATGAGTACTGGGATGATGTGATGCCCCTGCCGTATCCCCCGTTGGGCTTTTCTCAGGCGCTGTTCTCCGACTATCCGACCCATCACACCTCGTACGTGTACAAGAAGGATACTCTGGATCACATAATTATCAGAACTATCGGTCCGGCTCCCAGTCCTGATGTGTTCGATGAACATCAGATAATCAACGAGTTTGCCCACAGATTGCAGTTTATGGTCGGCTTTCTTGACGACAGTAGTTCGCAGTTACACTCGTGGAGTCAGAATCCCGGGGATCCCTACACGGCTCTCCATGAAGGCTTCTCATATTGGTGGGCAGGAATGATGACAGGCGATGATATTTTGTATCGATCAGGCATGGGTTTTGTCTGCACGACATATGTGAATTTGGAAGACGGCGGCTATGGGCAACTGGGGTTCGAACCCGGCGTAGGTGGCACCACAAACGCACATGGGCTTGACTGTGAAGGTTCGGTTGCAGGAATACTGTGGGACATCGTCGATCTGGAGCCTGACGACTACAGTAGTCGAGACGATTGGAATAATCCCAGGCACTGGGAACATAATGATGACGGCATATGGGACAGCCTTTACACGGGTCCAGGTCCGGAGAGAGTGCTGCTGGCCCTGCTTGATTCGACTCGACTGGTTGCCGGACACCATCCCGAAACCTTGGACGAATTTTGGACGGCATGGTTCAGCGGGGTACCGCTGGGATACTGTCAAGAGCTGTTTAACGTTTACTGGGAGCACGGTGATTCAATCCAGGTACCGGGTTCCGCATGCACCTGCTGCATGGGTGATATGCGCGGTAACGTTGACGGCGATCCGAATGACCAAATCGACATCTCGGATTTAGTCTATATGCTTGATTTCATGTTCGACGGGGGACCGGCTCCGTCGTGCTGGGCTGAAGCGGACACCGACGCCAGCGGCGGCGATAGTTCCGGTCCCTGGGACGTGGACATATCAGACCTCGTTGTACTTGCCGACTATATGTTTAGCGGTGGCGTTGCACCGTGGCCCTGTCCGTAACGTTCGCAAGCAAATAACGTAACGCCGGGGCTTGTGGGGTTCCTTCAAAGACAGGTAAACCTGATTCTCGCGCTTCGCACGTTTGTAACGACGGGTGGCCCGGGCGTCTGCGGCCCGGAGCATATGCGACAGCCTCAGTGTGACTACCGATGGCTTCAGTCCTCTGCCGATAACGGCAGTTTACCGTTGACGAACCGGTTTTTCGCATTAACTTGGCGTGAAATGTACCGGCTGAAGAGAAAAACATAGAGACAGGACACATGCAAGACCATACCAACATCGGCATTGTATCCCCGGGTGTAAATGTCGCCGTCATCAAAGAAGACTACGACGGCTGGAAATTCCTGATTCTAAAACGGGCCGAGGAGTCCTACGGTGGTTACTGGGGTTTTATGACCGGCAGTAAGAGCGGCGAGGAAACCGTGGCCCAGGTCGTGGTGCGTGAACTAAAGGAGGAGACCGGGCTTGCCCCTGAGCGAATGTTTGCGACCGAGTATCTGGTTCAGTTCTATGAGCCGGAAGTCGACAAAATTTGGATTCTGCCGCTGATTGTGGCCGTGGTGTCCTCGGACTCAGAGGTTGTGCTCTCGGAGGAAAACTCAGAGTTCCGATGGCTTGAAGGGTCTAAGGCCAAACGTCTGGTCAGTTGGAAAAACCTGGTGGTGGCCCTCGACGATATCAGTGAGGAACTGTCGATCTACCCGGCCCGCAATTGGGTCGAGATCACGGTTTGACCTTTGTGTGGAACCGGTTACCGCCGCATCTGTTGTAACCGATGAGTCCCACTTTGCCGGCGGCACAAACCGCTTGCGCCCCCGGCTGAGTTGACTATATTTGGTCGCGTTGCACACACCATGAATATGGTCCGGAGAGAAATGCTGATTACAATTTGCAAATCGAAAATTCATCGTGCCACTATCACTGATGCCAATCTCGAATATGTCGGCAGTATCACTATCGACGCCAACCTGATCCGCCTCGCTGATCTGGTACCGTTTGAGAAGGTCCAGATTGCCAATATATCCAACGGTGAGCGGTTCGAGACTTATGTCATTGAGGGTGAAGCCGGAAGCGGCATCATCGGTCTCAACGGCGCCGCCGCGCGCAAGGGGAGTGTCGGCGATTTGATCATCATTATTGCTTACGGCCATATCGAGAAAGAGAAGGCCAAAGGCTTCAAGCCTGCCATCGTTCATGTCGACAATGACAACAGACCGTTGGATTAGTCGACGATCATAACCGCCTGTCAACCACAGGTATGATGCAAAACCCAGAGATCAAAGGAAGGCACATGGCCACAGGAAGATCGGCAATTGTGCTTGCCGCAGGCAAGGGCAAGCGGATGAAATCGGATTTGCCGAAAGTTCTGCATCAGATCAATGGCCGCGCCATGATCTGCCTGGTCATGGACACTCTGGACTCATTGGGGTTTGATCGGATCATCGTGGTGATCGGCCACCAGGGGGAGATGGTACAGCGTGAACTGGCCGATCGGAATGTCGCTTTCGTTTGGCAGCGTGAGCAGCTCGGCACCGGTCACGCCGTCATGATGGCCAAAGGGACGCTGGCTGATTTTGATGGCATCACTTTGGTGGCGCTGGGCGATATGCCGTTCGTGTCGGTCGACTCTTTTCGCAGTCTGCTCGAAACACATGAACGCGCCGGCGCCGCAGCCACCTGTCTCTCGGCGATCCTGCCCGATCCGACCGGGTACGGCCGGATAGTTCGAGTGCCCGACGGCGACCTGCTCAAAGAGATTATCGAACATCGGGATGCTACCCCTGATGTTCTCAAGATCAAGGAAATCAACACCGGCGCGTTTTGTTTCGACAACCGGGAGTTGTTTGCGGCTCTGGACGAGGTGGGTACTCAAAACACGCAAAAGGAGTACTACCTCACCGATACGATCAAGATTATGCACGATCGAGGTTTGAAAGTAGCGGTAGTGACTACCAGCGACCCGGACGAAGGTCTGGGCGTCAATTCGATCGATCAGCTTGAAGAGTTGACCCGCAAGTTTGCAGGAAAATGTTGAATTAGACTGGATTGATTGAGCCGAAAGACACCGGTCTGCGTTATTAATGAGTAGAGTGCGTAAATCGACTGCGCCGGGATTGGTCGAGATTTTTTGGTTGACGTCGAGCTAATACTAAGATAGATTCAAGGATTAGGATGATGAACAGTCGCTTAAGTAAACTACTCTTGGCGGTCTTTCTGATCACTGTCGCCGGATGTGTATCGGCCCAGATGGCGGATCGCGCCCAATTGGACAACATGTCCAGAACTAGTTTGCTGTCGGTCAAACCCGCGGCCAATCCGTTTTCACTGTTGGATATGTCCAGAATCAGTTGGTCCCACAGCTATTCGGTGAGCTTTTTCTCAGGTGGCGCTATGTCCGGGTCGGTAGGTCTTTTGAACTCGACCATACTCTATGAATTCTCGCCGAAGCTAAGCCTGAGTGTAAACCTGGGCGTGGCCCATTCGGCTGGGCAGTGGGGGCAGGGTCGGGATGCCACACTCTTACCCGGTTTCACACTGGATTATCATCCGTCTGAGAAGTTTCGGTTGACCTTTATGGTCCAAAGATATGATGCAGTCTTGAACCCTCTTATAAGCAGGAGCAACTCTTGGTATAATCCGGCAGGTCTGCGTTAAGTTCCAAAGCTCTGACCGACCTGTAGATCGTCTCCCCTCGAACCCAAAACTCCAATGCACAAATCATTGAGGCCCAAAAAAGCCGACCGCTCATCTGATATTTCGTGGCGGCAACGCTTGCAGCGCTCCCGAGTTCTGGAGTTGCTGATCGCAGTGCTGTTTGTCGTTGTCCTGGTGTACGTGGTCAGTTTGTCCATCAGGGTAAGCCGTGGGGTGTCGCGAACACTGGAGTCGCCCGATCATGTGGTGCGGCTGCAAATACTCAACGGCTGCGGCGTCAACGGTCTGGCGGCGCGCGTGGCCGATGGTCTGGCCGACTATACCGATGTGGACCTGGTGATCAAAGTAGTCGACACCGACAATTTCGACCTCAGCCGGGTCAGTGAAACTTTCGTGCTCTCTCGCCTTGAGGATCGCTCGGCGGCAACGCTGTTGGCTCAGAAGCTGGGTTTAAGCGCCGACGGGATCACTTTCAAGCCGCTTGAGAATAACTATCGGCAGGTCACCGCCACCCTGGTTCTTGGCGAGGACTGGCCAACCTTGGAACTGCTCAATAGAATTGTAATGGAGAAAAAGTAAATTATCTTGACTGAATCAGCGGGATTGACGCTGGCCCGACTGGCGGGCCGACTGGCCCTTGCCAAGAAGGGATTCGACGTAAAGATACTGAAGGTCAAGGCAGTATCCTCGGTGACAGACTACTTTGTCATTGCTTCAGGCGGCGCCGATATTCATGTCAAGGCGATCGCCCGGGCGGTGGAGGACGGTCTTATGGACAACGGTCACAAACCGTACCATCGTGAGGGATACTCCGAGGGAAACTGGGTGTTGTTGGATTATATCGACGTGGTCGTCCATATTTTTCTGGAGCCGACGCGTCGATTCTATGCCCTCGAGCGGCTTTGGGGGGACGCCCCGATCGAGCAGTTGTCCGAAGACTGAACCGGGCGAGGCAAGGCAGAATTGGAAATCAAAATCAAAGCTTAAGGATTTACCATGGAGTTACCTGATCTCAAATCCAAGACGATCGCGGAACTGTTGAAAACGGCTGAGGACATGGATATCCCCGGTGTTTCGGGGTTGCGCAAATCGGAGTTGATTTACAAGATTATGGAAAGCGCATCATCATCGGACAGCACCATTCTGGCCGAAGGCGTTCTGGAGGTTCTCGATGAGGGCTACGGTTTCCTCCGTTCCCCCGACTACAACTATCTGCCCGGGCAGGACGATATCTACGTCTCGCCGTCGCAGATCAAGCGCTTCGACATGCGCACCGGCGACATTGTGGCCGGCCAGGTCAGGCCGCCCAAGGACAACGAGCGGTACTTTGCTCTGCTGAAAATCGAGTCAATCAACTTCAAAGATCCGGAGAAATCCAAACACAAGATACTTTTTGATAATCTGACGCCACTCTATCCCGATGAGCCGTTCACGCTGGAGACGGGTTCGGAGCGAGTAACCACACGCATTATCGATTTAATGTGCCCAATCGGCAAAGGTCAGCGCGCCCTCATCACTTCTCCACCGAAAGCCGGCAAGACCATTATCCTGCAACGAATAGCTCAGGCGATTACGACAAACCATCCCGAGGTCAAACTGATCGTGTTGTTGATTGATGAGCGCCCCGAGGAAGTGACCGACATGAAGCGCTCGGTTAGAGGCGAGGTTATCTCCTCAACCTTTGACGAACCGGCCGAACGACACGTGCAGGTCGCCAACATGGTACTGGAAAAATCCAAGCGCCTGACGGAGCATGGCCACGATGTCGTCATCCTGCTCGATTCGCTCACCCGCCTGGCGCGCGCCCACAACTCGGTTGTGCCGCATTCCGGCAAGATTCTTTCCGGTGGTGTCGACTCCAACGCTCTGCACAAACCCAAACGGTTCTTCGGAGCTGCTCGTAATATCGAAGAAGGTGGCTCGCTTACAGTTATCGCAACGGCGCTCATTGAGACCGGCTCGCGCATGGATGAAGTCATTTTCGAGGAATTCAAAGGCACCGGCAACATGGAACTGGTACTGGATCGACGCCTCTCCGACCGGAGAATCTTCCCGGCTATGGACATCAACCGCTCCTCGACGCGTAAGGAGGAGTTGCTTATGGACGATGACGTGCTCACCAAAATCTGGATTCTGCGCAAGTTCCTGGCGGAGATGAATCCGATTGAGGCGATGGGATTTCTGCTGGATCGACTCAAGAAAACCAAGAACAACGAGCGGTTCCTGGCCTCCATGAAAGACTGACAGGCAAGCCTGTTTTTCGCGCTTCGCGCGGTGGCAGCATCGCGGAGATGCTGCCCTACGAAAACTGCTCATGCTGGCGAAAGCCGGCACTCAGCATTGTAGGTCAGTCCGCCGCGGCGGACTGACCTACTACTACATCGTACGAAGGGGCAGACAAGGAGAGGCTGCCGCCCACGAACAGAGATGAAAGAGGTAATCGAATGCCGAGGAATTGCGGCGCAACCCTACCCAAGAGCAGAACAGAGACCGAAATAGAGAACGCCCGGCACGCCGGACTCGAATTGGAACGATTGATGCTCGAGACGGGAAAGCTCTGAGGTTATCTGACCCAGATGAATGCTCTGCCATCGTTCGTTGTCATGCGTCAGGGGACTGACGACAAACAGCAAGGCGCGTTTTGGAACATTCACAGACTTGCCTGGGTTGGTAAGTTTCCAAATGTCCTTGATCAACATCTCGACGTTCCTGGTAAGGGAACGTTTTACGCTACGAACCTGTTCGTGAGGGATATTGGTGCTGACGGTGCGAACATTCAGCGCCCAATCGCCACATGCCACATCGACTTTGTTGGTGTCCGGCGTCGGATCAAGCCCACTTTCAAGAAGCACCCGGCACAACTCCACTTTCAGCCAGCCTTCAAACGAAGAGCGTTCGCGTGTAAACGCATTCAACCCTTGATGGCTTTCCAACTTCAGCGTTAGGCCGTCAAGAACAAGGCTGGTTAGCTTTTCGAACTCCATGGGACACACCTATCGATTAGCGGCGCGTTGCAACGGAGCCGGGATGCCACCACCCGAAGGCCGCAGCGTCCCCTCCATGACCATGATAGACTCTGACCGCCTCGTATGTCAAGTAGAGAATGGCCGGTCGATACTTCGTGAGCGGGAACCCCCACACCCCTGTTTTTCGTTTTAGGGATTCTCGCTGACGGGATCCATGTTGTTTACTCACTCGCTGCTTCGCCTGAATTGACCTCCGGCACTACACAAACACCTGGCACGACTTGACGCACCGACGCTTCAGACCTATACTCTACCCACGATAAACTGTACGGCCAGATCAAGCGGAAAGGTACTAAGTATGCGTATAGTCAGAATTCTAGTTTTGAATCTCACGGTCCTCGCGGTCTGTTTGACGACATCGTGTGGACATCGTCTTGATACCGAGCCACCGGTGGCAAAGGTTGAACCTAAGGTTGACACCATGTTCGGAGTTGAGATGGTGGACAACTATTCTTGGCTACGGGATGATTCTCGAAGCAAACCGGAGGTGTTGGACTACCTGAAGGCCGAGAACGCCTACACCGAGTCGGTGATGTACCACACCGAAGAGCTTCAGACTGATTTGTACGATGAAATGCTCGGACGCATCAAGGAGACCGATCTGTCGGTGCCGGTACAGCGTGATGACTACTTTTATTACTCACGTACCGAAGAAGGAAAGCAATACGATATCTATTGTCGCAAGAAAGGCAGCCTTGAGGCGGCAGAGGAAATTCTGCTCGATGTTAATCAGTTGGCCGAGGGGCATGATTTTCTCGGTCTGGGAACCTACGAAATCAGCCCCGATCATAAGCTGCTGGCCTACTCGACCGACACCGCCGGCAACGAACGCTACACACTGCGGGTGAAAAACCTGGAGTCAGGCGAGTTGTTTCCGGATGAGATTTCGAAAATGTCCGGCTCCGCCGAGTGGGCCAACGACAATAGAACTCTGTTCTACACCGTCCCCGACGACTCATGGCGACCGCACAAGTTGTATCGCCACACTCTCGGTCAGAAAGAGGAAGATGCCCTAATCCATCACGAACCGGACAATGCCTTCTGGATGCACATCGGCAAGAGTATGAGCATGAAGTATCTGCTGCTTAATATCGGCAGCCAGACTTCAAGCGAAGTCCGGTATCTGGACGCCGACAATCCGTTCGGAGAATTCAGCATCGTCCACCCCCGTGATCCAAAGCATGAATACCGGGTGCACCACCACGACGACATGTTCTACATCGTAACCAACGACAGCGCCAGGAACTTCCGGCTGATGCAGACTCCGGTCTCGACGCCGGCGAAGAAAAACTGGCGGGAGGTTATCCCCCATCGCGATTCCGTCAAGTTGGATAGGGTCGTCATGTTCAAGGACTTTATGGCGCTGTCAGAGCGCGAGGACGGGCTGCGCCAACTGCGCGTGATGGAGTTCTCGTCATCGGAAGCGTATCGAATCGAGATGCCGGAGCCGGTGTATGCCTGCTATCCAGGCGAGAATATCGACTTCGGCAGCGGTGCCCTTCGCTTCGTATATCAGTCTTTTACTACTCCGCGCTCGGTTTATGATTACGATATGCGGACCAAAGAGCGTGTGCTTATGAAACGAAAGGAAGTGCTCGGAGGATTCGACCCAACTCAGTATCAATCCGAGCGCATTTACGCTACGGCCGAGGATGGCACGAGGATTCCGATTTCTCTGGTGTACAAAAAGGGAGCTAGACTTGACGGGACCAGCCCGCTGTATCTTAACGGCTATGGCGCCTACGGGATCAGCATGGATCCATATTTCTCGTCGAACCGTCTCAGCCTTCTGGACCGAGGGTTCATATACGCCAGAGCCCACATCCGTGGCGGCGGTGAAATGGGACGGTACTGGTACGAAGACGGCCGGCTGCTCAATAAGAAAAACACGTTTACCGATTTCATCGCCTGCGGTGAGCATCTCATTGCCGAACAGTACACTTCTCGTGACAAACTGGTCATCAACGGCGGCAGTGCCGGTGGACTGCTGATTGGCGCGGTGGTCAATATGGCGCCGAAGTTGTGCCATATCGCGGTGGCCGACGTACCGTTTGTCGATGTCATGAACACCATGCTTGACGCCTCGATACCGTTAACCGTAATCGAATACGAGGAGTGGGGCAACCCCAATGAGAAAGAGTACTTCGACTACATGATGTCATACTCGCCGTATGACAATGTCGCCGCCAAGGCCTACCCTCACATGCTGATCACCGGGGGGCTGAATGATACGCGTGTCCAGTACTGGGAGCCGGCCAAATGGACAGCCAGGCTGCGCGCTCTCAAGACCGACGACAACCGGCTGCTCCTGAAGACCAACATGGGTGCGGGACACGGCGGCGCATCGGGACGATACGATTATCTCAGGGAGATCGCTCTCGAGTACGCCTTCATCCTGGATGTGCTGGGAGTGGAGTAGTCTTTCAGGTCAGGGCCAACTTGTTGACCTTGCCGGATTGGTAGCGCGGTAGAGCATCGGTGAAGATCACGTGCTTGGGCACCTTGGTTGGCCCCAACTTGAGTTTGCAATGGTCCTGGATAGCTTTGGCGTCGGCCGTTTGATCGTTGGACAACACTACGACTGCTTTGAGCGCTTCACCCAAAGTGTCATCCGGCACGCCCACTACGGCCACTTCGGTGATAGCAGGATGGGCCGCTATGCACTCCTCAACTTCGCGCGCCGAGACACGATGGCCGCCGACCTTGATGATTTCCTTCTTGCGCGAGACTATCCATAGCAGACCACCGTCATCAATCCGACCCAGGTCACCGGTGTACAGGCGACCGGCCTTGAGCACCTGATCCTGCTCGTCGGGTTGATTCCAATAGCCCATCATAACAAGGTCACCGGATACAACGACTTCTCCCAACTCGCCACGCGGTAGTTCCGAACCGGCCTCGTCGCAGATGTGCACAGCTACGCCTTTCAGAGGCACCCCGACCGATCCGATGATTTCCGCAAGCATCTCCGGCGGCAGGTAACTGATGCGCGGTGACGCTTCCGTTTGCCCGTACATGATGTATATATCGCGATCGCGGAAAACATCGATCAGACTCTGAATGACGTGCGGCGGCATCGCCCCCCCCGCCTGTGTCAGGTATCTAAGATGAGGCAGTTGCTTCTGCGCAAAGGCGGCATGCTTTAGGAGAATCATGAAATTGGAAGGTACACCCGAAAACCCGGTTACCTCGCACCGCACCATTGTCTGCAATACGACCTGCGGATAAGCAAAGCGATTCTCGATCACCAGTTGTCCCCCGCAGGCGACATGGGTCAACATCAGGGAGTTGCCGTAAATATAGAAGAACGGCAGGATCACGATAACTGAATCCTCGGCGGTCAGCTTGAGGTACTCATTCGTTGCTATCGTATTAGTGATCAGGTTGCGATGCGACAACATGACCCCCTTGGAATCGCCGGTACTTCCGGAGGTATAGAAAATCGCAGCCAGATCGTGCGAACATTCCGGCAGGTTGTCATATAGCAACGGCCCGCTCTGTGAGAACCGGTCGATTTCGCTGTCCGCCAAGCCTTGCAGCGCAGCATCCTGAACATCCGCCAGCAACGCCGCAATGCTCGTGTAGTTCACAGCCGCAGATTCCGAAGACAGCGACCCTTCCGACAGAACTAACTCGACCGGCGATTCATCGCCCACCAGACTGTCCACTATCGATGTGTATCGGTCTGACACCATCAAAGCTGAGGCGCCGCAATCTACTATGATATTGCGCAGTTTCTCCGGCTTGAGCGAACTGTCCAGGGGCACGACCACCAGACCGGCTCGGCACACGGCGAAAAAGCTGATGACGTAGTTGATGGAGTTTTCACTGAGAACCGCCACCCTTGACCCACGGGGCAGCCGTTCCAGTGCTCGGGCGACCGCAATAGCGGCCGCCAGCAAATCACGGTAGGAAATAGTGTGATCGCCATGGACCACAGCCTCCTTTTCAGGCGACCGGGCAGCACCATACAATAACAGATCAAACAGGGTCATTCAGTTCTACTTCCATCATCGTGATCGTTCGCGGTTTGGCGCCGATCCGGCCTGACCACCGACCGATCAGCGAACGTTCATTCCGGTAATAAGGCCGTACTTCGCATGTTTCGGCAAAACATTAGTATCCTTGAACTACGCACAAATACTGCATACTGTCGTCTGACCCGCCTTGGGTCCTTGCGTTTGGCCGTCGTTGCCGCTATTTTTGGAACCTGGCGCTTGCGGCATGGTTGATAACTTCAATAGCCATAGTGTACATGATTATGGTACGTAGTCAAGATTGGTATGTGAGGAAAGACGATGATCGAAGTAAAGATGAGATGGGCAGGGGGAATCAGGTTTGAAGGCGAAGGAGCTTTTGGACACACGATAATCACCGACGGCGCCAAACAGTCGGGCGGCGAAGAAGCCGGGCACAAACCAACCGAACTGCTGCTGTTTGGCATCGCCAGTTGTACCGGGGTCGATGTTGTTCGGATCCTCGAGAAACAGCGGCAGAAACTGACCTCGCTTGAGATTGAGGTCAAAGCACATCAGGATGATACCTACCCAAAGCCGTTTCATACTTTTGAAGTCAAGTTTGTCGCTCGTGGCGAAAACCTGGATGAAAACAAGCTGGCCAAAGCAATCGAGCTGTCCGAGAGTAAGTATTGTGTAGTCAGCCAGACCGTGGAGTCTGAGGCCAGCGTGACTACCAGCTACGAGATCATAGCTGAGTAGCCTGAATCGTTTTGCTCTTTCGGCTATCTAACGGATAAAAGACCTACGATGGAGACGATACCATGATTGATAAACTCGCGTACCGAATGGAGTCCGACAAACCGTTCGCCGAAGTAGCGGCCGGAATCGAGAAACAAGCCGCCGAGCATCAGTTTCGGGTGCTGGCGATCCATGATGTCCAGGAAACGCTGGCTGAGAAGGGGTTCGAACGGGGTCCCCTGAAGATTATCGAGGTTTGCAACGCCGGTTTTGCTCACAAGGCGACGCAGATAGATATTCATGTGGCACTGTTTATGCCGTGCAAGTTTACCGTGCACACCGAGGGGGACAAGACAATTGTCACCCTGGCGCGACCGACTATAATTGCCGACATGTTGCCTGATGCCGGACTGAATGAACTGGCCACGGAAGTCGAAAACACCCTGAAGAAAGTAATGGCGGCAGCGGTTTGATACATCGGCAGATGTCCACATCTGCCGCCCACGGCAATTTTGTGCGCGGCAGACCCCCCGGTCTGCCCGTTTGAAGGACAGATCCAAGGCAATCAAGGGGCGGACATGGACGTCTGCCGGCCACGGCAAAGGAACGCCATGTACCACAAACTGTCACCCCCGCGAAGGCAGGGCGGCAAGCCGCTTCTTCGCGCTTCGCGCCTTCGTCTTAGTTCGTCATTCCTGCGAAAGCAGGAATCCAGTCTTGAGAAGCGACGGATGGATTCCCGCCTGCGCGGGAATGACATAAGTTGTCTACAATGCAAATGGCCGAATCTGAAGATGCGGCCATCACAATGTTGGAACCCGGCACTGCCGGAGGATGTTAAGTTGCTATGACTCGAAGTAAGATTAAGAGAGCCCTGATTTATGCCGCCGGTGGCGGACTGCTTGGATTTTCAGCGACTTATGCTTATATTCAGTTCGGCTCGACGTGAGCGTTGATGTGTAACCCCTGGCTGACCACGGTCGTGGGTGCAGTGACCGGTGCGGTCCTGTCGATCTCGGATACCGAAGGAGAGAAGTAGTGCCGATTTACGAATACAAGTGTGACGACTGCGGTGACATATTTGAAGAGTTGGTCAGCAGCGATACCGAAACGGTGCCCTGCCCCAAGTGCGAGTCGTCTAAGGTCCATAGACTGATTTCGCTCATCTCCACAAAAGGCATCTCCAGCGGCTGCACTACCTGCATCCCCTCCAAATGCTCCAGCGCCTCCACGTGAGGTATCTGACAACCCCTGCGGTCGCGGGGATCAGAGACTATCTTCAGAACGTAACTTTTCCTGCAGGTGGTTCTGGCCAAACTCCGTGGACGTCGTATGTCTACGTGCGCCGCCGGCGCGCGGGTGCCTCACGATTCAAGCTCAACCATTCATGCGTATTCCTGCCCGCTGCTATTTCGGAGAGAAAAATACGCCCAGGAGGAGTCGAACCCCCAACCTTCTGATCCGTAGTCAGACGCTCTATCCAATTGAGCTATGGGCGCATCTCATCCTGAATTAACCGCTGCACACAGGAAAGTCAAGATATTTCTGGGCGGGCGGCAAGCCGCGTTCACTCCATACTGAGCCAGCAACTAAAGAGCGCAGGAAAAGGCTGGTTGCCGGTAGTATTGCCCTGGTCAATGCTCGGCCCGGAGAGCCTCGATCAACTGGCGTGCTTCGTCGGCTGTGCCAGGGTCGCCGTCCCACAGCCGCAGAAACTGTCTCAACTCGGCCTCAGATGAATCCGGCTCCTGACTATTGAACCAGTACAAACCCAGGCTGTAGTGTCCGAGGGCGAACGCAGGCTCCACCTGGAGTGCTCGTCTCAGATAGAAGAGCGTTGAATCAGGCTCACCCATGCGATCGAAGGCGATGCCGAGACCGTGGTAGCCATGGAACTCAAGTGAGTCGGCTTCGATCACCAGCCGGAACGCCGCTCCTGCCTCTTGCGGTTGCCCCAGATGCAGATAGGCCTTTCCCAGGTTACCGGCCGCATGAGCGAAATGCGGCGCCTCCTCGATAACGCCCTTCAGCAGCGGCACGGCATCAGCCGGCCGGTTCGCCTGCAGATAACCATAGGCAAGGTTGTAACGCAACAACCAGTCATCCGGACGGTACCGAACGGCTCTTTCCAGATGCTGGATGGCTTGGTCAAAGTCTCCTCTTGAGAGAAGCAAAAGGCCCAGGTCGTTGTTGGCGTGGGGTAGGGTGCTGTCCTCAGCCAGAGCCAGCCGGTAGTAGCGTTCGGCCTTAGTCTGATTTCCATTACGATCGTGGATGGCCGCAATCATCTGATGTCCCTGCGCCTCAGTACCCGTGGCACAGCTGTATGGGTCCAGATGACATGTGATGAGGATCATCAGGAAAAATGCCAGCGCCACCGTAACCCGACGTAAAGAGAACCCTTTCAGTCCGCGGATTGCGGCATCGATCGTGTAACCGGCGAAAATCGAGAGGATAGGTATCAATGGCAACCGATAGCGTGCAGTGACAAAAAACAGTAGAAATGCGGGGATTGAAGCTGCCAGGAAATAAACCAGTAACCTGCTTTCGGCGGACCGGCGACCGGCCAGAATCATCCCGGCTACAGCCAGAGGCAGGATGACCCCCCATGGCCAGAAGATAGGTCCCTTAGGTACCAGCGGCTTCAGCAAGGGAATCCGTTTAGTCAGGTAGTAGATGTCAAAATTGTTGGCCAGTTCATAGCCACCCATGAATAACAGAAGCTTCCGCCATAAGTGTCCGGCGAACCAGCCGGGGTTGTTGACGATTTCCCTGACGGCCCGATCGCGCCAATAGCTTGACTGTTCGGCGGCGGACAGGGAGCGACCCATATCACGCTCAGCCATGGCGCGAGAATCATCCATAGAGGCTCCATCCCACCATTCCAGGCCGGTACCGGGTATTACGGCCGAAACGCCGTCTGAATGGAGATTGTTGCCGATGTACAGATTGATTCCGGAATAAGTGCCAATCAAGGTAAACTCGCCGGACCTGACCACGTTGTGAATGGTGACGGGTGCAATCGCCAGAATCAGTCCCAGCAGGAAAAGGAGGGGTGTCCTCCACGGTGATGTCGACGTTGACCTCCTGGCTACCCACACTAGATAAATCAGCATCAGCATAGCAAACGCGAGTACCGTTGGTCTGGCAATGGCAGACAATCCAAGGAGCAGCCCGCCGGCGAGATAAAACTCACGTCGCTTGGTCTGCAGCGCAATCGTCAGACAGTACAGAGACAACAGGTTCAGGAAGATCGTCAACGACGGAACCAGTATCTGACCATCAAACAGTATTAGTGTACCGCAAAAGGCCACCAGCAATCCGGCAATCACCGCTACTCGCCGCGAGAAGAGACGACCGGCCAGAAGAAAAGTCAGCAGCGCCGAACTACTACCAATCAACGCCTGCATTATCCTGACAGGCCAGGGACCGGCGCCGAAAACAGTGTAGACAAGTTTGAGAAACAGAGGGTACAACGGAGCCTTGAAGAATGGACCGTCAGGAAAGCCGGTGTCAGCGATACCCACCGTCGCGAGGCGATGAAAGTAATCCATATCCATGATATGCGTGTCGAACATCGGCAGTGACGAAAACTGGTACAGAAACACCGATCGCACCAGCAGCGCCGATAAGAAGACAACCACTGCCCAGATAAACGTGCGACCGTGGATGAAGGAATGGAACTCAGGACTGACCGATAACATGGCCGCTCTCCAGTTGGTACGTCATGATCTTCCGGAACATAGAAAACCCGTGATCTGTTTGTGGGTGGCAGACGTCCTCGTCTGCCCCTGTATCCGCGTGGCGCACGAGGACGTACACCACGCACGAACTCTTGCTGCTGTGTCGGATCTGAAAGGACCGCATTGCAGAAGCTTCCCCGAGACGAACGCAGGTTACATCTACGAGGTCGTAGACAAATAGACTATCGCAGCGGCCAGGACAACAAAAGCGGCAAAGATGACAGCCAGCAGTAACTTGTTGGGGGAGTCGTCGGAGACTACCGCCGTCTCATCTGAATCAGTTTCGTGACGGTAGTTCTCCATCCGCTGCAACCAAGCATCCTCAACCGCCAGCAACTCCGGTGTCTCGGCTTCGAGTGTAAGAACGCCAACCTCATCGTAGTCGGATTTCTCTGTCTCCTCGACCGTAAATGCTACTACGGTAACATTGTCGGCGCCGCCTCGGTCGTTGGCCATCTGGATGAGATCGTCAACCATGCGCTTCAGATCGCCATTGGCACGAACGGCCACTTCAAAAATCTCGGCATCGTCAGCAAATCCGCACAGGCCGTCGGAGCAGAGGATGAATGTGTCGCCCGGCTTGACATCGATCAGACGATAATCAACCTCGACATTCTCGCGCACGCCCAGCGCCCGGGTAATGACGTTTTTTCCGACGGAAGTGACCGCTTCGTCGGCGCTCATAAGCTGCTTCTGCTGCATCTCGGCCACCCACGAGTGATCGGTGGTCAGCGGCGCCAATTGTCGGGCTTCGAGTCGATACGCGCGGCTGTCGCCGACGTGAGCGATTGACATGACATCGTCTTCCAGCACCACAGCCACCACCGTGGTTCCCATGCCGGACAGAGCGGGATCGGAAACAGAGCGATTATGTATTTCACGATTAGCCAACCGGATCGACTTCACCAGGAGTTCACCACCAGGTGGCAGAGATTTGTCAAGCGTCAGGTCGGGGTCGGCCAGCAACTCCTGCCGAAGATGAGTGAAGGTGGTCCGGATGGTCTGTGAGGCCGATTGCGAGGCTACCTCGCCGGCCTGGTGACCACCCATACCGTCGCAGACGGCCAGGACGTTGTTTTCGCGATCGACATGCAGGCAATCTTCATTGCCCGAGCGCACCAACCCGATATCGGTTCGGCCAACCACTTTGTATTGTATTGACACTACTTGATCCTGCTATTTAGACACCTGTCGAAACCACCTTTCGTCTGCGCTCAGGGCAGGCAGGGGCTTCGACCTACAAGAATTCGTTTACCAGTGCTTTCGCTCATTAAGAGACCGATGCTGTTCCAGCGCAATATCTCAAATCATCCGAGCGATGACAATAAAAAAACCCCGATAAGATATCGGGGTTTCTCGTGCGCGAATAGCACTGGTATATTCGTTACTTGAGCAAGATCATTTTCCTGGTCTCGTGGCCACGCTCAGTTATCAGTCGGTAGAAATAGACGCCACTGGCCAGCGAAGAACCGTCATACTCGACACTGTGCGAGCCGTTTGACAGAGCGCCGAGATCCAGTCGGTCAATCGTGCGCCCCAGTACGTCGATGATTTCCAGATTAACCTGCGACCGCGCCGGCAAACTGAAGGCAATAGTGGTCGTCGGGTTGAACGGGTTGGGGTAATTCTGCGCCAGATGCAGAGAGTTCGGCAGCAGCCCCGCAACATCGTCGCCGACATCAGTGGGTGACTGTGACGTCAAGAGTACGTCATCTCCGACGCTCACTGACGGCTCACCAAATGATGTCACCGTATAGCTGAGAATGTCTGTCTCTTCATCGCCGGCGGTGATCGGTATCGTAACTTCAAAGGCGAGGTAAACGAGTTCGCCCGGCTGCGCCGTGACCGAGCCTTTAGTATCAGTGCTGACATCCCACCCAAGGTCGGACGTAACATCGATAGAGTACTCGTCCACTATGTTGCCGACATTGCGCACACCGACCGTAAACTGCACTATCTCCCCCGGCTCGCCGGTCTCGGCGATCGGCGGGTCGACCAGGGCGATAGCGTAAATGTCGGAGGCATCAACCTGCACGATCAACGAAC
The DNA here is from genome assembly GCA_030605565.1 of bacterium. Taxonomy (GTDB): domain Bacteria; phylum Zixibacteria; class MSB-5A5; order GN15; family FEB-12; genus JAJRTA01. The sequence goes on from JAUWIB010000115.1 coordinate 17,832, forward strand.
CTTCGACCCGCTGCGAGGGGTCGAGTTCTGAGTAAACCACGAAATCGACCGTGTCGATGCGATCAGATTCAGTCGGGCCCGGCCACGTTGGCGTTTCCACCTCAAAGGAGGCGTAGACTGTCTCACCGGCTGCCGCGTAGGTAAACTCGGTCGGCAGATTCAAAGTCCAGCCTTTGGTCGACACAGCTTCCACGGTGTAGAAATCCAGTCCGTTGCCATCATTACGGAGCCCGATCGGAATCTGTAGGATCGAGAACGGATGCCCGACTCGATCAGATGGCGGGTCGGTCATAGTGAGAGCAATGATGGCGTCATCAACGCTTAGATCGACTTCGGCCTGTACCATGTTCTCCCAGTAAATGTCACCCGAGATCACGGTTACCTGGGGGTCGCGATGGTTCAACTTGAACGCGATGATATCACCGCCCTCAGCACCCTCATCCACGATGTCTGCACTGTCGCCCCATGTATTATCACCGTAAGCAAACAACATCCCGTAAATACCGACCGTGTCGTAGTTGTCACCAACGGTGAAGGTACCGCAATGCACGCCGTCGGGATCATAAGCATCGATTACACTTCCGACCGGCGCGGGCTGTCCGTTGTAGAACGCCTCACCGAAGTAGCTCTTCCAAAGGTTCGTTGGAATAACATCGGCCGAGGCAGCCGACGCCAAAGCCAGCATCAACACCAACCCTATCGCCAGACTTCCGATCGTGTATCTCTTGTTCACGGTTAATCCTTATCTCTTCCCGGCCGGTCTCGCGACCGACCGGATGTTCATTACTTCCAGTCCAGTATCGTCAACGCTTATTTCAGCAGCGTCATTTTCTTCGTCTGTGTAAAAGCATCCGTCTTCAAGCGGTAGAAGTATATGCCGGACGCCACTGATGCGCCAGCGGTATTTGTACCGTCCCAGACAACCTCGTTGCGACCACTTTGCGCTACACCGTCGAACGGTATCGCCACCAGGCGACCGAGAATGTTGTAAATCTCGACCGTGGCGTTAGTGGTCGTCGGCAGATTGAAGCTGATGGTCGTGGTCGGGTTGAACGGGTTCGGGTAGTTCTGGCTCAGCGAATAACTGTTCGGCAAGGTACCGTCACTGTTGCCCTTGGCGGTCAAGGTGCCGATTTCCATCATGCCGCCGGTAGCGCCGTCATAAGTCAATGACTCGTTTGTCTGAACGCCATCGATACGCAGAGTGAACGATTCACCCTGTCTGACGCCGTCGGTCTCGGCGGTCGTGTTATCGTCGCCGTAGACGGCCATGAATCCGAACAAGCCGTTCTGTTCGAGCGTGAAGCGACCGATCATGAGGCCGTCCTCGTTGTGAGCAGTGACGACAGCACCGGCTTTGACCTCGTCGCCGTTGAGCGTCAGGCGATGGGCGTACAGATTCATCCAGGCATTGGTAGCGGTCACACCGTCAGCAAAGCCCTTGGCAGCGAAAAAGTGCCGGTTGGGTTGCGGTGCAATCTTCGGTCCGGCGCCCGGATAGGTCAGCACGCCGGGAAGGGCGTTCTTGAGCCAGTAGCCGTTGCAGGGACCCATCTCCAAAAGGTTGTTATGCAGATAGTCGCCCGGCTGGTACTGAAGGCCTCCAGCGGCCGGATCCCAGCCGAGCGCTACGATCAGATCATCGTGGATCGAGGCCAGCGCATCCTCGGTCGGGAGATTGTAATCGGGCAGGTACGACACCAGGTTCCAACCGCCGATCAACGGAATGCCAGTCGTGACCGGAACAGCGGCGCCAGCGATTTCAAGGGTAATATCGCAATTCACTTTGATCCAGTAGCCGCTGAGGTGGTCGACGTACTTCAGGTTCGAGAACATCGGCAAATCAGGATCGTAGGTCAAACCTTCGCCCTCGAAGCCAAGTACGACCTCAAGGCAAGGCTCGATCGAGGCCAGTACCTCGACAATGTCGTCCGATTCATGATCGACATTCCAACTCACCAGGTTCCAGCCCTCTAACAGGTCACAACTCTTGACGATGATATCACCCACATCGAGGCAGACCTCGTGCACATCGCCGTTACCCGTCCATTCGGTCGGGTCGGGCGTGTAAGCCTGAACACCGTTCACGTAGAGACGGATATTGTCGCCCGGCTCCGCGCCTTCGTCCTCGGGAGTGTACCAATCATCGCGGTAGACCGGCATGAAGCCATAACGACCGGCTTCGGAGACAAACCAACTGCCGCAATGGGCGCCTTCGGGATCAAAGGCATCAATCACCGATCCGACGGGCAACGGTGCGCCCATGTACAGATTGGTCTCACAATACAGGTTCACCCATTCCAGAGTCGGGGTCACCGGATCGACTGGCGTCAGCACGATCATAATGCCGGTTTGAGCAAAGTTTATATCCTCCACCTTGCCGGGGTAGTAACCCTCTTTGTAGGCGTAGAGGTCAAATGGAATCACGTCGGAGTCAAAGAATTCAAACAGGCCGGTTATGTCGGAGAAAGTCTGGTCGTCCCAGGCGCCGTAAGGGAAGTCGGCCCACAGCTCGACCGTGGCGCCCTCAATCGAGTGACCGTCAGGATCGACCACGTAACCACAGACGTAGTTCTCAGAGGTTCCAACGACGATGCCGCCTGTGATGACGGTCGGCGCCACCTGCTGCGGACCGGTGCCGCAGTCATAGGTGAAGAGCGGATCGGGGCTGATCGCCACGATGGGATAGAAACCCGGCGCAGCGAGGCCGTCGACGTTGAAATGCAACGTCATCAGCAATCCGGTGGTGGCCGGAATCATGCTCTCGCCGGCTGAAACAGCGGTCGTCAGGTCGATAACATAGTCGGTGAGTGTGACGTTCTTATTGCTCCAGCTTTCGATCAGGGAGCCGACAAACGACACCGAATCAAGGAGCATCGTCTCGGTACCGGCATACTCAAGAGAGATCAACAGTTCGGCGAGATCGCACAAATACTCTATGGTCACCGGCACCGCTACCCGTGAACCGAGCACTGCCGGCACGGTGGCGATAGTGACAATGTCGTCGTCGGAGGGAGGTATCGACACGTTCAAAATGACCGTGAAGTACTGAGTATTCGGTTCGCAGACAACTTCCGGGTCGCCAACGACTGCCACAACCGCCTCGTAGGTGCCAGCATCAAGTGTCAATCCATCCACGCCGACTGAAATCACCTGACTCCCACCGCCAAACAATGGATCTATTACCAGCCAGCCCTCACCGGCGGTGATAATCTCAAAATCAAACGGAGCTTGTTCGGAGGATGCGCTGAGCCACTGAGAATCAGGGTTGATCTCGTTGGCCGTGGTCATGTTGAACTCAAACTCGGTTGCCGAGAGTATCATGTCAACACACGGCGGCGTGCAGTCCTCGACGATTATGGTGAACGCCTCGGTGGTAGTATCTGTACCGTCGGCAGCATACGCAGTCAAGTCGTATGTTCCGACCTGGCTCATATCCGGATAAAAAGTCAAGTTCCCGGTGCCGTTGCCGTTATCAACAAAACTCATATTGGTCACTGCCGGCAGCACCCACAGGCTGATAGGATCTTGATCATCATCGGTGGCCGACACTAAGATTTCAAGCAGGGAATCAGCACAGACATTGAAGGTCCCGAGGTCAGCGAGCACCGGCGGGTTGTTGGGCGGCGGGGGTGGTTCTTCGATAGTGATCAAAACCGCGCAAGTGTCGGCGCCGCAACTGTTATCGGCGATAAGTGTGGCCGTAAACGATCCAAAAACATCGCTGTTGAAGCAAAGTTCGTCCGCCAGCCAGGTGGCGGTATAATCCTGATTGTCGGTTGCTACCGTCACGCTGTCCGCGCCTGTTATCACCAGAGTCACACAGATTTCCGCTCCGGTGGCCTCGACTATGATCGGGTCGGGACATGCTATCATCGGCGCATCACCGATGGTGACGTCGACCGTAAGGGCGCAGGTATCATCGCCGCACTCGCTGGTGGCAATCACTTCGATGGCATAGGAACCGGCCGAGTCAGCGTTGAAGCAGAGCGTATTTGAACTCCAGTTGCCAAAAGAGCTGGTCACATTAGTAGCGTTGTCGATCACCAACTCCACACAAACCAATCCCGGGTTGCAGAGGAAATACGGCAGTGGAGCCTCGGGACAAGTGATGACCGGCTCAACCCCCAGGGTGACATCGACGGTGAGATCACAACTGTCCGCGCCAACAGCATTAGTGGCTACGACATGGAATTGGAAGATATCCTTATCGGGTACAAACGGGTCGAAGCAAAGCTGACCGTCGGCCCACGTCGCACCTTCGACAGTGACTTCATCGGCGTAGGATATCGGGAGGTCAACGCAAACCAACTCGCCGGGACAGGCGGTGGCGGCAAGCGTCTCGCCGGGACACTCAATCATCGGCGGCGGTCCGGCTTCACCGATGCCGTAGCAGTGCGGTCCGTCCCAATTGGGGAATACATTGGGTCCGGCCCATTTCCATACCCCCGAAGGCGGGTAAAAAGCAGAGTCCAGGCAAATCGTCTTGCCTTCGTAAGCCGCATCGATAGGGCCGATATCCAGGGTATAGGCAATGTCGTCAAAGTCAGCCGCTAGACCGGTTCCAAAGAACCTGAAACCACCAAACCCAACGGTATCGGCGTCGGAACCAGTAACGCTGAAATTACTAACAAAGAAGCCTCCGTCAAACTGAGCTTTACCCAGCGTCCCGGTGGTGTCACCAACCGTGGGCGTCCACTGGGCACCGTCCGGCGAATAGACCCGGAAGCCGTTGGTAATTCCGCTGTGGCTTTGGCCGCCGGCGGTTAGCCTGACGTGGAAGGTAACCGGCACGCCCATGTCCAGAGTATTGCCAGCGCTAAGACCATCCACGTGATCCAGCGAGATGCTCTGGCCGAAAACCAGTCCAGACGACAAAACCAGTACGGTGCTAATAAGAACCAGGAATCTCAATCTCATATTGCTTATCTCCTGAAAACGCTTTTTACCAACATTCTGTCATCGGCTCGGGCAAGTTTGAGCCGCTATTTCTCCCCGGTGATTCATGATGATCCCCGCGGTATTTTTCTAAAAAGCCTTGAAGCAAAACCAATGCCGCTACTGAACTGAGTGCCTTTGGTGAGATAGGCTCAGGATCAGGTCGGGCAAAAATTGTCACAGTTGACCTCATAACACACCGATCGACACACAGTATACTATGGCTGGCAGCATATAAGAAACTGACTTCCCCGGTTTTAGACCCAGATCAGACTGGTCAAATCAAGGCTATGGCAGTCAAATAAGCCGCTTGCACACAGCCATCATGTCAGACCATGCAGGTAGTAGTAATGGCCTTCCTTAATTCGCATGGGCTAAAAGCAAGTAATGCCCCTGCCCATGAAAATATAGCACTTATAGGCGGAATGTCAAGGACTTAGGCGGTGAATGGGGAAGCCTGTGAAATCTTTGAACAGGTTGGCTATGAACCGGCGAGACGACGGCGTCGCGCCTCGAAAAAAGCCAAAACCAGCAGGGCGCCGCAGAGGTCGGCCAGGACATCATAAACTGAGGCAAACCGGCCGGGGATAAGGTGCTGGTAGAACTCATCAAAAGACGCAAATGCAGTCAGAAAAAGTGCAGCAAAAAGGCATGCTCGGCTACCCCGAGCCATCCACGGCCAGTTAGAAAAGGAACGGAAGGTCAGAAACGCAAAAATGGCGTACTCGATAAGATGCGCCACCTTGTCGAAAGCAATGTCCTTAACCTGGGGGGTATGCAGATCGGGCACCGAGGAAACAGCGATGATTGCACCGCCGAAGAGTATCATTGGCAGGTGGTAGTACAGAAAACGGCGGCGTCCACTGATTGGGAGAGGTGACTTCAGCATAGGCAGATGATTAAACATATTATTGATTTCGGTCAACCAAAATGACTTATTCGATTCGATAGTGGTCGCTGTGACGAGCCGAGACGAGAACAGTGGCAAGCCACCCATAAATGGGTTTCTGGCGCTACGCGCGCCCTTCATGTCACCGTGAGTGGCAAGCCATTTTTTCGCACTACGCACGCCCTTCATGTCACCGTGACCACCCCAAACCTCACCCTGAGCGGAGTCGAAGGGTGGGCGCAGTCGAAGGGCAAAAAAACGTGTAGTGCTTGTCATGCCGGACTTGATCCGGCATCCAGTTTTGTGCGCGGTGGACGTCCTCATCTGCTGCGTTCCCCTCGATACGTAGTCGGCGCACGGGGACGTACGCCGACCACAAATACCAAATGTCACCGTTCAACCCATAGATGTTTCGGGGGAAAGTCCGCTGGTAGGGATAACTTGACAAACACCGGTAAATCTGTATATTTCGGCGAACAAGTCACACTTCACCACTTGACCGTTGAGGAGACACCACATGTTTACCTTGTACAGAACCATTGTGACCATAGGACTGCTTTGTCTTGCTGCTTCCGTGCTCGCCATACCACCCACAGGCACCGAACCACCCGTTTACGACAACTCCCGCAGTTGGGACAATACTACCTACATCAACGCCGGCAATATCCTCATGTTTGTCACCAACCACGGCAATTTCGGCTGGGATATTGCCGGTGTCTTTGGCTACGATGCCGGGACTTTTTATCCGTACGTCGATAATGCCAGTATCAACGACGGTTCATTGGATGACTGCGTTCTCTACGCCGCCGGGCTGTGGGTAGGTGGTCTCGTCAACGGCGAAATACGAATGGCTATCGCCGAATACTCTGATGAGTACGTACCCGGTCCGATGGAGAGTGGGACTCACATGCCGGACGATCCGTCGTTCAAAGTCTACAAACTCTACATCGACAGCCTTGCCTCCAACCCCAACAGTGACTACTTGAACTGGCCGGTCGATCAGGGTGCGCCGGTCGATGGTATGGGCCAGCCGGTCATGCTGGGAGATCAGATGCTTTGGGCGGTCTACAATGACGCCGACCCGTTCCAGCACTACAACAATGCCAGCAGTACGGCGCCGCTGGGCATCGAGGTTCATCAGACGACATGGGCGTACGACGATCCGGGTGGCTTGGGCAATACGATATTCATTCGCTACAAGCTGTTTAACAAGGGGTTGAATACTATCGAGGACGCATACATCTCCCTGTGGACCGACCCGGACCTGGGCGACTTCACTGACGATCTGGTGGGTTGCGACACCCTGGACGATCTCTTTTTCTGCTACAACAGCGACAACGACGATGCCGGCCATTACGGCAGTACTCCTCCGGCCGTCGGCTTCAAAGTGCTGAGCGGACCCGTTGTGCCCTCACCGAGTGACACGGCCGACTTCGATGGTACGCCGATGCCGGGCTACAAGAACCTGGGGATGACCTCATTCAGTAAGTACATCAATGGTACTGACCCAAGCCACTTTCAGGAATCGTACAACTACATGCGGGGACTTACTCGCTACGGCAGCCCATATGTGTACGGCGGCGACACACTCTCGTATATGCACTCGGGCGACCCGGTAATGGGTACCGGCGACCTGGACTTTGATCCGTCAGACCGTCGCGGCATGGGCAGTTGTGGACCATTGACACTGATGCCGGGTGACAGCCAGTATATTCTCATCAAGATGGCGGTAGGTCACGGCGATGACCGTCTTTCTTCTATCACCCTGATGAAGGAGTTGTTGAATAGTCCTCAACCTCAAGTACCGATGCTGAAAACCGCCACTTCCCCGCACCCGATATCTATGATAATGCTAAATGCGCTTGAGCCTATGCAGGCTTCGGTGATATTCGGCTATGACGCGGATTACCCCCGCGGTAAGGACTTCGATTATGCCACTCTGCTCCCCTCCGGCCTACCATCGACCGACTCAATAGTGATAGTCCCCGAATATCCGGGGTTCAACGGCGAGGCGGTGCGGTTCTATTTCCCGCTGGCCGAGTTGCTCACACCGTATGAGGGGCTGTGCGATTCGACCGTATACACATATTACATATCAGGAGGATTCTTCGACGGCGAGGGGTTCCTGTTCGAGACCAGACTGACTATTCACGGCCATCGTTCGGGTGACTTGAATCTCGACGGTATTGTTGATATTTCCGACTTAATCTACATGGTCGACTACTTCTTCACCGGCGGACCAGCCCCTGAGTTGCTGGAAACAGCCGACTTAGACCAGAACGGCACTGTAGATATAAGCGACATGCTGGTATTGATCGAACATATGTTCGGTCAGTAAGTCGCAGTTGCTATCGGTTTGCGAGGTATAGCCGGGCGCGGGCGCGCCCGGCTTTCTCGTTTGCAGCAAACAGCCGCCAAAGAAAAAGTTTGCGTATCGTTCCCACAGAGCAGACATTTACCACCGAAAACAGAGGCCGGTGAACTCGATAATAACAACCGGCTGGAGTATTGTATGAGAATTCTGATCGTCGGCGGCGGTGTCGTCGGCTACAGTTTGGCTGAACATCTGCTCAAGGAGAAACACAAGCTCTCCTTGATCGAAGTTGACCCCGAGTTGTGCAGCCGGATATCGAGCAAGTTAGACTTGCAGATCATCAACGGATCCGGTTCTTCCCCAACGGTTTTGATGGAAGCCGGTTTGGGCGAGGCCGACATGGTTCTGGCCGTCACGCCCAATGATGAAGTAAACATGGTCGTCTGTGCCTTCGCCGCCCAGCACAAAGTCAGTCGGCGGATTGCGCGTCTGCGCAGCCGCGACCTGGCCCGAGAGCGATCATCGGTAGACCTGGAGAAGATCGGAATTACCTCGGTGATTCACCCCGAGAAAGTACTGGCCGACCATATTCTTCAGTTCGTGGAAACCCCGCATGCAATCGAGTCGGCCAACTTCGAATCCGGTCGGATTCTGATGCGCGGTTACCGTATCAATGAGTCTATGGAACTGGCCGGCAAGACACCCCGGGAGATTCGTGAAGAGATTGCTCCTCATCACGTGTTGTTTGCAGCGGTGGTTCGTGATGGAACCGGTATCATCCCTGACGGCGACGAACGGATTCAGTCCGGAGATTTGGTCTATTCCCTGTTTCCAAGAGACTCCCTTCAGAGGTTTCTTGAGTTGGTCGGCGTTCAATCCAGACCGAGCCAAAAAATCATCATCACCGGCGATTCGTATTCGACCGTACAACTGGCTGAAGCCCTCGACAAAACCGACCACAAAGTGGTGTTCGTCGATCCCGATATCGAACACGCCGAAGAGTCAGCGGCCTTGTTCAACAAGGTGGAAGTTATCCACGGTGATTGTACTGAACACGATGTGCTGCGCGACATCAACGTCGATACTGCTTCGTTCTTCATCGCCTGTTCCGACGCCGCCGACTATAACATGCTCTCGGCGCTGCTGGCCAAGTCGGAAGGGGCTCACGAGGTGGTCGCCATCACGACTGAGTCACACCACGACAAGTTGTTCCACAGTATCGGGATCGATCACGTTCTTAATCCTCGTCTGACCACAGCGCGCGAGATACTGGAAATTATCTCCCGCGGCCACATCGGAGCGGTAGTCCAACTATCCGATGTCGATATCGAGGCGGTTCGGTTCAATGTTGAAGCGCATAGTTATGTCGCCGGTCGGCCTATCAAGAAAATGTCAGGCAAGCTTAAGAAAGGCTCCATCGTCGGTATTGTGATTCGCGAGGACCGCATGGTCCTCCCCGGCGGCGAGACGGTAATCGAAGCCGGCGATCACGTGATCATGATCACGCACCACAAGAATCTCCGAGCTATCTCGAAGCTGTTTCAGGCGCAGTGAGGCCGCTTCAGGAGATGGACCATGCATAAGACTGCTGTTGCATACACTGTCGGCCGGCTGATGCAGGTGATGGGGCTGGTGCTGCTGATTCCGCTGGGCATCGGTCTTTGGGATGGATGGTCGTCGGACGGTGGATCGGTCTTGCTGCTTCCTGAAGTGAGCGGGTTTGTGCTGGCCGTTATCCTGTCCCTGGTGTTCGGATCAGCGTTGGCCCTGGCTTTCCGGAGTGGACGTGGCTACCTGGGGGTAACGGAGGGTTACGCTATCGTGACCTTCGGCTGGATCAGTCTGGCTTTTGTCGCTGCTATCCCGCTGTGCACCTACTTCCTGGCAACCCACAGTGTCGAGCACGGTGGGTTCGCTCTTGCTTTCACGGACGCCTATTTTGAGGTCATGTCCGGTTTCACCACCACCGGCGCCACGATTCTGAGCGATATCGAAGCTGTGCCGCGGTCGCTGTTGTTCCTGCGAGCCGTGACCCACTGGCTGGGTGGCATGGGGATCATCACGCTGGCCATTGCCATCCTGCCGGCCATGTCTGTTTCCGGTTACCAGATGTTTCGCGGTGAAGTACCGGGACCGAGCAAGGACAAACTGATGCCGCGCCTCAAACAGACCGCCTCGATTTTGTGGGGGGTCTATCTGTTGTTCACGGCGGCCGAAACAGTGCTCCTGATGGTAGGCGGTATGAATCTGTTCGACGCCGTCTGTCACGCTTTTGCCACCATGGCCACGGGTGGGTTCTCCAACAGTAATCAGTCGATTGCCGGTTACAATTCGGCCTTCATCGAGTGGGTGGTGATTTTCTTCATGTACCTGGCCGGGGTCAATTTCGTGCTGCACTTTCGCGCCTTGCGCGGTGACGTTCGCTCGATGGTCGCCAACAAGGAATTTATCTTTTACAACGGCGTCATTATTGTCGCGATAGTCGTGATCACCGGCGTCCTGTCTATCCACGGTCTCGATTCAGAAAAAGCAACCTCCCAGCACTTCCGCCACGACGCGATGACCAGCCAGGAATTCTCAGATCACTATGCGGCGCAAGAGGAGACGTTGGATTCGTTCGGCGATACTTTCCGGGTCGCTGTCTTCCAGACGCTGGCGATAGTAACCACTACCGGCTTTGTAACGGCTGACTTCGACCTGTGGCCCAGCTTCCTGCTGATCCTGTTGGTGATGCTGATGTTCTTCGGTGGCTGCGCCGGTTCCACCGGGGGTGGGATGAAAATGATTCGGATCATGATCGTGGCCAGAGTGGCGATCAATCAGTTGCGCAAACTGACACAGCCGCGCCTGGTGGCGCCGGTGAAAATCGGCAACGAGGCGATAGATGACAAGATGGTCATTAATGTCATGGTCTTCTCGATTCTGTTTGTCGCTCTATTCGTGCTGGTCGCCACCCTGATGACCCTCTTCGTACCCGATATGACGACCGCCGTGGCCTGCTCGATTGCCACTATCGGTAACATCGGGCCGGGACTGTCCGGGATCGGTGCGGTGGAGAACTACGGCTGGATTCCACTACCGGGGAAGTGGATTCTGATCTTCTCAATGCTGCTGGGACGCCTGGAGATATTCACGGTGCTGGTGATTTTCCGACTCTCCACCTGGCGAAAGTAGGCAGTGGCATGGTAATCTTTTCTTGTTTTGTGCGTGGTGTACGTCCTCGTACGCCACGTGGATACAGTCTTGGAGGTCGAAACCCCTGACTCGAAGGGGTCGCGAAGCGAGGTTTCGACAGAGGCAATCATAGTTGGGGGAAATGGGTTCGTTTTGGTGTATTTTCATGTTCGGATATTAGGAACGGTGGTGATTCCGAGGCCGGCACGGTTTGGCGCTCATGAATGCGACGATCTGTTTTACTGTGGTATCCATTGGCTGGTCCTTTACTGATGGTTGTGCAGACGTATCTTATTGACATCTGTATAACTAATGCAATATATTATGAGTGTCCTGAAAGGAGGATGCTCATATGCGACCCTTTGGATCTCCCAAGCAACTGGAAAAGCGCAGACGCAAAGCCATGAATCTTCTGGATCGTGGATTGTCGCTCAATGAAGTCGCTC
>JAUWIB010000093.1 GCA_030605565.1 bacterium
GAAAACAACACCGATCACTTGACCCCTTCCTTCTCAAACGACAAATTGAGAGACAACTGAAGGCTATCTTCAGACTGGTCAAAGTAACCTCTAATGTGAGGCAACGTATCTGAGGACGCCAATACCTTCGGTAACATCTTGTCTATTGCCAAGTATCGGCTGGGTGGCCCATCATTCATGATGGGGATATAAGATTGCGCCGCTGGGTGAAACATCCCACCGTAAATGGTGGACCACCGGGCAGTGGGCCACGCCCTTGAGATTGCTCCAACGGGTCAATCCCTTTTTCTACTTGCCTCTGTTCGCATCTGTTGGCATCTTGCTATCCGTCTAAGTCGGCCGGGTTTGATGCCGGCGATTCTCGTAGGGTAGGAGCCCTGCGCTCCTGCCAGCGCGCGAAGCGCGAAAAACAGGCCTGCCTGTCAGGACCACAGGGGTCCTGACCTACATTGGCAGGTTTCAGAGAGACCTGCCCTACGGTTGCCGGGTTTGATGCCGATAATTGGACAATGGAGAAGAAACCCCGAGGACAAGGATGCCCTTGAAAATCTGTTTCTACGAAGATGACGGCTTTCGCCGGTTCTTTCCTCTGAGCTACATGCGTCCGGTCTATACGCTGCGCGCCGGGATCGTGCCGCTCTACAAAAGAGCCAGGCGGTACTTTGCAAACGCCGAATTCTGTTTCACGGCCCGCGACCAGATTGCACCCCTGCTGGCGGAGAGCTATCGCGATATTCCGGTCAATATCATCAAGAAGTCAGATGGCGACGTGCTTTTTCTCAACGGTCGTCTGCGTGATTACGGCGATATTCCGGAATTGGTCAGCCACGCGACTGGATCGTCAGCATTCAAGGCAGGTGAAGAGACGGTAGCCGTTCTGTTTAAGGAAAAGCTGCTTAGACATGTCCCCACGGTAGCCACGCAACGCGAATACCAGGAAACATACGGCGAGGAGTCGTCCCAAATCAGTTTTCAAGAGACGACCGCGACACTCTACGACTACTGCTGGCAGATTATGGCCGACATTGAAAAAGAAATCGTGAGCGACTTTGCGTTATTGCGGGACAGACTGCCGGATTCAAGCAAGGCTCGAGTTCATGACGGCGCCTTCATGGTGAACAGCGGCGACATCGTGCTGGGTTACGGCGTAGAAGTGTTCCCGGGCGCGGTGCTCGACGCCTCTAAAGGGCCGATCTGCATCGCTGATTATGGTCGCATCGAACCGCACGCGGCTATCTACGGACCGACCTACATCGGCCCAAACAGCGTAATCGTAGCCGGCAAGATCACCGCTTCGTCGATCGGTCACACCTGCCGGATCGGGGGAGAGGTCGAAGAGAGCGTCTTCCACAGTTACGTGAACAAGTACCACTCCGGTTTCATCGGCCACAGCTATGTTGGCCCGTGGGTGAATTTCGGTGCCATGACGACCAACTCCGATCTCAAGAACAACTACTCGACTATCAGGTCCAGTGTCGGCGGCGAGTTGATCAATACCGGCTCGATCAAAGTCGGCTCGTTTATCGGTGATCACACCAAGTTCGGTATTGGTACGCTCTTGAACACCGGGATTAACATCGGCGTAAGCTGCAATCTGTTCGGCGGTTCGCTGATTGCCGATAAGGAAGTGCCCTCCTTTAGTTGGGGTAATACGGGTCGATATGAACGATATGAGATCGAAAAGGCGATTGATACGGCTCGCAAGAGCACTGCTCGGCGCAACCATACTCTGTCTGATCGTGAGATCGAACTGTTGCGGCAAGTCTTCGATGGCCGTGTCGAAGAAAAGGGAATCATGAGTTTCTGAAACGTTCTGGTTGTACAATGGATTCTAAAACGTTCGTCACAGGAGACCTAAGTGCCGGAACTACGTAAAGATCCGATCACCGGACGCTGGGTGATCATCTCCACCGAGCGCGGCAAGCGACCATCCTCGTTTACGTCGGTCTCGAAGCGCACTGCCGCCGGCATGTGTCCGTTTTGCCCCGGTCATGAGGAGAACACGCCACCGGAGATTCTCGCTTATCGGGAGAGTGGCACCGAACCGAACCAGCCCGGCTGGTCGCTGCGCGTGATGCCGAACAAATATCCTGCCTTGAAGATCGAGGGATCGCTGGACAGGCAACCAGTGGGCATTTACGATAAGATGAACGGCATCGGCGCCCATGAAGTGATAATAGAGACACCCGACCATGCCTGCGATATGGTCGATATGAGCGACGAGCAAGTGCGCGATGTTTTCTGGGCCTACCGCGAGCGTATGCTGGATCTCCAGCGTGATCGGCGCTTTGCGTACATCCTGGTGTTTAAGAATCATGGTGAGGCGGCCGGGGCGTCGCTGGAACATGCGCACAGTCAGCTTATTGCTACCCCGATTGTGCCCAAGCGAGTGGCTGAGGAGATCGCCGGGGCCAAGCGGTACTGGGATTTCAAGGAACGCTGCATTTTCTGTGACATTGTCAGGCAGGAGTTGACCGACGGCAGTCGCGTAGTGGCGGACCACGACGCTTTTTTGACCATTCAGCCGTTTGCACCGAGGTTCCCGTTTGAAACCTGGCTGCTACCCAAAACGCACCAGTCATCCTACCTGGAGATGAGCGACACCGAGGTGATGGTGTTGGCGCGAGCGATCAAAGCCACTCTGGCCCGGTTGAAGGCGGCGCTGAATGATCCGCCGTTCAACTATATGCTGCACACGCAGCCGGTGTCAAGAGAATCAATGGACCACTATCACTGGCATTTCGAGATTATTCCCAAGCTGACCCGGGTAGCCGGTTTTGAGTGGGGTTCGGGTTTTCACATCAATCCCACGCCACCCGAGGAGTCGGCTGCTTACTTAAGAGATATCGATCTGGAGCAGTGGAGCCACCGGCAGGATTCCAAGCCGGCAGGAAAGGAAGCCTGAACTGAAGATATTAGTAGCGGCCTCGGAGATGGCGCCGTTCGCCAAGACCGGCGGTCTCGGCGACGTGGTGGGTGCTTTGCCGGCCCAGTTGGCGCGGTCGGGTCACGAGGTGCTTGTCATGATCCCGCATTACGGCTTTCTTGACACCGCCTACTATCACCTTGAGCCGCTGGGTTGGTCGCTCAAGATACCGATTGGCACGTCTGAAGAGGTTATGACCGTCAGCATGGCGCATGATCGCAGGAGCGGGCTGCGTATCTGCTTTGTCGGCAATGCCCATTACTTCAATCGACGCGGCCTCTATTTTCATCATGACACTAAAAAGGACTTTGCCGACAACGACGAGCGGTTCGCCTTCTTCAGTCGGTCGGTGTTGGAGGCGGCGCGTAAGCTTGATTTCAGACCGGATATCGTTCATCTCCATGATTGGCAGGCCGGTCTGATTGCCGTCTATCTGAAAACGGTCTATGCCGACGATCCTTTCTTCGACGGTGTGAAAACCGTACTGACGATCCACAATCTGGCTCACCAGGGTAGTTTTGAGGCCAAACGCTACCCGGCTCTGGGGCTGCCCGACAGCCTGATGATGCCAACGGCCCCGTTGGAGTTTTTCGGAAAGGTGAACTTTCTGAAGGGCGCTATCGTTCACGCTGATTTGATTACCACGGTGTCGCCTCGCTACGCCGAGGAGATTAAGACCGGCAAGTTCGGCTGCGGGCTCAACGGAGTGCTGCGAGAACGATCTGATGATTTACAGGGAATTCTCAACGGCGTCGACTACACCGTTTGGTCGCCATCACGCGACCACCATTTGCCGTTTCGGTATTACCCGGCCAATCTCAGCGGGAAGCGGATGAACAAAGTAGAACTGTTAGGCGCTGCCGGTTTGCCGATTAGAGAAACCACGCCGCTGGTGGGGATGGTCACTCGGCTGGTCCATCAAAAGGGCTTGAGTCTTCTTCGCGATGCCGCTGACCGACTGTTTGCCATGAATCTCCAGATGGTCGTCCTCGGTACCGGCGAAGAGAAATTCCACAAACTGCTGCTGCATCTTCAGACCAAATACCCCGACAAGCTCAAGGTTTATCTGGCTCACGACGAGAAGCTGGCCCACCAAATCGAGGGTGCTGCCGACATCTTCCTGATGCCGTCGTTGTTTGAACCGTGCGGCCTCAACCAGCTATACTCGCTGAAGTATGGTACGGTTCCGGTGGTCAATGCGGTCGGCGGTCTGGCCGACACGGTCGTTGACTATGATCCGGACAGTGGCGAAGGCACCGGATTCGTCTTTACCGAAGATACTCCCGAGGCGATGTTGGCGGCGCTGGAACGGGCGTTGGCCGTCTATGCCAGGCGGAGACCCTGGGTGAAGCTGATGAAGGCGGGCATGAAGCAGGACTTCTCGTGGGGTAAGGCGGTCGCCAAGTACAACGCGCAATTCGCACAACTGACTGACAAATCATAGAGTGTGGGCTCTCTCGTGAAGAATCACTTTAAGGCTGCGCTCCCCATACTCCCGGCCCTGATGATATTCGGCTGGTTGTCCAATAAGTTCTGGTTTATCCAGGACGATGCCTACATTTCATATCGATACGTGGCCAACTTTCTCAACGGCCACGGACTGGTCTATAATATAGGGGAGAAGATAGAAGGCTTTACCAACTTCGGGTGGATCATCTACTTGATCCTGGCCGGTGCCTTGAAGCTGGACTTTATTCTGGTGTCGCAGGTGACCGGCCTGGCCTTTGGGGTCGGATTGATAATCCTGACATATTTGCTGGCCCGCCATCTTCTCGCTCGTGAGGATTCCTGGCTGGCTCTGCTGCCGGTTTATCTGGTTGCCGCCAATCCCGGCCTGGCCTACTGGTCTCCGGCCGGGTTGGAGACAAGCTGCTTCGCTTTTGCCACTCTGGCCGCAGTGTACTGCTATCTCAAGCGAAGCCGCTGGCTGCTGTTGTGGCTCCTGGTGGCGGTCTGGGTGCGACCGGAGGGCGCTCTGGTGGCAGGCCTGCTGGTGTTGATCGAAGCCATCACCGAGCGACGTCTGCCGCGTTTCACCGGCCGCGTTGTTATTATGGCGTTTATTCTCTCACTGCCGTTTGCCCTCTTCAAGGTGATCTACTATGGATCGATCTTCCCTAACCCGTTCTTTGCCAAGACCGGGGCTCGCCTTGACTATTTAACCGCCGGTTTGGAATATGCCGGCAAGTTCTTTGCAGACTGTAGCTTCTACGGTATCGGGTTGCTGTTGCCGCTAGTCTTTTGGAGTCGAATGTCCAGGGCTTTTCGGGCCGTGTGGTTTTTTGTCATATTGTATGTCCTTTATATTGTGGTGGTGGGGGGGGATGTTCTGAAAGTGTACCGGTTCTTTGTGCCGGTGTTTGGCGGCGTCGCTCTGTTGACGGCAGTGTCATTGCGGTTGGTGGTAGGAAATCTGGCGCCCAGAACTCGCAATATGATCTACTTCCTGGTGGCGGCGCCGCTGTTGGCGGCGACTGTCTGGTTGCCCTGGACCCATGTCAACACCTACAATGCCAACGAGAAGTTGTTTATGCGGAAGATGCAATTCATGGGTCAACAGATGCGCCAGTCCGACACCACCGATTTTTCTGTGGCGGTGCCGACCATCGGTATCTTCGGGTACGAACTGCTTGGCCATGATGTGATCGACATGGTCGGTCTGACCGATTCGACCATCGCGCGACATTCCGAGCCACCGATCGCGGGCATGACCACCACCTGGAAAGAGCGAAAGCACAACACCAAGTACCTGCTGACCCGTGCGCCGGACTACATCGTGTTCTCCACCGGCGTTAAACCATCGGCGCCGGCTGAACGGGCTCTCTTGCTCTTCCCGGAGTTTCTGAACGCTTACCGAACGGTCGGTTGGTACTATCAGGTCAATCCGGCCGCGAAAGGCTCAATTGTCTCAGCGTTCAAGAGGGTCCGAGAAATCAAAGGCTCGCTGGTTCCCACCTACCCGGTCGAGTATGTGCAATACTACAAGGAGGGTCTGGACAGCTACGTAGCCGGGAATCAGAAAAGGGCCATCGAGTTTTATGCTAAGGCGCTTAAAGTGAGCCCGACCCCGTACAACCCTTATGTCATTTATCAGAAAGCGTTCAGTCACCTTCTGCTGGATGATCAGAGGCCTGCCCTCAAGCTTCTGCAACATGTCTTAGCTCAGGATTCGATGGTTTTCGAGGCTCACAAGGACCTCTATTTCTTTGCTGCTGTCACCGGTGATACCGCCCGGGCCTCTATCCACGAGCGCTGGCTAAAGAAACTGGTTCCCTGGTACTGGCCGAAAATCTATTCCGACGCCGCCAAAGCCCGAGCCGACATGCTGGCCCGACAACGCGGGCAATAGACCGATAGACGCGCACCACGCAGAATCTGACGGTTTGAACCAGTCAACTCCCGATGTTGTGAAGCGGATCTCGAACTCAGGAACACATATTTTCAAATCGAAAGAAGTTGACAAGGTCACATGCCGATATTATAATCTGAGGCCAAGTTCGATAGGCGGGAATAGCTCAGTTGGTAGAGCACCACCTTGCCAAGGTGGCTGTCGCGAGTTCGAGTCTCGTTTCCCGCTTTTTTTGGGCGCCATAGCCAAGTGGTAAGGCAGAGGTCTGCAAAACCTTTATCCCCCGGTTCGAATCCGGGTGGCGCCTTTTTTTCACGGCCGGTCAAGCCGCCCATAAATGGGTCTCATGCGCTTCGTGCGCGGCGGGATCGCAGGGCTGCTTACGTATCCCCTTCCCTCCAGAACATCGCACAATCGGTCGATCTGACATATGTCCGGGCCTCGTCGTGACTATCTCATCAGATTAGCTGACCACAGAATCCGACGCCGAGCGGTTAACGTAGAAAAGAGCATCCATTTATCGGGAAATCGCTTGACACCAGCGGGTTGCGTCGGTATCTTCCCAATGGAGGATGGATATCTTTAGTTCTGTCTGTGTCTCCATTACCGGTGTGAAGAAATAGTGCGGATCTCGAATGCCGGATCAACTGAAGTCGCTGTGGAGTCTTACTTCAGGCCTGTTGGTAGGGGAGAATGCGCGCCATTTCCGCCGTCAAAACCGTTCGGGCACTGCAGAGCTTGGTGAGACTGACATATTAATCGCAACTATCGGCAGAGTCTCAAGGGCGTTTGAAGCCCGAGGATTTCAGGAGGAGTCTTATGCGAAGAGTTTTACTTGGTTCCGTCGCGGTCGCGGCAGTGTTCGGCTTTTGCGCCATGTTTGTGATGGCCGACTGGACACCGGGCGACGGCTACAAAATGCACTTTCCTCAAAACCCTGATGAGGAAGGGTGGAACGTTCTGGCCAGTTTCGGTCAGCCATTAGCCGATGACTGGACCTGCACCGAAGACGGTCCGGTCAACGAGATACATTTCTGGGGATCGTGGTTCGGCGGGTCCACCGGAACCATCGACGGTTTCTGGATTACTATCTACTCTGACATCCCCGATCCCGATGTCGGCGACCCGGCGAACTGGAGTATGCCGGGCAATGTGCTGTGGAGTCGCTATGTCCCGATCAGCGACGTGATCGTCCAGCACATTATCCCCGACCCGCAGTTGTGGGAAGGTTGGTTCGATCCGACTACCGGCACATACACGTATCCCGACCACGACAACTATTATCAGTACAACATCTTCAACATCCCCAACCCGTTCGTGCAGCAAGCACCGACGATCTACTGGCTGGAGATCACAGCCGACACCGATCCAACGGAACCGGAATTGGTGTGGGGTTGGAAATCTTCAGTTGAGCACCATCTCGATGACGCCGTCTATGGGATATCCACCTGCACCGCTCCCGACAACGGCTCTGGCACGGTTGATCTGCCGGCAATGGGCTGCGATCATGTCGGCCGGGAGCCGATGATGATCATCGACGGTCTCCCGCCGGGCACTACCATTGAGATGGAAGCGTTCTTCACGGATTACGGCTGTGGCGGCGGCGTCACGCTCTGTTCCGGCGCACTGCCGCCCGACAAGTGTGAGGACGCAGGCGGCACCCTGGGTGGTAATTATCATTGCTTTTGGGCCACCCTTGATCTGACCGTGCGCGGTACCGGCGAACTGGAAGGGTTCAATCGCCACCTGTCGGTACCGGTAGAACTGGAGATTCATACTGGTCCGCGCACCCCCCCCGATCCGTGTCAAGAGTTCAACATCATTGTGTATCGACTCCACGGTGAGTTGTTCGGCGACCCGGATTTCTGTGAATTCATAGTGACCGGGGGCAACGACTACGGTCTGCCCAGCCCAGGGCAGATGGTGCTTACTGAGGACATTGACAATCCGGACTGGTGGGTCGAGAGCTTTTTCGATGTTACCTACCAGATCGAGTTCGCGGGCTGCCCCGGTTCGGTGCTCGATGGTTACGCTGGTACGACAACAGCCACGGCTCGCTTCCATCAGGGTGGCATGGATTGGCAGGAATTGTTCGAGCCGGGTGCTTCCGCCGACACCATTTTCAACGCCTTCTATGTCGAGATTGATGAGACCGGAATGCTTGTGGCCGGCGACGGCGAAAATGCCTACGGGGAAGGATGGTATTACTATCCGTGGTATGACTGGTGGAACATTTGGTTCTACGATCATCCTTTCGATCCGGAGCGGTACAAGGAAGCGTTCATTGAATTCGACGTTTTTCCGCGCATTGGGGGACCGTCCTATATCGAACTGGCCATAAACTGGTCAACTGATCTATGGTCAATCGAACAACCACCGGGTGACAGCATGCCGCCGCTGCCGGGTGTCGACGAAGACCTGTACATTGGCCGCGAGGTGTTGTTCGTGATGCAAGATCCGGAGGGTCACTATGTCTTCCCGTGGATCTGGCCCGAGTACAATCCGGAATGGGTATCGATCGACGTGCGCGGTTATAACTTCATTATTCCCGGCGGCGTGATCATGCATGCCTGCGTCGCTGAGGGCGCCGGCGAGTCGATGGACCTCTCGTTTGTGATCAACTCACGTCCGACCGGAGCTTGCTGCGATCCTTTGACCGGTGACTGTTACGTCACCACCCTTGAAGGTTGCGTCGGTGATTACCAGGGTGACGGTACCACGTGTGATCCCAACCCGTGTCCACAGCCGACCGGCGCCTGCTGTAACCCGCAGACCGGTACGTGCACCATCACTACCGAGTCTGCCTGTGCGGGCGACTGGCAGGGCGCCTGGACGACCTGCGATCCCAACCCATGTCCGCAGCCGACCGGTGCTTGCTGTGATCCGCTAGGTCAGTGCTATGTGACCGAAAGGGCCACGTGTCTGGGCGCGGGTCATGAATACCACGGTGACTGGACCACCTGTTCCGGCGATCTGAACGGCAACGGCATAGACGACCGCTGCGAGGACCTGTATTGGCAGCCGGAAGACGGCCACAAGATGCACTTCCCGCAGCTTCCCGACGAGAGCGGTTGGGATGTGAACGGCACGCTGCCGCTTGTTCTGGCCGACGACTGGATGTGCAGCGAAACCGGTCCGGTGAAGGACATCCACTGGTGGGGTTCGTGGAAAGACGGCTTTGAGCATCAGTTGAACGGCTTTGCCCTGAGTATCCATCGGGATATTCCGGCCGACCCGCCTCAGATTCCATGGAGCCGTCCCGGTGAGATCATCTGGCAGAAGGTCGTTACCGACTTCAATCCTCAGCAGATCAATCCCTTTACTTTGGAGGGTTGGTATGATCCCCTGACTCAGTTGGTCCTTCCAAACAACCATTCGCAGTACTTCCAGTACAATGTGTACCTCGACGAGGAAGACTGGTTCATGCAGGACTCCGGTACGATCTACTGGCTGAACATTACGGCCGGTGTGGAAGGAGTCGTCGACGGCTTCTGGGGTTGGAAGACCTCGCTTGAGCACTACAACGACGACGGTGTTTGGGGTTTGCCGACCTGTGTCGAAGGCGACAACGGTGGTGGTACGATCACTCTTCCGGCGGATTGCAACATCATTGGCGATGAGCCGATGATGATCATCGACGGCCTCCCGCCGGGTACGACCATTGAGCTGGATGCTGAGATTCAGACTCCGTTCACCTGTCAGCACGAGTACTATCCGTGCTCGCTGCCGCTGCTGCCTGGCCAGTGCGAGGGTCCCGGTGGTACGCTTGGTGGCGATGGTCACTGCTTCGAGGCGACGCTCGATCTGGATGTGACCGGGACCGGCGAGTTGACTGGTTTCAATCGTCACCTATCGGTCTATATCGCGCTGGAGGTACATACCGCTCTGCGAACCCCCAGCGACGATTTGCAGAAGTTCGATGCTATGGTGTTCACGATGTACGGTCAGTTATTCGGCGATCCTGATTTCTGCGAGTTCATCGTGATCGGCGGCGAAGATTTCGGTCTGCCCAGCCCCGGCCAGATTACGCTGGCCAAGTTGCCTGACGGCACGTTCCAGGTCGAGAGCTTTTTCGACATCACCTATCAGATTGAGTTCGAGGGTTGCCCCGGCTCAGTGCTTGATGGCTACGCCGGTGTCACCACGGCCACGGCTCGCTTCCATCAGGGTGGCACCGACTGGGTGGAGTTGCTCGATCCGGCCAGCGGCGAGTCGCTTGACCTCGCCTTCGTGATCACCGGCGGTGAGGAGACTTGTTGTATGCCTCCGATCAGAGGCAATGTCGACTACGATCCCGGGGATATCATAGATATCTCTGATCTGGTCTACCTGGTCGACTACATGTTCACGGGCGGACCGGCGCCGGTTTGCTTTGAGGAAGCTGATGTCGATTGCAGTGGCGCCATAGACATATCCGACCTCGTTTACCTGGTCGATTACATGTTCAACCTGGGTCCGACGCCTTGTCGTTGTGACTGCGCCGACTGTCCGTAGGGGGCGGACGGACGTGACCAGGCGAAATTGACAAGAATTCGGCCACTCCCGGAGACTCCGGGGGTGGCCGTCTTGACAACCAAAAACTCTCCGCAGTCGCGGAGGTTTGGAGATAACTGAATCGCGAGTATCAGCGCTCAACTGATATTCGCTTTACCGAACTTGGAGGTGTTTCATGGGAAGAGTCTTAAGAGTTTCAATGCTGGGTACGCTGTTGCTCCTATTGATGGCTCCGGTCGCCTTTGGCGACTGGGACCAGGGCGATACGTATAAAATGCATTTCCCCCAAACGCCCGATGAAATGGGATGGGACGTCAATGCCACCTTTCCCATCATACTGGCTGATGACTGGAAGTGCTCGGAAACCGGTCGGGTGAAAGAAATGCACTTCTGGGGCTCCTGGATGCACGGTTGGGAAGGAAACATCCTTCAGTTTAACCTCATGGTTTACAGCGACATCCCCGCCGATCCTCCGCAGGTTCCGTACAGCAGGCCGGGGGAACTGCTGTGGATGACTGAGATACCCATTTGGAATGTCATAATCCGGGAAATGGAGCCTTTTCCACAGGGCTGGTACAACCCCACCTACGGTGAGTTCTTTTTCGAGGACCATATTACCTGGTACCAGTACAACATTTTTCTGCCCGATCATTTGTGGTTCTGGCAGGAGGAGGGAACGATCTATTGGCTGTGCATCAGCGCAGTCGTTGAAGTTCCCGAGGAGACTATGTGGGGCTGGAAGTCAACCGGAGACCACTGGAACGACGACGCCGTGTGGACATTCATGGGGGAAGAATACTGGATCGATATGTGGGAGCCACCGGACTTCTCGCAGTCCCTTGACCTCGCCTTTGTTATCAGCGGCGACTGCTGCATCCCGCCGCTCAGAGGCAATGTCGACTACGATATCGGGGATATCATAGATATCTCTGATCTGGTCTACTTGGTCGACTACATGTTCACGGGCGGACCGGCCCCGCCCTGCTTCGAGGAGGCAGACATGAACGCCGATGGGTCGCTTGACATAGCCGATCTCGTTTACCTGGTTGACTATATGTTCACCGGCGGACCGGTGCCGTTGCCGTGCTTCCCGCGCTGACGGAAACAACGCTTTTGGACTGATAACACTCCGATAAGAATGCGGCCGCTCTCGGAGACTCCGGGAGTGGCCGTTTTGTATGTCGCAAGGACCATCTCAGAAGTGAACCGCGGCAGCGACGGGAAGCGCTCAGCCGTCTTCGGCCACGTAGGAATACATTAGTCGCGGTGGCATTGCCTTCGATTGGAGCACCGTAGACCGGAACGCTTCAGGAGTTCGTCCTGGGAGCCGACGAGACGATATAAAAGCTTGACGCGGAATAGACGAAAAGCTATATTTTCAGGTAAGTGGATCATTAGAATAACCTCCTTTTCTGGTTTGTCTTATGCTGGTACATCCACGGAGGAATAGTCACATCCTTACGATATTACGATCCGTTCATATGTGTTCCAAAAATCCGATAATGTCAGCAATAACTGATTTCTCAAGAGGAGATGTATTATGATCAAGAAAGCTATCTTGCTCGTATGCGTGCCCGTTCTTGTGCTGGGTCTGGCGGCAGTGGCCGACTGGCATCCAGAGGACGGCCACAAAATGCACTGGCCGCAATTGCCGGATGAAACCGGCTGGGCGGTCAACGCTACCCAACCGCTGATTCTGGCGGATGATTTCATGTGCACCGAAACGGGCTGGATCAAAGATGTCCACTTCTGGGGCGCCTGGAGGCACGGGGATGAAGGTCTGGTTCAGCAGTTTGTGCTGAGTCTCCATGCCGATATCCCGGCCGATCAGAATCCGGATGGATACAGCAAGCCGGGGGAGACCCTGCGCGAATGGGAAATATCAGACTGGACCGCCGTTCCGATCGATCCGCCCACCATGGAGGGCTGGTACGATCCCATGACCGGCGACGTTTTCCCCGATGACCACACTGCGTACTTCCAGTATAATGTCTTCCTGCCCGAGGCCGACTGGTTCCCGCAGGACTCAGGGACCATTTACTGGCTGAATATCTCGGCCATCGTTCAGGACCCACTTTACACTCAGTGGGGGTGGAAGTCCACCCAGGATAATTGGAATGACGACGCCGTCTGGGCTGAATGGGGAGATTTGAGTTGGGAAGAAATGTACGAGCCCAGTGCGCCGATCCTGGACGGATTCAACATTGTGATTGACCCGTTTGGACAATTCGTCAGTGGCGGTAGCGCGACTGCCTGGGGTCTGGGTTGGTATTTCTATCCCGATACCGAATGGTGGAATATTTGGTTTTACGACCATCCGTTCGACTCGATGCGTACGAAGGAGATGAACCTTATCGTCGATGTCATGAAGATGGATCCCAGCCAGCCATCGTATGTTGAAATCGCGCTCAATTGGTCTACGCCCTGGTACGACACGATCCCTAACGATTCTACTCCTCCTTTGCCGGGGGTCCCGGAAGATTCCGCGATCGGTCGTATCATTCTTTTCGGTGGGCCTGACCTGGAGGGGCATTTCGAAGAGTTTTTCGTGTTACCCGACTTCAATCCCGAGTGGGTCTCGGTTGATGTGCGTGGTTACAATTTCGAAGTTTTCGGTGAAATCCAACATGAGTGCATCGGGTCACTCGATCTGGCGTTTGTGATCACTGGTGGCGCCGACGAGCCGGACACCTGCGACTACTACAAGTCGCGTTATCTGGACTATGTCCCTCAGGGTATGCCGGACTTTGACATGAAGCAGCCTGGTTGGACGGACCTCAACGGAAAATGGTCGCATGACGGGCCCGCTGCGCTGGCCAACTGTATCTGGTGGTTTGACTCCAAGTTTGAGCCGAACCCGATAGACCCGCGGCCGTTCTGGCCCGGTCCCGGCAACCCGGCGCTCAACGACAACTACCCGTTGTTGAGCACCTACGATCCCGCCTTGCAGTGGGATGATCATGACACCAACAACGTACAGCCGTTCATCAATGACTTGGCCAACAATTACCTGAACACGAATCCAGGTGGAATCGGCGGCACGCGCGATATGGACCTTATCACTGGGTTCCGGGCTTATCTGAATGCTCTTGGTATGGCGCCCGACTACAGCGATACCATCGTGCCGGTACCCTCCTTCGAATACATTCAGGGCGAGGTGCTGGTGAGCCAGGATGTGATTTTGCTGTTCGGGTTCTACGAGGAGGATGCCGCCGGCGATTGGACCAATTATCTCGGCTCGCACTGGGTGACAACTGCCGGTGTTTGTACTTATCAAAGGCAGATATGTATCAGCGATCCGTATCTTGATGCTCTTGAAGGTGAGCCGCCGGCAGGCAGCGCGCATGGACCGACGGTGCACAATGATGCCGACAACATCAGCGGTCCCCACTCTCAAATACAGCACGATCCGTATAATTGTGTTTCGATGACTCCACCTGGATGGACCGGCCCGGTGGAGGTCGTTAATTATCCTACCACTGCGGGAATCATCAACCAGTTTAACGGGATGAACGCCTCAGTGGATTGGGGATTCTGGGGTGGCAATCCTGTCCACGTGATCATCGAAGAGGCCTATGTCATCTGCCCGGATACTGCTATCGACACCTGCGACTACTACAAGTCGCCTTACGACGACTATGTGCCGTACGGTATGCCGGACTTCGACCAGAAGCAGGATATGTGGATCTACCCGGCCAGCGGAGCCTGGAGCTACTGCGGTCCGGTGGCTCTGGCCAACTGTTTCTGGTGGTTCGACTCCAAGTTCGAACCGAGCCCGGTGATTCCCACTCCGTTCTATCCCGGTCCGGGCAATCCAGCGGCCAACGACGGGTACAATCTGGTGTACTCATTCGATCCCGGTGGCCTTTGGGATGACCACGACACCAACAATGTCATGCCATTTGTCGACTCGATGGCGCTGTACTGCCAGACCAACTCAACCGGTAGCGGTACCAATGTCTTCGATTTGGCTCAGGGCGCTCAGGACTGGATCGATAGTGTCGGACTGAGCGGCCAATATACGGTGCGGACCTTCGCCATCGATCCTGAATTTGGCTTTGATCAAATCCGAGATGAAGTCCTGATCAGTCAGGATGTCATTCTCCTGCTGGGTTTCTGGGAAGACTTCGGTAGTGGTTCCTGCGAACGTATCGGCGGTCACTTTGTGACAGTTGCGGGCACCTGCACCGATCCGCTGGATTCGGCGCTTTGCATTTCCGACCCGTATTTCGATATGCACGAGGGCGAACCCCCGGCCGGTTCGGCTCACGGTTCCAGCGTACACAACGATGCGGCCAACATCTCCGGCCCGCACGGCACTATTCACCATGACAAGTACGTGGTTGCTCCAACGACCTGCAATGCTGTCATTCCGCCGTTCTTCACCTGCGAGTTGCCCGGCTATCCGGTCAACGCCGGCAACGTGCCGGTCTGGTACGGACAGAATAACCCGGACCCATCCATTGATCCAATCCCGCCGCAGGGTGGTCCGATTCGGACTATCATTGAGTATGCAGTGATCATCTGTCCCGACACCACGCCCGAGCCGACCGGCGCTTGCTGTGAACCGCCGTACGGTCTCTGTCACATTATGACCCAGTTCTCCTGTGACAGTGCCGGGTGGGACTACAAGGGTGACGGCACTACCTGTACACCCGACCCGTGCGACTCCTGCGACTATCAGACGCCGGGTGATGTCGACAACAACGGCGTTATCAATATCTCTGATCTTACATATCTGGTGAACTATCTATATCTCGGTGGGCCGGTACCACCAGTGATGGCTAATGCTGATGTCAATGGTGACTGTTGTCTCGACTATCTTGATGTTAAATATCTTATAGCGTACTTATATATAAGTGGCCCTGCTCCTGTTGTATGTACGTGTGTAAATCCACCGCTCTGTCTGCCGACACCTCCGGATCATACTCCGGGACTTGTCCGTCACAATACAGATGGTTATACAATAGGTGATCCAACTGGCACCGCGTGGCACGAATTGTGGCTGGATTACTGTGAAAGGTGGACCTTGGCAAGTTGGACTGATGATGGTGACGGCACTCTCAGCTACGGTGACACGGTTTACTTTGTCCATAGTTTACATGGTTTTTCAAGTCTTGAGCACGTGGAGTTGGTGACAACAACTCTGACACTAATAGACAATTACACTGCCGATACAATCTATATCGATCGTATTGATACTGTCAGCATTACACAGAACCCTATTGGAACTTTCTGGCATGAAGTCTACCCGACATATTGCAATAAATATGTCTGGGTTATGACTAGTTATTTTATGTCTCCTACGATAACTGTTGGAGATAATATGATAATTCAAGAACTTCCCAGTGGAGCTGTGAAAAGCTGTACCATCGTTGCAGTTGATGTTGATATTGTTACCCGTCCGGTTCCGACTCTTGGTGACGAATATGATCACAACCTCGATCCCGACTACACTGGTGGCGATCCGGTTGGAACCAACTGGCTGGAACTCAACCCCAACTATGGCGACCATTGGATCTGCGAGGAGTTCCGCCCGAATGCGACTGACTGGCTGGACTATTGTGATACGCTCAAGTTTGTCAGTGAAACTATGGCCGACTCGGTGTTGTGGAAGCATGTGCTGGCAGCGACATGGACAATGAAGCTGTTCGATGGGACTGACACTCTGTACATGGACTACATAATGTACAGCCCATTGTATAACTTCACTTCGGAGCCGGAGGGAACCTGGTGGCATGAAATCTATCCGACCCTCTGTCTGGAAGCACAGATTGTCGGTTGGAATGACAATGGTACCGGTTACCTTGATTTTTGTGACTGGGTTGATATTGAATTCATCAACGGTCCAGACTCTGGTAATGTGGTCAATTGTCACGTAGAAGCCTTCCAGGTGGATATTGTCACTGAGATAATCCCTGATCCGTCGTCCTGTTGCATGCCGCCGATAAGGGGCAATGTCGATATGGACCCGTTGGATCAGATTGACATATCTGACTTGGTCTACCTTGTCGACTACATGTTCACCGGTGGCCCGGCGCCGGTCTGCACGGAAGAGGCCGACATGAACTGCAGCGGTGGCAGTACACCGATCGATATTGCCGATTTGGTCTACCTGGTCGACTACATGTTCAATCAGGGTCCAGTGCCTTGTCGATGTGACTGCTCCGATTGTCCGTAAGGGCTGACGGCGCACTGCACACAGCCTCGCAAGGCTACATTATAGATGCCATCCCCGACTCGTTCGGGGATGGCTTTTTTGCTGCATATATCAGGAGCAAAGAAAGTAGTAGCGCCCTTTTTTTCACAAAATTCTCTTGAATTACCTTTTGATTCGACTATATTCCCCCGCGAAATTGAACGACTAACAATGTGCTGGAGGAAACTGAAATGGCCATGTTCATAACCGATGAATGCACTGCCTGCGGTCTTTGTACGCCGGAGTGTCCCACCGAATCGATTACCGAGAATGATATATTCGTCATTGATCCGGATACCTGCAATGAATGTGAAGATCAGGATGACGGTCCGCAATGTGTCGAAGTCTGTCCGGTTGACTGTATCGAGAAGGCCGAAAAGCCGGCATAGGCTTTAGATCGATTGTCACAAGCCGTCCGACCGGGCGGCTTTTTTCATTAAGAAAAAAGGGCCCTTCAGGGAATCGTGTGGGTAGTGACAGCGATTCCACTTCACGTCAAGAGCCTCTTACGCTGGTTGGATAGAGGTCCAGTCCGCCCAGATGGAAATAGATCGCCCTGCGGAAACGACTCCGATTCCGATAACCGCATGCCCGTGATTTCAACTTCTGTATTTTGAAATTGATACCTTCTGATTTGGCATTACTCACCTTCAGCACGATGGCGTTGAGGATGCCCCAGAGATGATCTT
>JAUWIB010000084.1 GCA_030605565.1 bacterium
CATCGGTGAAGGGTTGTCCGTTCTTTTTTGCTAAGTATGATATCCTGTGCTACTCGCATCTAAAACACCTCCACCGCAATAATACGGCAGAGGAACGCCGAAGTCAAGATACTGCCTACTATTTATGCATCACACCACTAGGCAGTTCGTTGGCATGTTGGCCGGAATCCTAGCTGGGTTATGCGCACTACTGGCAACTTCTGAACAGATCGGAATGTGGTTCATAGACAACTTGGTTGCAGATGGGCAGCTTTTCGCGTCGTTTGTGCTGGTCGGCCTAACGGTATCCGAATTGCTTTTTCTCATGGGTGTGTTTCTGCTAACGGATTCGATACACAATTATTCAAAGGTGCTGGAATACGAAGAACCTCATCTTTTTGACAACGAACATCGGTACAAAGGACGCGAATCGCACGTATCCGCTTTGGCGGCTGATGATCTGAGCTACTGGTGTATTCGTCTTGGCACAGTTACGCTGTTTTGGATCATCTTATTGGTTGCACTTAGAATTATGATCGGTCCAATGCTTGGACTGAGCGTATGCTGTCAGTTGGCCCTAATTGCTTCACCACTGGTAGCCTCTCTTCTTTTGGTTTTCTTCTTCTGCTATCGAGTATCACACTTCCGTCCCAAACAAGACTGTTGGTGCAAGTCGTTTCGGAAGTTCATTAATCCTTTTCGATACATGGATGCGGCAAAGAAATCTCGTGGCTGGCGCTGACCCCCCCCCCACAGAAACCTTCCCAAACCGCGCCAATCCCATATATTACCCCGCAATTGAGAGCGGCGCCTGAGCTTTCAACGTCATGCTGAGCGAAGTCGAAGTATGACGTAGACTGGATGCCTGTCGCCCTTCGACTGCGCTCAGGGTGACGTTCTACCATTCAGGGTGAGGTTGTACTGCGCAGGTATGTTGAAGCAACATTCCGTTTGACTTTTCATCGAACATTGATGAACCTTATCAGCTATGACAGACCGACCGGATCAAGATCAGAGCCGTGAGGAGAAGGATACCGGATCATCCGGTATGCCGTTCTTGGATCATCTGGAGGAACTGCGCTGGCGACTGTTGAAGTCGATTGTATCCGTTGTGCTCCTGGCCGGTGCGGCTTTCTATTTCCGCAATGAACTGTTTGACTTTCTTGTCCTGCCTCTGGGCGATACCGAGTTGCACTTCACCGAGGTCACGGGATCATTCTACGCCTACATGAAAGTATCCCTGATCAGTGGGTTCCTGGCCGCTTTGCCGATCGTGTTCTATCAGTTCTGGTCGTTCGTCGCACCGGGACTATACCAGCAGGAAAAAGCGGCGGTGCTGCCTCTGGTGTTAGTCTCAACGCTGCTGTTCCTGGTCGGCGCCGGGTTCTGCTATTGGATGGTGCTACCGTTAGCCTTGAAATTCCTGATCGGCTTTTCGGAAGGACTGCTCAATCCCATCATCACTGTGGGCAGCTATATCAGTTTTGCAGGATTGCTGATGGTAGCTTTTGGCGCCGGGTTCGAATTGCCGGTGGTAACCTATTTTCTCGGCCGTTTAGGGATCGTCACGGCGCCACTCCTGGCCAAAGGTCGCCGCTACGCCATCGTGGTAATCCTGATCGCCGGTGCTATCATAACGCCGCCCGACATCTTCACGCAGGTTCTTCTGGCTGGCCCGGTCTACGTACTATATGAGATATCCATAATCATCGTAAGACTAACCGGTAAAAAAGACACCGCCCGAAAAGACGATATCGCCGGTTGACAAGTCGGTGACTCCCCGGTAAATTGCAGTAGCTGATTGGTATCAGCGGGCGTAATTCAGTGGTAGAATGTCAGCTTCCCAAGCTGGACGTCGTGGGTTCGAACCCCATCGCCCGCTTTTTTTGATGGTTGGAATACGGTATGAAGGTTCGTGAGGTCGACCCCCAGTCACCGCTGTTTGGACGAGTCCGGGCCGGTTATACGTTGCGGCTGCTGAACGGACGTGAGGTGATTGATTCGATAGATTTTCAGTTCCGCTCCGCTGATGAGCAGGTGCGGCTGAAGTTTGCCGATACTCGCGGCCGCGAGTTTGAGCTCGAGGTGAACGGCCTTCACGGCGACCTGGGCCTTAGGTGGGAAGAGGGCAAGATCAGGCGATGCAAATGCAAGTGCATTTTCTGCTTTGTTCACCAGCAACCGAAAGGGATGCGCCGGGCGCTGTATATCAAGGATGAGGACTACCGGCTCTCGTTCACGCACGGTAACTTCGTAACGCTTTCCAATGTTTCCGATGATGATATCGCTCGCATCAACGAGCAGCGTCTGTCGCCGCTCTATGTTTCAGTACATACCACCGACGATCAGTTGCGCGGCGAGATGCTCGGCAATCGCAAGCTGAGACCAATCCTGCCGCAGTTGAAGCAACTGGCCGCCGCAGGTATTCAGCTTCACACTCAGGTAGTGTTATGTCGCGGGATCAACGACGGCCTACACCTTGCAAAGACAGTGCTGGACTTGGCAGCCCTTTATCCTCAGGTAGCCACGTTGGCGGTCGTACCGGTTGGACTGACGCGCTACCGTCAACGATTGCCGCGCCTGCGAACGTATACCCGTCGACAATCCGGTCAGATTGTGAGCCATATCGAAACGCTGCAAGCTCAGTTTCTGAAAACGCTCGGCACTCGCTTTGTCTGGGCGGCTGATGAGTTCTACGTCAATGCAAATCGCGAATTTCCCAGCCTCACCACGTATGAAGAGATGGCTCAGTTCGAGAACGGTGTCGGTATGGCGCGGGAGATCATTACCGGTTTCAACCGCCGCCGCCGTTCCCTTCGGAATATCCATAGCAAGAAGCGAGCTTTGTTGGTAACTGGATATTCTGCCTGGCTCTTTTTGAACCAGCAGGTAATGCCCTACTTATTGTGGGAGTTCAATCTGCGAGTAGCGCTACAGCCGGTGGCCAATCGTTACTGGGGCAAGAACGTAACAGTCTCCGGCCTGTTGGTGGGGCGCGATATCATTGCCGCTGTAAAACCGTTCGTGCGGAACTTCGACACCGTTGTCCTGCCGCCCAATTGTCTTAATGCCGATGACCTGTTTCTTGATGATGTAACCCTGGGCGAGTTCGAGGACGCGATCGCGCGACCGGTGGTGGTCGGCAGCTACAACATTGCCGAAACGATCAAAGAGGTTTACTCGTGAAGATTCCAACTGTCGCCATAATCGGTCGTCCAAACGTCGGCAAGTCATCTCTGTTCAATCGGTTCTTGCGCCGCAAAATAGCCGTGGTAGACGAACAGCCGGGGGTGACCCGCGATCGCAATTACGCCGTCTGCGACTGGAACGGGCGGAGCTTTTATCTAATCGATACCGGTGGCATAGTGGCCAACTCCGACAACCTAATGGAGAAACTTATCTACGACCAGACGGAGTTCGCGGTGAACGAAGCGGATCTGGTGTTGTTTCTGGTCGACACGCAGGTCGGTCCTGATCCGGCTGAGAAAAGGATTGCTCGCCGACTGAGTCGCAGCGAGAAGAACTCGCTGCTGGTTGCCAACAAGGCCGACTCCGACCAGTGGGAACTTGAAACGCATGAATTCTATAAGCTGGGTTTGGGTGAACCGATCCCGGTCTCGGCTACCGGCGGTCGAGGTGTCGGTGACTTGCTGGACAAACTCGTCGCGCATTTGCCGCCACCGGATGAAACATCGAGCCGGTCCGAGGCTATCCGAGTAGCTCTGGTGGGACGCCCCAACGTCGGGAAATCTTCGTTCATCAATAAGCTTATCGGACAGGACCGCCTTATTGTCACACCGATAGCCGGGACGACGCGTGACGCTGTAGATACGCCGTTTGAGTTGAACGGACAACAGTTCGAGCTGATCGACACCGCCGGCCTCAGGAAAACCTACAAAGTTCACGAGAACATCGAATTCTACACCAACCTCAGAACCAAGCGGGCGATTGCCGAGTGCGACGTGGCGATTGTTCTGGTGGAGGCAACGGCTTCGGTCACAGCCCAGGACAAACGAATACTTGAGCAGGTCATTACCAACCGGCGGGCGGCGATATTGGCTGTCAACAAGTGGGACTTGATTGAAAAGGACAGCCGGACCGCCGATAAATTCACTCGTGAGATCAAGGACCTGTTGGCCCGTTTTGCCTATGTGCCGGTGATTTACATATCGGCCCTCACCGGACAGCGAGTGGCCAAGACTATGTCGATGGTGAGTGAGGTATATGCCGAGACCAACAAACGTATTGCAACCTCGCCCCTAAACGAGTTTCTCCAACGCACTGTTGGGCGCCAGCACCCACCGGCCAGGCAAGGGAAGTACATCAAGTTCAATTACGTTACCCAAAGCGAAGTAGCGCCGCCGACGTTCCTCTTCTTTGTCAACCACCCTAAGCTGATTGACAAGTCCTACATTGGTTATCTGAGTAACCAGATTCGCCGGGAGTACGGCTTCGAAGGTGTACCTATCCGGCTGAAGTTCCGCCGCAAATAAGGTCACGGCGTCTTTTCCGCTGCCGCGTGCTTTTCTTCTTATACGACCGCATCCGAGGGTGCAAGGGTAAACGCTCAGTCGTATTCGCCGATACATCAACTGTATGGCGTCTTTGACCGAACAGCCGGACACACTCCTTGAGTCGCAAACCCGACTCGAAAGAACCCGCGCGCAGTTGCGTGATATGGCTACGATGGGGGCGGTGATCACGTCGATCCAGGAGATCAAGGCGGTGCTGTCGGTTGTCATGGACATGGCCCTGCAAATAGTCGATGGTGAAGTTGGCCTGATAATGCTTCAAACTGATGGCGAACTCAAG
The DNA here is from genome assembly GCA_030605565.1 of bacterium. Taxonomy (GTDB): domain Bacteria; phylum Zixibacteria; class MSB-5A5; order GN15; family FEB-12; genus JAJRTA01. The sequence continues at coordinate 4,792 of JAUWIB010000084.1, forward strand.
GTCGAGATATCGTGGGGGGTCAATGAAGAGTTCGCCAAGTCCCTGATGTATCTCGACGACATGGACCTGTCCACCTACTGCTTCAAGAAACGCGAAACGGTTGTCCTCAACGAACTCGATCTGAAAGCCGAGGACGGTCTCATGGTCCAATCGATCATCAGCGTACCAATCCAGACAGCCAAACAGTGCCACGGTGTGATGGCAATCGTCAACAAATCGGATGGCAGCCTCTATTCCAATGAGGACAAAGAAATTCTGGAGATGCTTCTGAGTTTCGTTGCGGTCGCCATCGACAATTCCATTCTGATCAAGGACAAACTGACCAGGCAGAAGATTGACCAGGAAATGGCGATTGCTAAGCAGATTCAGGAGACTATCCTGCCGCAGGATATCGACAGTATCGACGGCGTCGATATCGGAGCGATGTACTATCCGGCGCGCGAAGTGGGCGGTGATTTCTACGACGTTATCCGAATCGATGATTCGCACTTCGTAGTTGTGATCGGCGACGTTTCCAACAAAGGTGTCCCGGCGGCGCTGGTCATGTCGGCTGCGGTTGCGCTGATCAAATCAATCATCCGATCCCAACCGGATATTTCCATGTCGTCACTGGCCTCCATGCTCAACGACATCCTGGCTCAAGAGATCATTAAGGAGCGGGAGATGTTTGTCACCCTCTTCTTCTGTTGTTTCGACATGGATGAGCATCGCCTCTCTTTTTGCAACGCCGGTCACATGCCGGGGCTGTTCTGGGACGGCCAGGAGAAAAAGATATGTGAATTGACCGAGGGTGGACCAATAGTGGGACAGTTTCCAGGTGTTGCCTTCAAGCAGGGGGAGCAACAACTCCACCCGGGTGACAGGCTGTTCCTCTTTACCGACGGCCTGACTGAGGCAACCGATGCCGAGAACAATCTCTTCGGGCGTGAGCGGGCCGAGCAGGTCTTCTCAGCGGAAATCGGGCTTTCCCCAAAAGAGTTCTGCGCCAAAGTCAAAGATTGGGTCGACCGCTTCAGTGAAGGCGCCGGTGAAGATACCCACGATGACTTCACCATTCTTCAGGTCAAGGTGGATTGAGCATGTCTTGTTACCAATGGGAGTTTTCTTCGGTCACCGCCTCTGGGGAGGCTATGTTGGAGCGGTTACAGGCTATCCTCGAAGACAACCTGGTTTTGCCGGGTGACCGGCGCAAATTCATGCTGGCTGTCTCTGAAGCATTCAACAATGCCCTGATTCACGGCAACGAACTCAACCCGAAAAAGACGATCAGGGTGCAGCTTTGCATTAATGAAGACGATCTCTCTGCCGATATAATTGACCAAGGCCAAGAGGGGCTTAAGAAGATTCAGTCGCCGCGCGAGACAGATCTCCTTTCGGAGGGAGGCCGCGGCGTGAGGTTGATGATATACAGTGCTGATGATGTAAAGTTTGAACAGATTGAGAATGGTGGCTTGAAAGTCACCGTGCAACTGGTACGAAAATCGATAGCGAAAATAACGTGAGTGGATATTAAGGAGCCTAACGGAGGATATCATGGAAATCAACCTGACGGAAGCCAACGGCGTGGCAATACTGAGCCTTAAGGGCAGGCTGGACCTCTCCAGCGGATCGTTGCTGAAGGACCAGGTCAAGAAACTCTTTGAGGATGAGAAAACCAACATCCATCTCGATCTGGCCGAGGTCGAGTTCATCAACAGTTCGGGATTAGGAGGGTTGGTGTCCCTTATGAAGGAGACACGACTTCGCAAAGGGCGGTTGACGTTGTCCAACCTGGCCAGTTACGTCCAGGAAATATTCGACATCACCCAGTTGTCGCACATTTTTGAGATATTCGTCAGCCAGGAGGAAGCATTGAATTCGTACCAGACGGTTAATGCCGGCTGAGAATTCGAATTCACGAATAGGGGAACTCAATGAGTACTGCTATTGATCAGATAGCCGAGTTGCTGACACGGTTGCAGTCGTCTGATTTCTACGAGCGCGAAGAGGCGGTTCGTAGTCTGGGCTCATACGACGCGGACGAAGCGGTGGCCGGGCTGGTGATGGCTTTGGAAGATCCGGATATGGGGATCAGGGAACTGGCCGCCGACCTCCTGGCCCAGATGAAAGGGGACACGACTGCCCAATTGCTGGTGAGTTTTCTCGGTCATGCCGACATCGGCACGCGCAATCTGGCCGCCGAAATACTCGTCAAGATTGGTGGTGAGGCCGTGCCGGCCCTGCTGTCTGAAGTAGACAACGAGGATTACGACATCCGAAAGTTCATCGTCGACGTGCTCGGTATGATCAAAGACCCGGCGGCGGTGGATCAACTGTGTCGCAAACTGTGGGACGAAAACGCCAACGTGGCCGGTTCAGCCGCAGAAGCGCTCGGTGAGATCGGCTCAAGAGAAGCTGTGCCGGCTCTTATCGGAGCCTTTGAAAACGTGGAGGATGCCCAACTGCAGGCAGCCGAGGCGCTGGGTAAGATCGGCGATCCGTCAACTCTGGAGAAGCTGTACGAGTTTATGGAAACCGATGATCCCATGGTTAAGTTTGCCGTGTTGGAGGCAATAGGAAACATCGGACAGAAAGACTCGGTGCCGCGCCTGATGTCGATTGTCCAGTCCGACGACCGCACTATTGCCGAAACAGCTCTGATGGCTGTCATAAACGTGAGTCTGCAAAACAACGACAGGATCGATTGCGATCTGCCCCTTGATCAGTTCAGCGGATTTCTCTTCGACGGCATAAGAAACCGCAATCGCAAAATCACCGAATTCACGCTCAGTCGGTCAACCCATTGGTATGGCGCCGATGTTTTGTCGTCGCTCCTGGATGTTCTCGAATCTGTCGACGAGGACGATCGACAGCGTATCTCGGATATCCTGGTCGATGCTGGTCCGACCGCAGCAACTACTATGCTGGACAAGTTTGCCACCATCTCGGTAGTCGGTAAGCTGACGGTGCTGGAGGCTATTCGACAGTTCATCGATGATGAAATCGCCGAGCGTCTGTTGAGCTTTGCCGATGACTCCGAACCTGATGTCAGGCAGAAGATAGCGCACCTGCTTGGCATCTCAGGATACACCGGCGCCATCCCGATCCTGAAGAAACTGGCTGGTGACGCCGTCGGCCATGTTCGGTCGACTGCCTACGCCGCCCTCGGCTGGCTGGCTGATGAAAACGAGATAAACTTCCTTTTTAACGGGCTGGAAGACCGGTATTCAGACGTGCGTCAAGCCGCCATGGGGGCGCTGATTGTGGTTGGCACCCCGCGCGTAGTCTCGCGCTTTACCAAGGACCTGCACCACGAGGAGTTGGAGCGTCAACGACTGGCCGTATCGGCGTTAGGTATGATCGGCGATGCCGATGTGGTGGGACCGCTATTGGGAGCTGTCAACCATCCCGATGCATCAGTCAGAAAGCTGGCCGTCGTGTCTCTGGGGCGCATCAAATCCGTGACCGATATGCAGCCGCTGGTATTGGCTCTTTCCGACGAGAGTCCGGCCGTGCGCAAAGCCGCCGTCACCGCCCTGATCGAGGTCAGGGGACCGATGGCGGTCAATGACATTCGGGCCTTGCTTGATGACGTGGATGTCTGGGTACGTTTCCACACTATCAACGCCATCGGCGAATTGGGCATCGAGAACCATGCTCAGTATATACTGCCACACCTGGACGATGATCAGGATATCATCCGCATTGCGGCTGCCAAGGCGCTGGCGAAGATGGACTGCCGAGAGGCGATTCCGCGCCTGCGGCAACTCGGTGGCGATAAGAACGATGATGTGGTGCAGGCCGCTCAGGCTGCTATGTCCGAACTGGAAGGAACTGTCTGATGGAACATCCGTCAATACTAGTGGTCGATGACGAACTGCTGATCAGAGATCTGCTCTACGATTTTTTCCAGGACCAGGGGTGGGATATCGCGGTAGCGGAAAGCGGTGAGCAAGCTTTGGAAATCCTGCAAGAGAAGAAAATCGATGTTCTTCTGACCGATCTGCGAATGCCGGCGATGGATGGGATGGCGCTTACCGGTCAGGTGCGAAAGAACTTTCCCTGTTTACCGGTGGTAATAATGACAGGCTATCCTTCGGTTGAATCAGCAGTCTCGGCCTTGCGCAACAAAGTCGCCGACTATATCACCAAGCCGTTCAATGTTAACGAACTGTACAAGCGGGTGGAATCACACCTGCCCAGGGAGGATGAGGAAACGGCATGAGCACAGCCGACGCAAGGCGCCCGCGGGTGCTGGTTACTGATGATGAACCGGACATCAGGAATGATCTGAGTGACTACCTTTCGCATCTCGGGTATGATGTCTCCGTTGCCGACGACGCCGGCAGTACGCTGTCGCAGGTGACCGAGACCGCTTATGGGGTTCTGTTGCTTGATGACATGTTGCCCGACGAGAACGGTCTGGAGATTCTTCCCGGTTTACTTGATGTCCGTCCATCTATGAGTGTGATAGTCATGACCGGTTGCCCCACGGTGAAATCGGTTATTAAAGCAATGCGGCGGGGAGCCTGTGATTTCGTAGTCAAACCGTTTGAATTGGATGAACTGAAGACGGCTGTCCATCGGGCTGCACAGCGCAATCAACGGCTGGTGGATGAAGCTTTCAGAAACCGTATAGACACAACAGGGGATTCCAAGCCCGTGATGAACTCGGTCTCTTATGACTGAAGTGGAACGGCTCCTTCGACCGAATCCTGTAACGGCGTTGTAGATTATAAAAGGGTGGAAAATGCTGACATCGTCCTCAGATGAACCGGAAATGACGCGTGAAGAATTCGCGACGATGCGAGATTTCATTCACGAGAAAAGCGGCATTTTCTTTGCTGAAAACAAAATGTATCTATTGAAAAACCGGTTGGTCAGACGTATGACCGATCTGGGAATCAAGAGCTATCGCGACTACTTCTACCATGTCAAGTACGACACATCGCTGAGAGAGTTCAAGGCGTTGATGGATCTGGTTACCACCAACGAGACCAGTTTCTTTCGCAATGAACCTCAGTTGCTGTCGTTCTCTGAAGAGGTTCTGCCGGAAATGATCAAGGCGAAATCTCAGGGCGGTGGGATAAAGACCATTAAGGTCTGGTCGGCCGGATGTTCAACCGGCGAGGAACCGTACACTTTGGCCATGATGATTCTCGAGAAACTCGGCAGTATAGCGGGATGGAAAGTCGAGATCATTGCTAACGATATCTCCGAAGAGGTCTTGTCGAAAGCCCGCAAGGGTGAGTACAGCGGGCTTACTTTGCGCAACGTCAAGCCGACCATACTCGATCGCTTCTTCGATAAAGTCGGCGATCTCTATCGAGTAAAACAGGAGGTCAAAGCGTCGGTCAGGTTTTCGCACATCAATCTCAACGAACCTCGCCAGATGTCGATGCACTCCGGGTTTGACACTATCTTCTGCCGCAATGTGATGATTTACTTCTCCGACGAAGTCAAACGTCAGATAGTCCGCGGTTTCTACAATAGTTTGCGACCCAACGGGTACTTTTACATCGGCCACGCGGAGACGCTACACAGCATCTCCAAAGCGTTCAAGCTGGTGTATCTCAAGAATGCACTGGTCTACCAAAAGGAATCCGTCGGGACCACGACCCAGACAAAGCCAGGCGTTCCGCTGAAGTCCGCTACTGCCAAAAGGGGACCTTCAGGTACTGATACTGCGGGTGGCGCCCGCCGCGCAATGGACTTACTGAGCAAGATAAAGCCTATGACGGTGAAAAAATAGCGGCAACTGAACATATACGGAATAAGAAACTATGGCACTGAAAATAATGGTTATAGATGACTCTCCGACGGTGGTGAAGTTCGTATCGTTTTCGCTCAAGAAAAACGGATACGATGTCATCACCGCCTGTGACGGAATGGATGCCATCGAAAAGATATCCAACCTGTCGGATGAGGTCAGCCTGATTATCACCGACCTGAACATGCCGAACCTGGATGGATACGGCCTGATAGAAGTTCTCCGGCAAAACCAGGAGCACGCCGATACGCCGATTATCATCCTGTCATCCGAGGACGGTGACGATGATCGCGAGCGGGGTATGGAAGTGGGCGCCAGTTCGTACTTGGTGAAGCCGTTCAAAGCGTCCGTTCTGATAACCGAAGTCTCGAAATACCTGAACTAAACGAATTCGGCGCCAAGCCAAAAAGGAGGTTGCGTGGCGGATCTGAAAATACTTGCGGTCGATGACAGCCCAACTATGCGGCGAATCATCATGAATACCCTCAAAAGGGCGGGTTACAACGATGTTATCGAGGCCAGCGACGGACGAGATGCCCTGGCCAAGATGAAAGTCGAAAAAGTCAACTTCGTTATCACCGACTGGAATATGCCTGAAATGGACGGACTCGCCTTTGTCACGGCCTTGCGGTCAATGGGTGAGTACAAGAGCCTTCCGATTCTGATGGTGACCACGCGATCAGTGAAGGACGATATCGTGGAGGCCTTGAAGGCCGGCGTGAACAATTATATTGTCAAGCCGTTTACCCCTGACACCCTCAAGGAGAAGATCAAGCAGGTTCTGGCGGGTTGAGGGATCTGTTGCACAAGGAGGATACGATGTCTGAGAACCAACCACTACAGTTTAAGATTCAGGAAGAAATCACCGAACTGGCGGCCTCTGTCAACGAGATCGTCTCGAGATTCAGGGAGTTGCAAAATCCCCTGAGGGAATCCAGCGAGAAAGTTCCGATAGCCACTGAGCAACTCGACAAGATCAGCGAGCAGACGGAAGCTGCGACCCATCAAATGCTTGATCGTGTTGAAAAAATAGTTCAACAGGTCGAGGATTCCAAGAAAGGTCTGGATGAGATCAAGGTCTATACCAAGGACGGTCGTACCGGTGACATCAGCGCCCTGGCTGATGTCCTGATCGAGAAGGCCAGTGTTACCTGCAACGATGCCTACATTATCATGGATGCGCTACAGTTTCAGGATATCACTTCACAGCAAATGAACCACGCCGCCTCACTGCTGGAGGACATTGAATTCCGGCTCCAGAGCATTATGGGGGCGCTGAAAGGTCAGCCGGACGACGAGGCCGACGGTGACAACCAGCAAAACAAAAGGGACCGTGTCTACGATCCGCACGCCGATCTATTCGACAAGAGGACGGACCAGTCGGCAATCGACGACATATTTGCACGCAAAGGTTGAACGTTGTCGTGACTACAGATATGATTACCGAAACCGATTTTGAATTGGACGAAATGAAGGAAATCATTGGTGATTTCCTTATCGAAGCCGATGAACTGATCGCCTCGCTTGACAACAACCTGGTGACTCTCGAGTCTTCTCCGGAAGACCTGGACCTTCTTAATGAAATCTTCCGGGCCGTCCACACCATAAAAGGAACATCCAGCTTTCTCGGCTTTGAGCAGGTCACGACTCTGTCGCATAAGATGGAGGACATTCTCAATAAGTTGCGCAAGGCAGAGATAAAAGTATGTCCCGAAATCATGGACGTCTCATTGGAGGCTCTGGACCTGCTTAAACTACTCCTCGACAATGTGCGCAACGGCATCGATGAGCAGATCAACCTTGATGGCATACTGGCACGCCTACAGGCCAAGCTTGATGATGCTCCCGATGCTACCGCCTTCGGCAGTGAGCCAGCCTCAGAAATGAGCGCGGCTGAAGTCGAGGCCATCATGGTCGAGGCTACAAGCGATCCGGTCATCGCCAAAACGCCCTCGACCGATAAACCGGGAAAAACCAAAGCTGCTGCTGCGCCCCCACGCAACGCCGCTGATCAGACTATTCGAGTCGATGTCGACCGTCTCGACGCCTTGCTGAACATGACTGGTGAACTGGTGCTAAGTCGCAACAGCCTCATGCAAAGCGTCGGTAAACTCGGCGCCGAAGGTGAGACGGATCTCGAGTCGGAGGGTATCAACCGGGCCGCCAAGGCGGTCAACTTCATCACTACGGAGCTACAGATGGCGGTGATGAAGATGCGGATGCAGCCGGTCGGCAAAGTGTTCAGCCGCTTTCCCCGACAAGTGCGCGATCTGGCTCGTGAGAGTGGCAAGAAAATCAATCTTGTCATCTCGGGTGAAAGCACCGAGTTGGACAAGTCAGTCATCGAAGAAATCGGTGATCCTCTCATGCACATAATTCGCAACTCCTGCGATCATGGTCTTGAGTCTTCTGAAGAGCGTCGGGAAAAGGGTAAACCGGAACAGGGGACAGTCCGTCTTTTGGCCGATCAGGAAGGCTCCCACATCATAGTCAAGGTTGAAGATAACGGACGCGGATTTGACATCGACGCTATCAGGGACAAAGCTGTCGAACGCGGCCTGATCGCGCGCGATGATGTAGACCGAATGCCCGACCGTGAAATCTTTAATTTCATCTTTGAGGCCGGCTTTTCAACCGCCAAGAAGATAACAGACGTATCCGGTCGCGGTGTTGGCATGGACGTTGTCCGCACCAACATTCAGAAACTCAATGGGATCGTCGAACTCGACTCTAAGAAGGACATTGGCAGCACCATCACCATCAAGCTGCCGCTGACTTTGGCCATCGTACAGGGGCTCCTGGTTCAATGCGACGAAGATGTTTTCGTACTGCCCTTGTCCTCGGTGCATGAAACGGTTAAGGCCGATGGAACAGATGTCTACTATGTAAATCAGCGACCGGTGTTCCGACTGCGCGATGAAATCATTCCCCTCATAAACCTGACCGCCATGATCAACGCTGACACCGATGCATTCGTGATGAGCGAACGACCCTATATCGTGGTGGTCGGGCTGGCCGAACGCAAGCTTGGACTGATGATAGACCGCTTCTTAGGACAGGAGGAAGTGGTAATCAAATCGTTGGGTGAATATCTTGGCGCGACCGAAGGCGTGGCTGGCGCAACCATTCTTGGCGACGGACGCATCCGTCTGATCGTCGACCTGGTCGGATTGTTCCGGCTGGCTCGGAAACTGGGTGGCTGAGGGAAACTAAACAGTGACTCTAATCCAAAAGGAAATCAAAGTTCTCGTGGTCGACGACTCCGCCTTTATGCGTAAGGCATTGTCGATGATGCTCGAGTCCGATCCCGCCATCAAAGTCATCGGGACAGCACGTGATGGGGAAGAAGGAGTCGAAATGGCGCGCCGTCTGAAGCCGGACTTGGTGACGATGGACATCGAAATGCCGCGCATGGACGGTCTGGCGGCCCTTCGCGAGATTATGAAGACTGATCCGATACCGGTGATGATGGTATCCTCGCTTACGACCGACGGAGCCAGCGCTACCCTCGATGCTCTGGAAATGGGTGCGGTCGATTTTATACCCAAGCAACTGTCCTATGTCAGCCTTGATATCGTCAAGATCAAAGAGGACCTGCTGGCCAAGATCAAGGACATTGCTCGTCGAAAAGGCGTCCTGATGGCTCAAGCGCGTCGGGCCAATTTCGCCCGACTCAGTGACACCCGGAAACCAGCAGACGTCTCCCGACCTTCACGCCGTACAGCCGGCCCGGCGGCTCCGTTAAGACCTTTGAGAAAACGCCGTCATTTGGTCGGCATAATCGCCATCGGATCCTCTACCGGCGGTCCGCCCGCTCTACAGGCGGTAATTCCGCGACTGCCGCGCAACCTTCCGGTCGGAGTCGTTATCGCACAGCATATGCCGGCCACCTTTACCCAGTCAATGGCTGAGCGTCTTAATACTCTTTCCGAGGTTTCCGTCAAGGAAGCCGTCGATGGTGACCGGATCGAACCCGGTACGGTGCTGGTAGCGCCGGGCGGTCGCCAAATGACAGTTAAGCGTTCGTCTCGGGGAGCCCACGCAGTGATCTCCGATAAGCCTGCCGACGCTCTGTATCGTCCCTGTGTCGATGTGTTGATGAATTCGGTAGCCGACTCCCATGGCGCGGCGACTATGGGTGTCATTCTGACCGGGATGGGTAACAACGGCGTCATTGGTTTGCAGGCCGTAAAAACCAAAGGTGGCGTGATCATTGCCCAAAACGAAGAGACCTGCGTCGTCTACGGTATGCCCCGGGCCGCAATCGAAGCCGGCATCACCGATCACATCGTCTCCATCGACAGTGTCGCCGACGAAGTCATGACCTACTTCTAAGCGGGCTTTTGAGAAAACATCTATCTTCGTCATCGTGGGTGGCAGATGTCCACATCTGCCGTCGTCTCATGCTTCGACTCCGCTCATACCTCGACTACGCTCGGCATGAGGTTGGGGGAGGCGCTCGGCATGACAGGCAGTCTTGTAGGGCAGGATCCCTGTGATCCTGCCGATTTCGGCGGCATCGCAGGGATGCCGCCCTACGGTTCTATGTGGGGGTGTGGTCATCTGAAATGGGTTCGTTTTGTGTATTTTTAAGTTCGGATAATAGGTTCGGTGGTGATTCCGAGGCCGGCATAGGTTGGAGGTGACACAAAAATCGGTAGGCGCGGGTGAGTTGGCGGTCGAGGCGCATCTCGTAGTATTGGAGGCTGGTGCGAAACGACTTGCGTGGAACCGATTTGGGAGCCGACAAGATTGGCGTTGTGGCGGGCTGTGGTCTCGCTATCCGGGTCGTGATCGTCGGGATCGTTGCGGCTGGCGACAGCTTTGCCTTCGGACGTGCGGGGTCCGGTGGATTTCCTGGTGTTACGCCGATTGGCGGCGATCTGTTTGGCGCTGGTGGCCATGGGGGCGTCCTTTACCAAAAGGACATGCAGCCGCATTTTGGAGGGGATCGGTGGCGTTTTTGTGAGGGGGGAGGAGGAAGCGGCTTCGACCTACGGTTGTTGCAAATGACCATGAAGTGAGACCCCGGTGGGCGCTTTCTTGTCTTGACAATTCCAGCAATAAGGAGCTATAATTGTCTGTGATTACTCTACAAAGCGACAGCATTGGTCGACTGATTCTAACAGCTAGAGAACTTGCTCGCGCCGACCTCTCGTTTGATACCGAGTATATAGACTCCGAGCACAACCGGGACAGTGTATTACTACGAACGCATACAGTGGTTTTCGGCAGACGTGGGTCAGGGAAAACGGCCTTACTTAAAGAACTCCGCAGGGTGACAGCGGGCCGCAACTGCGTCATTTGGCTTGATGCAGACGAGTACAAGACCCTTGCGTTCCCGGATACCTTGATACAGTTATTTAGAGCTATCAGCAGCGAATTGCTCAGCAACCTTCGCCCGAAGTGGTACGAATTCTGGCGGCGGACAGAGCGGAAGTTGGTCAAGGAACTGAAATCATACCACGCGGGCTTCACGGAGCTGTTGGGTGAATTCGACCGTTCTGAAGTAACGTATTCCAGGGAAACGGAACAGAAGACCACAGAAGGTGCTAAACTGGAAGCGTCATACAGGAACCTCAGCGCTGGCGTTTCTGCTGACCAGTCTGATGCTGACAAACGAGTTCGAAGCACAAGGGGCGTCGAGCAGAAAATCCAATTGATTGACAGAAGACTACACGATTTCCGTAATGCAGTATCTAGTGGTGTGATTCATCCTGTTGGGGCATTATCCAGGGCGAGCCTCGCCCGGCCGACCTTGTCGATGATCTCTTCCGCGGTTTTTCTCCAGATGAACGGTTTCGGATCGCTGTTGTGTTGGTCAATGTAGCTCAT
>JAUWIB010000103.1 GCA_030605565.1 bacterium
TGGTGTCTTTTCTTGCGAAATAACACCGATATTTGTAAGATCATGGACATATTGACCGATCAGACGACGATTCTAGCAGACTACAACGAAAGCAACGTCCGAAAACACCACCTGGATCAAACGTGACAACGATTATGACACAGCCTGGGAGTCGAAGGGTAACGTAGGGAAAACAGGCAGGAGCGCAGGGATCCATGCCCTACGATGAATCACGGACAGTCAGCCGGCGGTGGACCCTCATTGAACATATAGTCAACTAGGTGTACCAGGTCGGCGATATCGATCGGCGTGGAGCCGGCGCTACCATTGATGTCAGCCTCCTCCATGCACTCCGGCTCCGGACCGCCATTGAACATGAAGTCGACCAGGTGGACCAAATCGGAAATGTCGATAACGTCCAGCGAATCGTTGTCGACATTGCCGCGGATACCTATACAACATGAACAGGGATCATCAATACAATAGATGCCGTCACCTTGATAGACACCACTCACTGTGGCGACACAATTGCCGGGCGACAGCGTGTAACAGGTGTCTGGCATACAACAGGCGCCACGGATCGTGTCTACCTCGCAGCAGGTAGGCACGGGGTATCCGTTGGTGAAAACGCTCATGCCGTAAGTGATATAGTCCTGATAGAGGGCTACGTCCAGGTGATCGATATCGCAGTCACCATTCATGTCACCGGAGTAGAGCACCGGCGGGGCGGGACCCGTTCCCTCGACGAAACGGGATAGGTAGACCATATCGGCAACACCCAGGGGAATACCGTTATTATCAACATCACCCGTCGCAAAACAACTCGAGGAACTAATGCTGAATGAGTACGTTTCGGAGTGCTCCGAGGAGTCACCCGTAGACAGTTTGAACGCCTTCACACACCAGTGGTAAGTGCTGTCGTATTCCAGCGGGAACCCTGAGTAGGTGCACTGATTATCGAAGCTCTCACACTCGAAGAAAGTGGCAGTGAAATCTGAATCATAAGCAACCTGCAACCGATATCGATCATCATCCTCATACCAGGCTGTGGCCCAGCGGAAAGTCGGCGTCAGGTCGGCCGTCTCAGCACCGTCCGCCGGGGATACAAGTCTCGGTTTCATGAATGGAATCGTCCAGTTGGCGCCGTAGACATCCTGGTTGCCGTTTCGAGTGTCTGTCCAGGTCGCGTTGATGTGATCGTTGAAAGCAGTAACTCCGATATACTCGGCGATCAGCCCGGCTCGAGGAGAACGTCCGCTGGTGATTTCCATCCGCGGATCGTCCGGAGCCGGCGTCGTGCGCCCGGAGAGTTTCAAACTACTCGGGTCAATGGAGATCTCGGATATGCGATGATTGGTCGTAAAAGTCGCTCCGCCGTCAAACGAGTAGGCAGCGAAGGCGTCGAACAAGTAATGGTTGACAACGTCGGTGCGCTGATCGTACCACAGGCAGACCAGGATGCCTTCTTCATTGCAGATCAACCAGGGGTGGAACTGATCGTACATAGCTCCGACACCAACGTAATCATCGTTTATATAGACCACGTCGGACCAGGCAGCGCCGCCGTTAGTCGACCGGACAAACTCAATGTTGTAGTCGTAGTATTCCGGGTTATCAATGTCCATGTTGGCGTATGCGACATAGATATTGCCGTCGTGCGTCCCACCCCAAATATCAGTGGCAACGACCGGCTGGTTGTAAACATCAACCCCGCCATCCACTTCCCCCCAGTTACCGGCTGTATGACGGATTACCACCGGTTCAGTGAAGCTCTGGCCGCCATCGACGGACTTGACCATCTTCATAGATGTGTAATAGTCGCAGGCAACCGTGTCGAGATCACCGCCGATCCACATTACGTAGGCTGCGCCATCGCTGCCGACAGCAGGACAGGCGAACTGGCCAGCATCGAGAATACCCCAGCCACACGGCGTGCCATCGATATTCGGTCCCACTATCAGGGTATCATCGAAAGTCTGGGCGCCATCGATGGAGCGAACAAACATGATCCGGTTTGGATTGGGGAAGCGCGCCCACGCCACATAGTAGTTGCCGGAGTGAGGCCCATCGGTGCGGTCAACAACCGTGAACTGCTTGTCTTCAAAGTACGGTCCCAGCGTATCGACCAATGTTACCGGTCCAGTCCAGCTCACGCCTTTGTCGGTTGATTTCAACACGGAGATATATGATGAATCCCAGATAGTCGTCGCGCTTGGTTGGTAATCCAGCACGCAAATATAGAAGTTACCGTCGTTGTCCACGGTGAGACAGGGGTCGGACTGCTGCATGAACATCTGCATGTCTGGATGGATCAACGAGTCGACCCAGAAATCGTTCACAATCCATGAACGGCCGATCCCGATCTGACGATAGCCGAGTCTGAAATCGCGCCAGACGGCAATGACGACTGTTGAATCGGTCGGGCAGGTCCAAATCTGTTCTTCATTCTGGAGTTCAGGGTAGGGTGTACCAATGGCGTAATTCTGCGGGATGGGAGGTTGGGCTGCTACCGATGCAGCAAGCAATGCAATTCCCAGGATAAGAACGATGCGCGCTAAGTTCATTTTTGTGTCCTCCGACTGTGGGTACTTGCTAATAGCGTCCTAACATGCTATTGACAATAATATACAGACTAAGTCGACGTTTTCAAAACAGTATTGATCGTCGGCCGATACCAGACGGCACATTCTGCAACCAAAACAAAGGCCGCCCCAGGGGAAGAGCGGCCACATTGGAAATGGGAGGTATAAAAACAGGGTTTTGCTAATTCGGTTCAACCTCGGTCAACTCGCCGAGGATTTCCTTTACCGTTTTGGCGCCGGCAGCATCAGGAAATGAGGCCATTTCGAGTGGGATCACCTGATCCACGTTCTCATTAAAGCCGGCCGGGAAGCTTTGTCGGATCAATTCAGTAACGCGACGGGCCGCGATTTCCGCACCCTGACGCGGTGTCTCCGGCAGAAGCACAGCCATTTTGTGTGAGTTGACCAGAGTCGCGGAATCAATGGAACGAGTATTCCCCTTAATCAACTTGACCAGCCTGTCAAATTCCGCCGCCTCCCTGGCCCTGTCTTTCTTCAGGGAATCCAAGTCGAGAACGACAAGCGAAACAAAAATCCGGTATCGCTCGGCGCGCTGAAGCTCCTCTCCAACACGCTCTACAAACGGCCTGACACTTGTTGCACTCATCTCACTATTACTCTCTTCTGCCGTCTGCCTTAAGCGACAAACATTTGTTCAACTAATGCTCAGCAATTATCATTCCATAAAGACAAAGCGACTCAGTTACGTGATCTGATTCGACCACCGAAGTCGGAGAGGAGCTGCCCGATGCAGGCAACTCAAGCGAAAGCAAGAAGTTAGGGGATGAGGTTGCCTTAACAAATATTGTAGACTTCAGCGGAGTTCAAAACACCACGCGCATGGAATTGCACAAAAACTGCACAGTCAAGTACAAATGGCGAACGGTCACAACGACTTGACTTCGGTTGCCGTCGTGATGTGAATGGCTCAGCCACGGCAGAGTTGTGAGCCTTGTCGATGCCACCCAACCGTTGATGATGATTTGGCAAGTCGCGGCTACTTGGTCGCGTTCAGATTGTAATCTTTGATCTTATACAAAAGGGAGCGATAGCTGATTTCGAGCAGTTCAGATGCGCGCCGACGGTTCCAGTTGGTCTTAGTGAGAACTTCGCCTATGAGTTTCTTTTCTTCGTTGGCGACGATTTTCCCGATCCGACTCTTGAGAGAATAGGCCGGGGCCTCTTCGGTCGGCAGGGCGGATGGATCGACTGGGACAGCATTGAGGCCGTAAGCCGCGGCCACGGGTATCTGCTGGCTGAAAGCGGTGATCAGATCGACGATGATCGACTCGTCCTCTCTGACCACGACTTGCTTAATCATGTTCTCCAATTGGCGAACATTGCCCGGCCAGTTGAAGGCTGCAAGTCGGCTAATCACTTCAGGGGACAGGTGACTCATTTCTTTATTGTAAAGAGAAGTGTATTTGGTGAGGAAGTGATTCACCAGAAGTGGAATATCCTCCTCCCGACCCCGCAGAGGCGGCAGGAACAACGTGATCTCGTTGAGGCGGTAAAACAGATCGTCGCGGAAAGTACGTTCCTGAATAGCGGTCTCAAGGTTGCGGTTGGTGGCGCAAATAATTCGCACATCGACATGAATGTTGGTGATTCCACCGACGCGCACGAACTCCTGCTGCTCAAGTACCTGCAACAGCTTCGACTGCAGTTCCATCGACATGTCGCCGATCTCATCGAGGAAAATCGTCCCTTTGTCGGCCGACTCGAAGCGTCCCTGTTTGGTCTTGTGGGCGCCGGTGAAAGCCCCTTTTTCGTAGCCGAACAACTCCGCCTCCAGCAGATCGCGCGGGATGGCGGCGCAGTTGACCTTTATGAACGGACGATCAACTCGGCGTGAGAGTTGATGCAGCGAGCGGGCGGCGATTTCCTTGCCGGTGCCGGACTCGCCTCGAATCAGTACGGTCAACTCGGAATCGGCCACCTGTTCGATAATCGACTTGACCTTGAGCATCGGCTCGGAGTCCCCGATGAACCCGCTATAGGCGTCATTCTTGGCTTTCAACTCCGTCTTGAGTTCCCGGACTTCCGTCTTGAGCCTGCGGCGTTCGAGCACGCCGTTAATGTGAATCTCGATCTCCTGGACATCGAACGGTTTGTTGATAAACTCGGCGGCGCCGAGCCGAATCGAATCGACGACGTACTGCGTATCGCCGTGACCGGAAACCATGATCACTTCCGGACGGCTGTCGGCTTTGTTCAGACGCTCAAGGACCTCGATTCCGCTCATGCCGGGCATCTTGATATCAAGCAGGATCAACACCGGCTGCTCGGTGGAAACCATCTGGATTCCCTCGATCCCATCGCGGGCCGAAACGAACTCATATTTCGTGGATAGCCCTTCCTGGAGGATCCAGGAAACTTTGGGATCGTCGTCGATAACGAGGATTTTGACTTTGTCTTTGCTCTTGGCCATAATGAAAACCGGTTCTCTGCCTGAATTATCGGCAATAGCGGGTGCAAATCAAGGGTTAATTACAATTTTCTTGCTCATTTACCGCAAAACAATGCAGGCGGGCTGTTGGTTCCCGCCCAAATCTATCACTCCCGCCAAACCCAGAGCCCAGTCCCGATAGCCGTCACTCCGCCGAAAGCCGGAGGGGAGTCCCGATAACCGTCATTGCGAGGCACGCCTTGCGTGGCGCGGCAATCTCAACCGTTGTGCCCGCTGAATCTTCAGAGTCGGCAGGCAGGCATAGCCTGTTTTACTTGTGGCCGAGTCTGAAGGTTCGACCACCACAAGCAAGACAGCCTTGACTTCGTCGCCCTGAGCGCAGTCGAAGGGCGGATATCGACAGTCTTGTAGGTCAGGTTCCTTGCGAACCTGACGAAAACCTCACCCTGAGCGGAAGTCGAAGGATGGGCGCACGAAAACAACTTGCTAACTCACCATCGTTCTCCATACTATGTGACAGGATATTCGGCGCGGCAAACCAACCAACCCGCAACCACGCGGCAATGGGAGAGCATCGTTGGCGACACGCACAAAAGAGATCAAACCAACCCAAAAGACTGTCAAAGTCTACTACGAGTCCATGAAGGCGCTCGCCGAACAAGGCGTCGAGCACGAGCAGGCGGTGCGCCAGCCGTTCGCCACGCTCTTGACCGAGACAGCGAAAACCCGCAAGTGGACATTTGTGGCCGAGCAGGCGGTGAAAGTATCGGGCAAACTGATCCGGCCCGACGGCGCCATGCGCGATGACCTGCTAAGGCGGCGCGGGTTCTGGGAAGCCAAGGACATCGCCGACGACCTCGATAAAGCGATCCGCTCAAAGATCAAACAGGGCTACCCAACCACCAACATCATCTTCCAAACCCCCGAGCGCGGCGTCCTGTACCAAAATGGCGTGATGCACGACGACGCCGACCTGACCGATCCCAAGCAACTGGTTCGGTTACTCAATGAGTTCTACGCCTGGGAAGAGCCAAACATAGAGAAGTTCGATCAGGCTATCGATGAATTCTCAGAACAAGTGGCCGAGCTTGGCAAGGGGCTGATAGCGCATATCGATGCCGCCCACAAAGACAACGAGACCTTCAAAAAAGTCTATGACGAGTTTTTCAAACTCTGCAAAAAATCACTCAACCCCAATTTGAGTCAGGACGCTGTCAACGAGATGCTCGCCCAGCACCTCTTGACCGAGCGACTGATTCGAACTCTTTTTGACCGCCAGGATTTCGTGCGCCGGAATGTCATCGCCAAGAAAGTCGAAGAGGTCATTGAGGCAATGACCAGCAAGAGCTTCAGCCGTCACGAGTATCTCAAATCCCTCGACCGTTTCTACGTGGCTATCGAAGACGCCGGCCGGGACCTCGAAGACTTCTCCGAAAAGCAGCACTTCCTCAACAAAGTCTACGAGCGGTTCTTCCAGGGTTTCTCGGTCAAAATCGCCGACACCCACGGTATCGTCTACACGCCGCAGGAAATTGTCGATTTCATGTGCGCCTCGGTCGAGCACGTGCTCAAAGAAGAGTTCAACCAGACGCTGGGCAGCAACGAAGTCGTAGTGCTCGACCCCTGCACCGGCACCGGTAGCTTCATCGTCAATCTGATGAAACGGGTGGACAAGGGGCGATTGAGGGATTTCTACACCGAGCGTCTGTTCGCTAACGAAGTGATGCTGATGCCGTACTACATCGCCTCGTTGAACATCGAACGCGCCTATTACGATATTATGGGCGAGTATAAAGCGTTCGAGGGGTTGTGCCTCGTCGATACGCTGGACATGACAGAGCATCACCAATATGAACTTGGGTTGATTCAGGAGAATATCGAGCGAATCCAAGATGAGAATGATGCGGATATCAAGGTTGTCATAGGGAATCCGCCGTACAATGTCGGCCAAGTAAATGAAAACGATAACAACAAGAACCGTGAATACAGGGAACTCGAGAAGAAAATAAGAGAATCCTATGCCAAAGACTCGCGTGCGACGAATAAGAATGCCCTTGCGGATGCCTATGTGAAGTTCTTCCGCTGGGCAACCGATCGACTAAATGGTCGGGACGGGGTCGTTTGCTTCGTTTCCAACAACAGCTTTGTGGAGAACATTGCATTCGATGGAATGCGGAAACATCTACTAAAAGACTTCACGCGAATCTATCATGTCGACCTGCACGGCAACGTTCGGAAAAACCCCAAACTCAGTGGCACGACCCACAACGTGTTCGGTATACAAGTTGGAGTCGGTATTACAATCGCCGTTAGGAACAATCGTCACAAAGTTAGCAAACTCCGTTATCACCGTGTACCGGAACTGTGGCGGAAAGAAGAGAAGTGGAGCTTTCTGAATCAATCGCATGATCTCCAGAAAGTCCGGTGGAAGAAGCTCAAACCAAACGAAGATTATACGTGGCTCGTACCGGAGGGAATGGACGATTATGCACAATTGCAGCCCATCTGTGGTGCACAAGAAAGTATCTTCGTCCAACACTCCAACGGTGTCAAGACGAACCGTGATCCCATCGTTTACGACTTCGATCGCTCCACATTGGTGCCGCGCGTTCAACAGTTTATCGAGGATTACAATAGTGAGGTTGACCGCTTTAATCGAGTTTGTTCTAAGCCAGGCTTTGACAAGAAAACATTCAGGGTTGATGACTTCGTAGAATACGACAGGATCAAGTGGAGCGAATCACTAAAAAGCAATCTGTTACGCGGCAGGGATGCTGCCTTCGAAGATGCCCATGTCCGCGAATCGTTTTACCGACCTTTCTGTAGCCAGTTTCTTTATTTCGATTCGCTCCTGAATGAGCGACGTTACCAGTTCCCTCATTTCTTCCCAACGCCTGACACCGAGCAAAAGAACAGGGTGATTTGTCTGTCGGGTCTCGCAAGTGAGAAGGACTTCTTCGCATATGCTTCTCAACGTATCGTCAATCTGTCCTTCGTTGGGTTCGGCACGTCCTTACAATGCTTCCCGTTCTACGTCTACGACAAAGACGGGAGCAAACGGCGGGAGAATATTACCGATTGGGCGCTCAAACAGTTTCGCGCTCAATACAAAAACAACAAGATCAGTAAGTGGGATATCTTCTACTACATCTACGGCATCCTCCACCACCCCGGCTACCGCGAGAAGTACGGCGATTGTCTCAAGCGTGAACTGCCGCGTATCCCCTACGCGCCGGATTTCAAAGCGTTCGCCAAAGCAGGCAAGAAACTGGCCAAGCTGCACCTTGAATATGAAGAGATTACACCGTACGAACTCAAGAAACACTTCGACGACGAGTTGCCACCGTCGTATGTCGTCGAAAAGATGCGTCTGTCCAAAGACAAGAAAACACTCAAGGTCAACGATTCCTTGACACTGTCGGGCATCCCGGTGATGGCGTTCGAGTACCGGCTCGGCAACCGCAGCGCGCTGGATTGGGTGATCGATCAGTATCGTGTCAAAGTCGACAAGCGTTCGGGTATCAAGAGCGACCCCAACCGCAAGGACGATGAAAAGTATATCGTGCTCTTGGTGGGGCAGGTTGTGCAGGTGAGTTTGGAGACGGTGGGGATCGTGAACGGCTTGCCGGACGATTTCGGGGGATGAAAGCCGGATGCGAACCCACAATCAATCACAAAACGGGCGCAGTCTTGCCTTCTTGTAGGTCGAAACCCCTGACCCGAAGGGTCGTCCTGAGCGCAGTCGAAGGACGGGTTTCGACATCTTCGAACAATAAGGCAAAACCAAAGAATCACGCGAAGCGCGTGATGTCGAAACCACAGGGGTTTCGACCTACGGTTGGCCCCCGCCCCACAATCACTACCAATTCCTCCCAAAACACGCCGGCACAACCGTCAATAAAGGACCAGCCAATGGCTACCAGCGCAAAACAGTTTTGTAGGTCGAAACCCCTGGCCCGAAGGGACGCCCAGAGCGCAGTCGCAGGGCGGGTTTCGACAAATGTCATACAGGCTTCGGAATCACCACCGATTCTGTTAAGCGAACATGAAAATACACAAAACGAACCCATTTCGTAGTGCTCATACCTCGACTGCGCTCGGTATGACAGAAAGGGCGGGTATGACAGAAAGGGGGTGCGAACCACAAATAAGCGATTTATCGCCAAAACGAACCCATTTCCCCGCCGTGCGCTCGCCCTTCGACTCCGCTCAGGGTGAGGTTGTGTTTGTTCCGCAGGGTCTTGCACGCCGGAGGCGGGTGTGACCCTGCGGCAGATGTGGACATCTGCCGGCCACAGCACCCTTCGACTCCGCTCGCCCTTCGACTCCGCTCAGGGTGAGGTGCGCATGTTCAGGATGAGGTGCGGGGTGTTCGGCGTGACTCAGTGTTCGTACGGGAAATACAGCGTAAAGGTGGCGCCTTCACCGTCGTCGGAGGTGACAGTGAGGGTGCCGTTGTGTGCGGAGAGGATGCGTTCGACCACCGCCAACCCCAAGCCGGTGCCGGTTTCTTTGCTGGTGTAGTAGCGGTCAAAGACTTTGGACAGGTTCTCTTTCTTGATACCGACACCGGTGTCGATGATTTTCAAGGCCAGGTAGTTTACCTTCTTGTGCTCAGGTCGCTCGATGAGACCTCGCACCGACAGCGTCCCACCGTCCGGCATAGCATCGATGGCGTTGATGAACAGATTCAACAGAGCTTCCATGATCTGGTTGCGATTGACAATCAGGTCCCAATCGGCATGGTCAAAGTGTGACTGGAATTCGACCCGACTCTTGTGCATGTCGGGGCTCACCAGTTCCGAGGCGCGTTTGACCAGGAGCCTGAGATCGACTTTTTCGGTAACATATTTCTTGGGGTTGGAGAAATCGACCAGTTCGCGCACCAACTCGTTCATTCGGTGAATCTCGTCGTCCACCATTTTCATCAGGTCGGCCTCCTGCACCTGCGGCCACCGCTGTTTGATGATTTGCAGGCCACCCTTGATCGAGGTCAGTGGTTTGCGCAGGTCGTGCGAAATCTCCGAAATCATATTCCCCATGGTCAGAAGCCGGGTGCTGTTTAGCAGCGACTTTTCTTTTTCAAAAAGCAGCGCCGCCTGTGAGATGACGAGTTTGGCCAGCGAGATGTCATCGTCGGTGTAGGGATGCTCCGAGTCGGCGCCGATGCAAAAGACGTGGGCCGGTTCACCATACTTGAGGATCGGCACCGCCATGAAGGCAACTTTGGGATCGGGGAACTGATCATGAGCAGCCAGCTTCTCCGACAGGAGAGCGGAGACTTCCGCGATATCGTCGAAATCGAGGCTGTCCAGCTCCACATTGGTCAGAGAGATACTCTCACGGTTGATTTTCTCCAGGTCGATGCCGCCTGAGTCGGTGAGAGGGATATTGTCGGCGCCGGACGCGCCGCCGAGCACGAGCGTATTGCTGTTCGGTTCCCAGTCGAACCACAAACCCCAATCGGTCGGGAAGACCCGTCCTAACTTGGCAGTGAGGATGGATCGAAACTGATTGAGCGACTCGATCTGCGGCAACTCACCGGTCACTTCATGCAAAATCTCAAACTCCACCAGCCGACGGCGATTCTTTTCAAACTGGTTGGCGTCGTCGACGGCGACGGCTGCCTGGGACGCAAAGGTGGTCAGCAGTTTAAGATCATTTTCGGTAAAGGCCTCGTTGTTGTGCTTGTTGGCCATATTGATGACGCCGATGACACGCCCCTTGATCAGCAAAGGAGCACACAGCAAAGACGCAGCGCCGTATCGTTCGCGGTTGATCCGTCGGAATTGCTCGTGACTTTCGACATCCTCAATCATCAATGGCTGCCCCGTCTTGGCGACATGTCCGGCGATGGAAGTGCCGACCGGAAGGCGCGTCCGGGTGACCACCGATGGTTCCAGACCAATCGCTGCCTCGATAGTGAGGGTCTCAGCGTTGTCGTCAAGTAGCATGATCGAGCCAACCTGAGCCTCGGTGACCGACGACGCCAGCACGACGATCTGTCTGAGGAGTTCTTTAAGGTTGGCGGTCGACCCGATCGACTTGCCGGCTTCGTAGAGAGCGTTGAGTTCATTGATGCGTCGCTCTTGGAGCATGGTGGCGATTTTGAGTCGTTCCAGCAAGTGCCGTCGGTCGAGGGCGGAGTTCCTTTTGTCCAGCGCCCGTCGTACGGCCATCTGGAACTGAGCGAACTCGATCGGTTTCATCAGGTAGTCGTAGGCGCCACGGGCCACGGCCTCCACCGCCGAATCGAGGGCGGCATACCCGGTCATGAGAATAACCGGAATCTCTTCGTCGACTTCCTTGACGATACCGAGCAGGCCGATGCCGTCGAGTTGCGGCATCTTGATGTCAGTGACAACGAGGTCGACTTTCCTGGAGCGAATCGCTTCAGCTGCCTGAGGCGAATGCTGAAAGGTCTCGACTTCGTAGCCATCGTCCGCCAGCAGCCTGGACAGCGAATCGCACATTCGCTTTTCGTCGTCAACAATGATTATTCTGTCAGCAATCCTGGTCATTCTTCGAACGGTCTCCTTCAGCGCCGACAGGAAGTTCAATCTGGAAACATCCGCCGGTCTCGGTGTTCTTGTATGTTATCGACCCACCGTGCCGTTTGATTATTCCATAACAGACACTAAGTCCCAGGCCGGTCCCTTTGCCCGGTTCCTTGGTGGTAAAGAAGGGTTCGAAGATGTGTGGAATCAACTCCGGCGAGATACCGGGACCAGTGTCACAGAAAGTCACACGCAGCGAGTGATCTGATGCGGTGATCGCAACCTCCAGCCGACCACCCTCCGGCATGAAATCAACGGCGTTTATGATGATGTTCAAGAGAACTTGTTTTAGATTCTCCGGAACACCGAAGATGGTGGGGTTGTCGGTTGGGAATTTTCTGACCAATTCGATGTTGTCAGCAGCCAATTGGCGCTCCATCAGTTGCAATACACTGTCCACCAGTCGGCACACGTCGACAGGCGCCAACTCCTCAGAACCGGGACGGTGGAAATCAAGGAGTTGCCGGACGATTCCGGCGATTCGGTCGATCTCTTCGCTGACGATATCGACGTAGTTGATCGCCTCGACGTTCGCGCCCACCACACGTCTGACAAGTTGCAGGTAGTTGCCGATTATGCCAAGGGGATTGTTGACCTCATGAGCCACTTTGGCGGACATTTCTCCCAAAGCCGCGGCGCGCTCGGTCTGCACCAGTTGCTCCTGCGCCGCGCGCAACTGGCGGGTGGCCATCTTTTCGGCTGAGTAAAGCCGGGCGTTCTCGATAGCAACCGAGATTTGACTGCCCAGTACCGACAGGAACTCGATGTCGTCCATTTCGAATTTCCGGTTTGACATTTTGTCGGCAATGATGAATATCCCGGTTAGATTCGACTGATACATCAGAGGCACCACCAGGCCCGGATGGAAATGCTCCAGAACATCCTTCTCTCCTCGACCGGCGTGGCTATCGATCAACTCTCCCGTCGGCAGAGGACGATTCAGGCTGGTCATGTAGGTCAGCAGCCCGGATCCGGCTTTGAAAAACCGTCGCGCGTCGGCAAACTCGCCGGACCCCCTGGCCCTGGCCTGCACAAATCGATCCGGCCACTGTTCGAGCGGCAGGAATATGGCAGCCCGGGAGGCGCCCACCTGGGCCAGGGCCGTCAGGATGAAAGTGTCCAGTAAGGTCTCGTAGTCCAGCACACTGTTGAAATTGCGACTGATCTCGAAGATTGTGTAGAGGTCAAATATCTTGCGTTTTAGCTGACGATTGGTGTTGGTCAGCGCCGCCATTCGCTCACTCAGTTCTTCTATCTGTTGCACGGTCTGAACGGTCGCAGAAACCTCATCCCTGGCGGTATCCACGGGCAGTGTCGGCGGCGAAGAGGCGCGTTCTGGTTTTTTATTTGCATCGGCGCACATGGTTGTTATCCGAATTTTCCAAGGAACTCCCCTACCAAGAAATGGGAGCCGGCAACAACTATAATATCGTCACTCCGACAGGTTTTCAAGAGCCTGCGCAGGGCCACCGTCAGCGAGCCCGAGCGACGAACAGGCACACCCCTGAAGTCGGTCTGATCAATCAAGACTGAGAGGTCGGTGGAGCGGTGTGTTTTCAGAGGAACCAGGTGAAAACCGCTCGCTATCGGAACCATAAGGTCGATCATTTCCTGATGCGGTTTGCGGCGGACGAAGCCGGTAACAAAGTGCGCCTTTTGGTTGGGGAAACATATTCTGAAGGTACCGACAAAAGCCGCCACTCCGGAGGCGTTATGGCAGACATCGAGGATTACGGTCGGACGACCTCGTCGGCTGACAATCTGAAAACGGCCCGGCCAGTCAACAGCGTGCAGTCCGGTTCGCATGGCTAAACGGTTCACCTTCAGACCATCACTATCGAGAATGGCCAGCGCCTTTAGAGCCAACGCGGCGTTGCTCAGTTGATGCGGACCGTTCAGCGCCGGCGCCACCTTCTTGAGACAGCAGCCGTTCCATGTGAAGTCAAGCCGACCCTGGCTCGAATCGACCAGAAAATCCGACTTGGTCAACCGGTGTAACGGCGCGCCGACAGAGCGACAACGCTGACGCATCACTTGTTCCGCCTCTCGCGGCAGTAAACCAATCAGATGCGGCACTGATGGTTTGATAATCCCCGCCTTTTCCGTCGCTATCTTTCGCAGTGACGAACCGAGAATCTCGACGTGATCGCGGCTGATATCGGTTGTAATGGTTAGAAGGGGTGTCAGCACATTGGTAGCATCGAGTCGTCCGCCCAGTCCAGTCTCGATGACGGCGATGTCGACTCCGGCCCGTTGGAAGTAGTAGAGCGCCATAGCCGTTATCACCTCGAAGAAGGATAGCTTGCGCCGATCAAGTTCTCGTCGATAGCGGTCGACGAAGGCGGTCACCGATCGTCCGGGAATCATCCGACCATTGACCCGTATCCGCTCCCTTAGGCTGACGAGATGAGGAGATGTAAAGAGTCCTGTCTTGTAGCCGGCCTTATGCAATACCGTGGCGATCATGGCCGCCGTCGAACCCTTGCCGTTGGTTCCGGCCAGGTGGATTGTCGGGTAGGTGTGCTGCGGTGATCCGATCGATTCGAGAAACTGCGAGATATTCTCCAGCCCGAGCTTCATGCCGAAGAATTCGCGAGAAAGGATAAACCTCTCGGCTGAAACATAGTTATGTTTCAACGCTCTTTCTCCACATCATCCTGAGAAGCTTGATGATGGTGTTACGCAGGTCCTTGCGTTCGACGATCTTGTCAAGAAATCCCTTTTCGAGGAAAAACTCGGAAGACTGAAACCCTTCCGGTAAATCCTGACCGATAGTCTGCTGGATTACGCGCGGTCCGGCAAAACCAAGAAGGGCTTTAGGCTCCGCGATGATAACATCCCCCAACGAGGCGTATGACGCCATGACGCCGGCGGTAGTTGGATTGGTCAGGATAGAGATGTAGGGAATGCGCTTCTCGGCCAGCACCGCCAGCAAGGCCGATGTTTTGGCCATCTGCATCAGAGACAGAATCCCCTCCTGCATGCGCGCCCCCCCGCTGCTCGACACGATCAAGAGCGGAACCCTGTTTTCAATAGCCCGCTCGATGGCGCGTCCGATCTTCTCACCCACGACTGAACCCATCGATCCCCCAATAAAGGAAAAGTCCATAATGGCAAACGATACCCGTATGCCGTCGATTGCCGCCAACCCGGCGGTGACACCCTCAAGCGCGCCGGACTTTTGCTGGGCGGTTTTGATGCGGTCGGGATACTTCTTGGAGTCCTTGAACTTCAGTGGATCTTTCGACACCAGATTGACGTCATATACGTCCAGGCGTCCGTCGTCCAGGATAAGCTCGATGTATTTTCTACTGGGAATTCGGAAATGGAAGTTGCAGTTGGGGCAAACCCACAGGAGTTGCTCCATCTTCTTGCTGTACACGATTTCACCGCATGAAGTGCACTTCGTCCACAACCCTTCCGGGATGTTCTTCTTCTCTTTGGACTCAATTCCCGATTTTGCTTTTTTGAACCATTCCATGGATCACTCGCTCACTCACGCGTCATCAAGGTAGCACACCATGACCAAAGCGTCCTCAACCGGGTTTCGATAGTAGTTGGGACGTCGGTACAATTGACGAAAACCGTGCCTCCGGTAGAAAGCAATCGCACCGGTATTGGTGGGTCGCACTTCCAGCAGGAGGTACTCGCATTCAGCTTCTTTCACGACCCGTAAAATATGCTCAAGGAGTTGTTTGGCAACCGATTTTCTTCGGCACGATTCGACCACCGCAATGTTGGTCAAATGTGATTCCACGTCGATAATCAGGTAGCAGGCATAGCCGATGATCTCACCATCATCCAGCGCCACCAGCGAACCCCAATCGTCTTCGGCCAGAGCCTCGTAAAAAGCATTCTCGGACCAGGGATCGGGGAATAGCTCCTGCTCCAGCGCGCCGATGCGGGGAATGTCTTCCGCGGTCATAGCCCTGATGGTGATAGTCAGTTTACTGGTCTTTCCGACGCTGCTCATAGCGAAGCTCCGCCTGTGATTTCTGAACGTACAATGGCTGCAATTGGCTGATGTCATCCAGGTCGCCCGCCTCCAGCCTGACCATTCCTACTTGCAGCAGGTCGGCAGCATCGTACTCAATGCCGGGCGGGACAGTTGACTTGGATGATAATATTTCCGGCGGCAGCTTGATACCAACGCTCGTGACCTGGCGATCTTTCACGAAGGCGCCAATCTTGCCTATGGGAACGGCTTCAATGTGCTCGGAGTCGAAGCGACCGTTCTGCACCGTGGCGGCGAAACATTCGTCACGTTTGAACGGCACCACGACGCAGACCTCGCCGGCAACGCCTTTCAGTTTGAGGGCTGCTATGTCGAAGAGCGATACTCCGACTATCGGAATGTCAAGCGCTTCCGCTATACCTTTGGCCGCCGCCAATCCGATCCTCAGGCCGGTGAAAGAACCCGGTCCCGTGCAGATTACTAAGGCACCGAGTTGTCTGGTCTGGATACCGGCGCCATTAAGCAAGTCCTGAATCTTACGAATCAGCATCTGACCGTGCGATGCGCCGATATCCTCGTTCAATTTCACTACCCGATCAGACCCGAATCTCAGGGCCAGGCGAAGTACCGACGTGGAAGTGTCAATGGCCAGGACGTGTTGGTATGAGAGGTTAGTCATGACTGAACGTGCGAGACGTTAATCTCGCGAGTCTGCTCATCTATAATTTGAAAACTAATCACGTAATATTGCGACGGCAGGTAATCACCCGCCTTGTCACCCCATTCGACCACAATTAGTCCGGGACGCTGAAGATATTCATCCCAGCCGATTTCGTCAAGCTCAGTCGGGTCATTGATACGGTACAGGTCAAGATGGTACATCGGGCGTTCCCCCGGATACTCATTGACAATAGTAAACGACGGCGAATTGACCGCCTCTCGATCCAGCCCCAGCGCCTCGGCTAATCCGCGCACAAAGGCAGTCTTGCCGGCACCCAATTCTCCCTTCAGGATCACCAGGTCGCCGGGACGAAACAAAGGCGCCAGTTTCTTCGCCAGAGCGATGGTTTCGGACTCGTTGTGAGATGTGATGTGGAGGCGAAGGGCCAACGTTCTACCTCGGCGTCAGGATCGCCAGCGGCACCACCATCTCCTCCAGCGAGATACCGCCATGCTGGAAGGAGTTCATGAACTGCCGAACCATCTCATTATAGTTGTTCGGGTACACGAAGTAGAAATCCTCTTTGGCGATAATATATGTTGTCGCCAGAGTCAGCATCGGCAATCGGTATTGATCCGGTTTCTTGATCAACAGCGATTCCTTGGGGTCTGAGTTAAGGTTGTCACCGTACTTGTACCGAAGATTGGTCGAGGTCGAACGCTTGCCGTGAGCGATGGTGCCTCGCTGGCACAGGATGGATCCATGATCGGAAGTGACTACGATCGTGGTGTCACGTCCCGCGAACGCTTTGAGAATCGTAAACAGAGGAGAGTGCACAAACCAGCTTTTCATCAGCGAACGAAAAGCTGAGTCGGTGCCGGCGATTTCTTTCAGGATCATGTTGTTGGAACGACCGTGCGCCAGTATGTCCAAAAAGTTAAACACGAACGCCGTCATCGGACTGTCGTAGAAGTCGGCGATCCTTTTGGCCAGACCTTCGCCCTGAGTGTTGTCGTAGATTTTGTGATAGCGCAGCTTCTTGTCGAAGCGCAGGCCGTGGCGGGCCAGGTTGTCATTAAAGAACCGTTCTTCATTACGGTTCAATGAACCTTCGTCCTGCGTGGAATAATTGTCCGGGTAGGCACGATGGATGTCGTCCGGAAACATGCCGGCAAACAGGGCGTTGCGCGCGAAGGGAGTGGCGCTGGGTAACATCGCGAAGTAATACTCCCGGCGGATATCGTAGAATTCCGCCAGCAGTGGCTCCACCAGCATCCACTGATCCAGACGCATGCAGTCGACCACGATGAACAGAATCTTTCTGCCTTCCTTGGATAACGGCGCCAGATACTTACCAACCACGTCCGGTGAGAGCACAGGTCGTTTGTCCGAGTTCAGCCAGGGACGGTATTTCTTGTCGAGGTACTTCGTAAACTCGATGTTCCACTCCTTGCGCGTCCCATCCAGCATCTGTTCCAGACCGGTGTCCGGGTTATTGTCAAGCTCAAGATTCCACCAGGCGAGAATACGTGCAGCTTCGTGCCAGTCCTCCGGACTCAGCGCCCCGTAAAGTTTCTCGTTGAACCGGTTGATCTCGGTTATGTATCGTTTCATCGAGGAACCGGTAATGATCTTCTTCGATTCCAACAAACGCTTAATGACCAACAGAATCTGCGACGGGTTGACCGGCTTGACCAGATAGTCGTCGATCTTCGAGCCGATGGCATCATCCATCAGAGACTCTTCTTCCGACTTGGTAACCATCACCACCGGCAGATGCGGCTTTAGTTCCTTGATTTCTTCCAATGTACTCAACCCGTCGCGACCCGGCATCATCTCGTCCAACAGCACAAGATCGAAACTCTTCTTCTGCACCAAAGCAACGGCGTCGTCGCCCGACATCGCAGTGGAGAGAGAGAACCCTTTCTTCTCCAGAAAAATCAGATGTGCTTTCAAGGAATCGATCTCATCATCGACCCAGAGGATTTTCCACTTGCCCGTGGGTTTGCTCATGTGTTGTTCTGCTTTCTTTCGATTACGGTTTCTCTCCGGACAGGAAGACAAATTTCAAACATCGTCTCCCCCGGCTTCGATTTTTTTAGCGTTACCTTGCCGCCGTGATACTCTTCCACGATCCGCTTCACCAACGTAAGGCCC
Source organism: bacterium (assembly GCA_030605565.1). GTDB lineage: Bacteria > Zixibacteria > MSB-5A5 > GN15 > FEB-12 > JAJRTA01. Next base: position 18,302 of record JAUWIB010000103.1, read on the forward strand.
AATCCCCAGCCGCGTTTCTTGGTAGTGAATCCTGCTCTGAAGATTTTGCGCGCGGCGGGCGGCGCGATGCCACGACCGTTGTCGGTGACCTCAATGACGATATCATTTCCGCTCGGCGCCAGTCGCGTGGCCAGATCGACCCTTCCGGTGCGACCCTCGACCGCTTGAAGAGCGTTCTTCACGAGATTCTCCAGTGCCCAGCCCAACAGCTCGGCATTCAGATGGACCATGGGAAGCTCCCCGGCTTCAAAGGTCAGCTTGACGCCCTCGCCTTCGTACGGCAGCCGTCGCCGATAGTAGTCTACCGTGTCGCTGATCAGTTCATTGAGATCGTTGGGGATCATCTCCGGAATCGAGCCGATCTGACTGAAACGATTCGCGATCTTCTGCAAACGGTCGACATCGGCGGAAATGTTAGTCATTGTCTCACCGAGCATCTCCTTGTCCACATCGCGCTGATCCAGCCCGCACTCACTGCGCATAACTTCCAGCCAGCCCATCAACGAGGTGATAGGGGTGCCGAGTTGGTGGGCCGTTTCCTTGGCCATGCCGACCCAGATATGTCGTTCTTCACTTTTGCGGATATTCTGAAAACCGATGATGCCCACGATCATGAAGGCCAGGACGATTCCGATCTCCACGAACGGCATCCACTTCAACTGGTTGATTACGTCCGAATCACCGTAGCAGAAGTAGTTGACATAAGTTTCGCCGAAATGCAGGGGAAATTCGTTGTTGCGAGCGGTCATTTCTTCGGACTCTTTTTTCAGGCGGGCCAGCGTGGCCGCCGAAGTATCCGCCGGGTCGATACCCCGCACGTTGCGCCAGTGAATCGGTTGTCGCTCGCGGTCGAGGACGATAATGGGAAAGGTGGCTTTGACGATGATCTCATCGAAAACGAACTGCAACTCCTGACCCGAGGTCGGGGAGTTGGCCGCCATTTGCCACAGTCGTACGTACTTCTCCACTTGAGCGCGGGTATCGGTCTGGAGTTGGCCGATGACGTCGAAGGTGTACCAGATAAAGACAGCCGATACAGCCGCCACGCCAGCCAGGAGGAAGACCTTCAGGAAAGTCGACTTGCCGATGTAGAGGGCATCGATGCGACGCGACAATTTGGATCGGTTTGCCATCAGCCTATCTTGTCCGCTCCGCCCATGTACGGCCGGAGCACGTCAGGGATCGTAACGCTGCCGTCGGCGTTCTGGTAGTTTTCTAAAATCGCCGGAATCAACCGCGCCAGGGCCAGCCCGGAACCGTTGAGAGTGTAAGGGAAGTGGATCTTGCCGTCGGCGTCCCGGAAACGACAGTTCATGCGACGCGCCTGAAAATCATCGAACGTTGACACCGACGAAATCTCGAGATACCTGTCGACACCGGCTGCGTACAGTTCCAGATCATAGGTTTTGGCCGAGGCAAAGGAGAGATCGCCGGTGGCAAGAACCATCACACGGTAAGGCAGCTTGAGACCCTGCAGGACTTTCTCCGCCTGAGTGAGCAGACTTTCCAGTTCTTCGAGTGATTTCTCCGGCCTGACGATCTTGACCAGTTCCACCTTGGTAAACTGATGCACCCGAATCATGCCGCGGGTGTCCTTGCCGGCCGCCCCCGCCTCCCGGCGAAAACAGGGCGTGTACGCCACCATGTACATTGGTAGCATAGTATGATCGATAATCTCGCCTCGGTAAACATTGGTCAGCGAAACCTCGGCGGTGGGGATCAGGTAGAGATCGTCGCGTTCCGTTTTGTACATGTCCTCGGCCAACTTGGGCAACTGGCCGGTGCCGAACAAGGTCTCAGTGGTGACCATAACCGGCACCGAGCACTCGAGGAAACCATCGGCGACGTGCATATCGAGCATGTAGTTGTACAGGGCTCGTTCCAGTCGTGCTCCCAGACCCTTCAGAAAATAGAACCCCGAGCCGGATAGCCGCGCCGCCGCCTCCAGGTCGAGAATACCCAGGCTCTCGCCGATTTCCCAATGCGGCAGCACCTTGAAGTCCTTCTGTGGTTTCTCACCCCATTCACGCACGAACCTGTTCGCGGACTCATCTTTGCCCACCGGCACGTCGTCGTGCGGCAAGTTCGGCAGCCAACTCATGGCCGTCTGGAGTTCCTGATCGATTTCCCGCAGATCGTCATCCAGGGCGGCGATATCCTGGCCAACCTGACGCATAGCGGCAATGGCTTCATCGGCCGACTCGCCCGCTTTCTTTTTCTGAGCGATCTCAGCCGAAGCCTTGTTGCGCTGTCCTTTCAACTTCTCGACCTGGCGGATTATCTCGCGACGCTTTTCGTCGAGGGTTACAATTTTGTCGAGATCGGAGGTGTCATATTTATTGGCCAAACCCTGTTTGACCAGTTCCGGATTCTCCCGGATCAATCTCATATCGAGCATAGAGGTTTCCTATCGATAGCATTTACTTTCTTATTAGCTATTTAGTGACAAGTTCCCCCCCAAAGCAACGAAAAAGGCGCTCGCGCCTCTTTTCGCGCTACGCGCGCCAGGGTTGATTGCGACGAAACCCGCAGGCGCGGGCCTGTTGAAAAAGCCCCTTTCCTCGTCATTGCGAGGCCATGAATGGCTCCTTCCGGAGCGCGGCAATCTCATACTACATGTCGCCCAACGAATTGAGATTGCCACAGCCACGCGAAACGCATGGCTTCGCAATGACAGCTTCTGGAGTTTGAGAATACCACCCACCTGCCCCGGAACAGGGTGCGAGCGAAACGCGAGAAAGCCGCTCGCGGTCTCAAAATCCTCAGTTTCCGCTTGCCTTTTCCGATATATGCCATAAATTACCGAGCTTGACTGAAAGGAGTCGATAGTAATGGCCAAGATTTGTGAAATATGCGGTAAGAAGCCGGGATTCGGCAATAACGTCTCGCACGCCAACAACACCACCAAGCGGCGTTGGTATCCCAACCTGCAGCGGGTGCGAGCTTTGGTTGACGGTAAACCGAAACGGGTCAATGTCTGCACATCCTGCTTGCGGGCGGGTAAGGTGATCAAGAACGTCCGCGGCCGTAAACCGGCCCCGCAACGGCCCGAAGCTACGGCGTAATATACTGACCGCTTAAGGCTGAACTAAGTTCTGCAAAAGCCGCTCCAACCGGAGCGGTTTTTCTGTTGGGGGTCCGGTGTCACATGCTATGCTATGGCATAGGGCGCTGACGAGGGTACGAGATGGAGATAACAACTGTTGTGTTTACATTGCCGAATTCGCATATTGTTGCAGGTTGAAGTGTGTTCTGTTGGTTACGGTCGTTAACAACCGTGAAAAGAGGAGATTTTCAGATGAAAAGAGTTATGCTACTTTTGGTGATCGGTGTGATCGCCATGGCTCTTGTATTCAGTTGTGGTGCTGACTCCAAGAAAGAGACGAAACCCGACGAAGGTGACACCACTACTCAAGAGACATTGAAGGTGACGGAGGAACCCGGCAGCGATTCCACGCCAGGAACCCCGCAACCGGAGTCCCCGCCAGGGATTACTCAGGAGACACTGCAGGTCGTCCCAGAGGAGCCGGTAGAGAAAAAGGACAAGTAGCCACCATTCAGGAACCAGTGCCGACAGCTGTTCGATTAATCAGCGCTCGACGCCCGTTGGAGAGCAGATCGAATACGTTCGACCTCGAAGGCAATTTCTTTGTCTTGCGCGTATAATAACGCCTCACTCAGAATCCTCAGCCCCTCCTGCTGATCAGAAGCCGACCCTCCACAGTGGATCAGACATTCGGCCAGGAGTCGCTCGGCAACGAGTATTAATCTCGGATCACCGAACTTCTCAGCGTCGCTGACAATCTCTCGTTGACGATGAAAGTACGCTGGCGAGTCTTCGGGGGAAATTGATTTCGTAGCCAGATATGCTCTACTCATAAGGCAGGTTTGTTTGTCGCCTACTGCTTCCGCGAGGGTCAGGGATTTCTGAAAGTGCCCATATGACAACTCGCGACGACCTGTCATGTAATGCATCTCCCCGAGGTACGACAATGCAATCGCCAGCACTCGGCGAAGACCCGCCTGCTCGGCTACCTCGACGGCCGCCTGGAGTTCCTGAGCCGCCTGAGAATCCTTCCCCTGGCAGCAGTATGCGAAACCTAAGTTTGAGCGGGCCAGAGCCATCACAAGCGGATAGCCCAGGTTGGCGGTCTCCTCCAGCACCTCCTCCAGCTTAGAAATAGCTTTGTCATACTGCCCGAGAATCGTCAGAACATGGGCAATGTTATTAGTGGTCGCGGCGCACCTGGCACGCTCGCGATACTTGAGGTATACAGTATAGGTCGAATCGTACAACTCAAGGGCCTTGTGATAGGTGCCTCTTGACAGGTGGATGCCCGCCATATTGTGCGCCACTGCGGCCTTCTTCATTGATTCGCCCAAATCAGAGAACATTTGCAGTGACTCTTCGTACTGCGAAAGTGCTTTCTCGAAATCGCCGAGGTAGTAATAGGCCGTACCGATGTTTCCTATGCTGGAAGCCCTAACCGAGGTTTGGTCTCAATCCTTCGCTATCGCCAGGGCTTCCCGGTACATCGTCATGGCTTTATGGCAGTCACCTTTGTGAACGTGTACGTTGCCGATGAGATTGAGAGCCTCCGCCTCTTTATCGCGGTCATTGAGTTGACGGTTGATCTTCAGTACCCTATCAGCTAACTGCAGAGCCTCATCAAACATCGCCCGTCGCTGACGCGTCTCGATGAGTTCACCGAGCGCAGCCGCTTCACCCGCCAGGTCTCCCAGCTCTTGCGATATCTGAACCGCGGCTTGAGCGTAGCTGTCCGCTTCAGCCCACAGCGATTGCGCGATGAAACACTGCGCCAACAGCCGGAGCGTGCGAGCTTCATCGGCCTGCTGTCCGCGCTGCCGTGCCTCGACCAGCGCTGATAAGAGCACCTGGTTGGCCTGCTCGTACTGACCTTCAAGAACCAGGATTTCAGCTACTCCCTCCCGTGCCGCCAGAAGATTCGGTTCCAGTTTCAGCGCCTGGTCGTACAGATCGGAGGCAATCCTCACGTCGGAGGAAGAATGCCGATGTTCGAAGGTATATTTGCCGCGCAGGTAGTACTCGTATGCTCTCGGGTTCCTGGTCTCCGGGTCTCCCACCTGGGCCGCCTTTACAACCGACGAGTCGATAGCCAGGGCCGTGCTTACTCCTTCCGCCAACGCTGTCTTGATAAGATGGAGACGGTCGAGTGTGTCTTCCCAGCGATCAGCCCAGAGATGCTTGCCCGAGGCGACATCGATTAGCTGCGCTGATGCGCGCACTTTGCTTTCGGTCTTGTGAATCGAACCATCCAGAATCAGGGAAACGTCCAGTGCTCGGGCAATATCGACAAGTTCCTTATCAGAATCCTTGTACTTGAGCACTGATCGCATCGGCGCCACCCTGATGCTGCCGATACGCGTAAGGTCGACAATCAGATCCTCGGTGATACCGTGACTCAAGTACTCATCTTCGGCAGGGCCGAGATTCCGAAGATACAGCACCGCCAGACTGCTGATATCCGGAGGCGCTGGCGACACTTGCCCGGTTGAAGGCGGCAAGAGAGGTTTTGCATTCTTCAGTCGATCAAGGTCGGCGATAATATGATCAATGCTCTGATACCGATCCGCCGGATTCTTGGCGAGCATTTTGTCGATCATCTCCTGCCGGTCATCGGAAGCGCCGTCAAGATAGGTGGCGACTCTTTCCGCCGGCTCGTGAACCAAAGAGTAGATTGTAGCCGGGATATTGTCCCGTTTGAACGGTGAATGCCCGGTCAGCATTTCATAGAACACCACCCCGAGAGAGAAAATGTCGCTTCTATGGTCGACTTTCAGACCTTGTCCCTGTTCCGGCGACATATAGCCGGCAGTGCCTACAATGGCGCCGGGGGATGTGGACAAGGTGTCAGTGTCTCCCTTGGCCAGTCCGAAGTCGAGGATTATGCAGCAACCCTTCTTGTCTATCATGATGTTTGAAGGTTTGATATCTCGGTGCACGATGCCGGCGGCGTGAGCCTCCGCCAGTCCCGAGCAGAGCTGCGACAATATGTCCAACGACATTTCATAACTCACTCGACCACGACGGATCAGGTCGCGCAGAGACTCACCTGCTATGTACTCCATTGCTATGTATGGACACCCCTCGTGTTCGGCTACTTCATGAATGGTCACGATGTTGGGGTGTCTCAGGGCGGCGGCCGCCTGGGCCTCACGGGTGAAGCGTCCCTTCAGATTCTCATCGGCTGCGACGCGGGAGGGCAAGAACTTGAGCGCTACACGTCGCTTGAGCTTGGTATCCTCAACCAGATACACCTCACCCATGCCACCGGCGCCGATCTTTCGGACGATGCGGTAGTGCGCTACACAGGTTCCGACGGTGAGGACCGCGAACGACTTTGTACTATCATCGTTTGAATCGTCTACGGGCATGGGTACGGAACCTCTCCTGGTCAATCACTGTGCCACAACACGATTGGATATCTTAAGATAGGATTTCAGCCCGTCTTTTGCAACCCTCAAAGGGCTACAGATTGTCGAGGTTCTGACCAGGGATAGGCGAGTCTTGTGAGCGGCGGGTGGCCCGGCAGGCTGCCCCAGAGGGTGTCACTGTTTTTGCGCAGGGCGAGAGCTTGTCTTGCCGCCGGCAAGTTGTGAACTGGCGACTCTATCAGCACAACCTACTCGATTTCCTGGTGGCCGAGTCTTCAGACTCGGTCACCATACCCGGCGCGACCTGAAGATCGCGTTCACCGGCAGGGTCACATTCTCCCCAGACAATCCACAACCCGCTTGACATCATAGGCGTTGGTGCGTCTATTAGGGCGGGAACAAAACCAAGCGAGAGCAACCCGGCGGGAGTAAACGACCAAAACTGTTGAGCAGCATCCAATAGATGCTGTCTCAATGCGGTACTAACTGAGATGTCAAACCATGAAGGCAGCCCCACAAGCGCCGATTCGTTGGAAGGAAACAGCATTGTGGCGTGTAGAATGTGTAACACGCAGAAAGGAGGAGCCTATGACAGGATAATCGTTCGCAGTAACCGTTAACCTTCACACAAATGGAGAGAATGAGATGCGATTATCAAGGACTTTGTGCGTGTTGTGTGTTGTAGGCATGGCATTCCAAGCCAAGGCCCAAGGATGGCACACCACGCCTTCGAGAATCGAACCCTTCGGCATTCGTATGGAACCCGTGCTGTTGCCGCACAAGGCTGGGCTCGGTGAGATGCGGATCACCATTACGCCCTACCAGGAATGCCCTGAAGGGGAGGAGTTGACGGCATCGGTCCTGACAAAGGGCGGATTAGCTTTACTCGGTCCGGAAACCTGGCCGGTGCAGCAGACTGAGGATTCTGCACAAACGGTAAGCCTTCAATTCAGCATTCCGCCGGGAGACACCAGTAGTCTCGGCGTGCGTGTACGATGCGGGCATCTTCGACGGACCTTGTTCGCATGGTTCATCACAACAGGCGACACCCTGGAGTATTGGAGATCGGATCCCGAGTACTATGTACCACAACGAAAGCTACCCGAGTTGGACACCACCAGGTACCGCATACGTCTCGACTTGCGGGACAAAGAGCATTACGAGTTCTTCGAACGATACAAGGAGCAACTTGGACCGCTTGAGCCGACAGAGGATTCGGGGTTCTACATCTACCGGACAACCAGGGAACACATAAAGGAGTTCCTTATCGAGGGATTCAAGCTCGAACCAGTTGACAGCATCCCCAACATGCCGACCCGGCCGCCGAGGGTCAAACCCACCAGGCAACACGACTCTTCGACGCCACGCTCCCAGCCCCCCCCCCCAACAAACCAAGTAACCTTTCAGACTCATCTACCGCCAGCGTCTGGTTGCAGATGCCCGACGGCAAGTCGGTACCGGATGGCTTACCGCCCGGAGAGCAATTGACCTTTCATGTCGGTCTCAACAACAGCACAGGTGAGAACATGAAGGGAATAACCAACGGCTTCCGAGTGTATTCACCGAACGGCGCGACGTGGAATACTACCGTCGGCGACACACTGTCAAGTTTGGTCTGGGGGGATGCTTTTGACCTGACGTTTAACATCAATTACTTCAGTGTCAACGGCGCCGGGGCCGACACGGTCGCCTTCGGTGGGTCGAAGCTCTTCGGAAACGGTCTCCCGACCGGTTTTGTCGACACGGCCTACAGTCTAAGAATCGGACCGGTAAACTCATCGCATCTGGGTAAGACAATTTGCATCGACTCATCCTTTTTCCCTCCGGTCGGGTATTGGGTTTGGGCGCCGACCGGCACCTCAACGATTATCCCTGATTGGTACGGTCCCTACTGCTTTACCGTCACGGATCAAATTACATTCAGAGGGAATCTGTATTACTGGGATCCGGTGCCGCCCGATACGTCCTTGAAACCAATGCGAGGAGTGCGGATAGAGATGTGGGACAATGACTCGTGGCCGTTTTCGGATCAACTTCTTGGCACAGACACGGCGGACGATAATGGTGGCTTTCACATTGGACCAGTATCAAATTCCGATGACTACGGACTGTACGGTCAGGATGTGTTCTTTCGCATCTACGCTCAGAACGAGGCGGCATATCTGACCGTAGCATACAACGGAGATCGCCACCTCTGGCAAACGGCCGAAGGGTCCGATCTTGAGGCTGGCATCTACGACACCACGATGGCTTGCCCGCTGTCCGAGAGCGGCGCATTCTTCGTGGCTGATGCCATCCTTGATGGATATCGCATGTGGATAGAATTCAGGCCTGACCCAGCGGACAATCCGGGTGATTCGTTGCAGGTGGTGCTCCAACCGTCTAATTCAGTCGCATTCTACGACCCAACCAACGACTACATTTACATCAATAGTGCGGACAGTGTTGCGCAAAGGTGGCCCGACACCTACGATCGAGGCATAATCCTGCACGAGTACGGCCACAAGATAGAGTTCTCGCTAGGCTTTATGGACGACACTACCGATTACCCCTCGGCGCACAACATTTATGACAGATGCAACCAAGAAACCGCGGCGATAGAAGGGTTTGCTTGGTGGTTTTCATGCCAAGTCCGCAATGACCCCGTATGGATAGATTTTTTCAACAACTACCGTGATACGGGTTGGATCAATATCGAGAACGGTGAATATGGACTTGCGGGAGTCACCGATTCCTTTACTTCCGGTTCCATGAACGCCCTCGGCATGGACAACGAAGGCACCGTTGCAGGCATCCTGTGGGACATCTACGACGGTGCCGACGACGACTACAGCGACAGCACCGATTGGGGGACACTGAACATCGGACACGGACCGGACGGAATCGGGGACAGTCTGGCGGACGGCGCGACGCACATCCTGGCGGCGCTGTTGGATGACGACCGCAAGATCGACGGCCACCACCCTGACAATATCGAAGAGTTCTGGGATGCCTGGTTCACAGAGCCGGCGCTTGGTCACCCGGTGGCGATGGGTGATATCTGGTATGAGCACGGCGACTCGACTCACTTAGGCTGCTGCATGGGTGATATACGCGGTAACGTCAACTATGATCCTTATGATCACATCGACATCGCTGATCTTGTTTACCTTACGGATTACATGTTCGACGGGGGGCCGGTGCCGCCGTGCTTCGAAGAGGCCGATATTGACGCTTGCCAAGCAATCGACATCGCCGATTTGGTCGTATTAGTTGACTATGTATTTAGCGGTGGCGATGCACCGTGGCCTTGTCCGTAACGTCCGCAAGCGAATGACGTAACGCCGGGGCTTGTGGGGCTCCTTCAAAGACAACTGAGCCTGTTCTTCGCGCTTCGCACACATTAGAACACGATTTCACCAGCCGGATTTCCGCTTCCGGGATCTTCCAAGAACTCATGATCTGTTCGTCGAATCCGTATAGCAGACACTAGTGGTGTGATGCATAAATAGTAGGCAGTATCTTGACTTCGTCGTTCCTCTGCCGTATTATTGCGGTGGAGGTGTTTTAGATGCGAGTAGCACAGGATATCATACTTAGCAAAAAAGAACGGACAACCCTTCACCGAT
>JAUWIB010000134.1 GCA_030605565.1 bacterium
GCGCTGTTGGCCGTAGGTATCCCGATTCCGCCCTCATCTGTTCAGCACCAGAGTGCCCTCCAGCCAGTATTTGTAGAGCTTTTTGAGATTGAAGGCGGTGCAGATCAGCGACCATTGGGTCCTGACATTCTCCATTCCCCGAACAGTCCAGCGTCGAAAACCCATGTTCTCCTTGATCTGCCCAAACACCGGCTCCACAATCCACTTTCGGGATCTCATTATCTCTTGTTGTCGAACTGACTTCTGCTTCTCACGTTGCCGCGACACCGCTGCTGTATGCTCCCCTCTCAGAATCGTCCGACCTTTCTTATTCGGACTGCATGCCCAACGAAACGGACAGTCCTTCGCATTCCGGCAGCGGTAATGCCTGACCATGTACTTACCGTGACTGTCGGGACGGGTGCGTTGATAGGTCAGTCTTTTACCCTCGGGACAAGTATAAACATCCTCGGACTCATCATATCTGAAATCAGAATGACTGAAACGACCCCGCTTGTCAGGACTCTCTTTTACCGAAACCAAAACGCCGTGACCGTGTTCTTCAGCCTTGACCAACTGACCCGGTGAATAATAACCGCCGTCACCAACCGTTTCCTCGGCTGCCTCACCAACATTACGAACGACATCATCAACCATCTCAACTAACATCTCACTGTCAGACTCGGCATTGACAACTTCCTCGGCTACGATCAACTCACTATCGCGGTCAACCACCGCCTGAGCATTGTAGTTCAAGTGTGTCCCGCCGCCACTCTGTATCATGCGCGCTTCGGGATCATCAGGATGCATATGCGCCCGGTCTATCTTCGCCAACTCATCCAACGCACGCTTGATCTCAGCGCGACGCTTCTTGGCATCTACCAAATCATCCGGCAAACGATACTCACCCGACTCGGACACCTCAGACGATTCTATCTGTGACATCGCCTCATCGATCGATGAATCCACCGACTCAAGCAAGGCCTCAAGTTCATCCTTATGCCAGGCGCTCGCATCCGATGAACGTGAACGGATCTTGGTCCCGTCCACGGCATGAACCACCAAACCAACCAAACCCGAGGAACAAGCGACGCCAACAAGCTGCCGAAACACAGACCGCAAAGGAGTCTTGTTGTTACTGAAAAAACGCCACAGGGTGTTGTGATCAGGACTGTTCATACCAGTCAACCACAACAGCGATATATTGTCGCGGCAGGCTCGCTCAAGGCCACGACTACTACGTATCTTCTGCAGATACCCAAACAGCCACGCACTCAGCAACAGTTCCTTAGAATAAGGCGGACGACCGGTGTCACACGAAGGGGTACGAAAACCAAGAGCCTCAAAATCAAGACTCTCTACGAAATCACGGATGAAACGGGCCGGATGGTCGGCCCCAACCCAATCCTCCAAACTCGGCGGGAACAAAAACGTCTGACTGTAATCGGCGCGAATCGCTCTGGTCATGAGACTCCTCAATCTGATACTACCAACAGACTAAGAACATGATCATTCCAAATCGACTACAGAGTTTTGAAACAGCTTCCTTGCTGTGGGCCACACGGCGGATGAAGAATCACGCGAAGCGCGCGATGTCGGGACCGCCAAGGGGTCCCGACCTACGGTTAAGCTGGCGTTCGCCGGTATGACGTTTGCAGCGTTTTTCAACAGTTTCCTAATCGTCCAGCAGTTCGTACGCCTCGATTCGATCCAGCCTGAACGTGCGCTCAGCGTCGGCTCTCTCGCAATGGGCGCTGAGATAAAGATGATTGCCAAGCGTGTGCAGAGATTGTGGTTGAATTACTCTCCAGGCCGCCTCTTGTCCGGCGCTGCGGTACTTAATGCGAACACGACGTTTCTCGTCGCGGGCAAGCGCCAGATCCTCGAATCCTGCCGGGATCACAGTCGGTTCGCTCCGGTAATCCTGCATCTGGTACACTGAGAAGGCCGAGCGCCACGCCTGCGGACCGTCGATCAACGGAAATCGTGCGGCTGCATTTCGGAACAATCGACAGACGTATTCAGCGTCGGCCAAGGCTCGGTGCGCCTGGCTCTGCGCGATACGGAACTGACGCGCCAGTTGTAGCAGCGAGTATCCGGGCAGGTCGGGGAAGAGTCGCCGGTAGATATCGACCGTGTCCAGAATCAGGTTGTCGCTGAATTGCAGTTGAGAGCGTTCCAGTTCGCAACCCACGAACGAAATATCAAACGGCGCGTTGTGAGCCACCATGATTGCATCGGAGCAAAACTCCATGAACTGTTCCAAGACGACAGTGACCTTGGGCGCATCAGCCACCATGTCATCGGTGATTCCGTGGATGCGGATAACCTCGGGCGGCATCGGTCGCTGGGGGTTGACCAGGGAGTTGAAAGTCTCCACCTGTTCAGACTCAAGGTGGAAGCGGACGGTGCCGATTTCCACGATCCGGTGGGTGGGCGCCCAAAGGCCGGTGGTCTCAGTGTCGAAAGCCACAAACGTCTGGGCTTTCAGGTATGCTGTCAGATCTCGTTCATTCGCCATACAGCAATTAGGGTCCGGCGAAACCGATTGACAACCGCTTTTTGCGGCGTATCTTTCAAAAGCACTGAAGGAGGTGTTGATTTGGAGAGTATGCGTTACTGTGGATTCGACCGGTGTCGTTTGGCCAGGCCGGCGACTAAGGTGATGACTCGTTACACGCCGAACTCGGCCTCCGGCTTGCAGGACACGTAGACGGTTTATCTATAATTCTACGCTGTCAATTTCTATACCATCCCAACAACGATTTTTGTGGAGCAAGAGAAATGTCCATAGTCATAGACGGTTCAAACCTCACGATTGAGAAACTCGTGGCCATAGCCAGGCGCGATGAAAAGGTGGAACTTCACCCCGCCGCCCTGGAGAGGATCAAGCAATGCCGCGCCATGTTAGAGAAGAAAATCAAAGCCGGCGAGATAATGTACGGCGTCAATACCGGTATCGGTGAGTTCTCGGAGGTAGTGCTTGACGACGATCAGGTGAAGCAGTTCCAGAAGTACCTGGTTTACAACCACGCCGCCGGCATCGGTGATCCGGCCCCGATAGAATTCGTGCGTGGCGCTATGGCCGCCCGGATCAATGTCCACGCTCACGGTCAGTCGGCTGTGCGTCCGGAGATTACCCTCACACTGGTGGAAATGTTGAACAAGGGGGTGACACCGTTCGTGTGCCAGAAGGGTTCGGTGGGCGCCTGCGGCGATCTGGCCCCGATGTCGCAGATTGCCCTTTTGATGCTCGGTGAAGGCAAGGCGTATTTCGAGGGCGAGCTTCTCGATGGAAAAACGGCCATGGAGAAGGCCGGTATTCCCGTGCCGGGTCTCCAGGCGCGCGACGGTTTGGCTGTTATCAACGGATCCAATCTGCTTACGGCCATGAGCGCCATATTTCTTTTTGATGCCGGGCGTTGGCTCAAGCAGGCCGAGATTGCCGCTGCGATGTCTTTGGAAGCGCTGAAGGCCAACATGCGACCGTACACCGTGAAGCTTCACGAGGCTCGTGGTTTCGTCGGGGCGGTACGGAGCGCTAAGGCTATCGGCAGACTTGTCGCCGGCGGCGACCTGGCCGAGGGTCGCGTTCCCTGCAAAGTGCAGGATGCGTATTCCATGCGTTCCACACCGCAGGTGATCGGTGCGGTGCACGATGCGCTGGCCTATGCTCGTTCGCAGGTAGAGATTGAACTGAACGGGGTGGGGGACAATCCGGTCTTCTTCCCGGAGGAAGACATCCAACTTTCCGGCGCCAATTTTCAGGGCACGCCGGTGTCGGTGCCGATGGATATGGCCGGCGCCTGTGTCACGATGGTCAGTGTTATGTCGGAACGTCGCATGAACCGGTTGAACAACCCAGCCCTCAGTGTCGGCCTGCCCGCTTTCCTGACCAAGGGAGCCGGGATGTTCTCAGGGTTGATGCTCAGTCAGTACACGGCGGATTCGCTGATTGTCGAGCAGCGCATTCTGTCGGCCCCGGCCTCGATCCAGTCGATTCCCGCCGCGGCCGATCAGGAGGATTTCGTCTCCATGGGAATGAACACCGCCATCAAGAACATGCAGATTCTTGACAACGCCTGCGGCGTGCTGGGTATCGAATTCATGGCCGCCGCCCAGGCGCTTGATTTCCGTGATTATCAGTTCGGCGACGGTGTGCGCAAAGCGCACGAAGTGGTGCGCCGACATGTGGATTTTCTCGACATAGACCGTCCCCTCTACCCGGATCACACTTGTATGCAGAAACTGGTGCGATCCTGCGAGATACTGGAGGAAGTCGAAGACGTGGTGGGGGATCTCGGTTAGGTCGGCGGAAAGGTTGCGCCTTTGGCAATAAAACCGATCTTGGGACTTGCCAGATGGCCGCTGTTCTTGTTAACTTAGTGTCAGAAAAAACTGACTGATGTCCGGGATTTCTATGACCAGACTCGGTCACAATACGCTCCGAACCCTGGAGGGCCCACGTGGTCGCCAGGGACTCTACGGTCGGGGGAGCAATCGCCCGGCCTGCCCGACTTGGCAAAGGAGTGAGGTGTGATTTGTCCCTCTGCCTGTCGGTGGAGGTTTTTTCGTGGTATCGATCGACAGCGCTTACATACTGACCGGTGGTCAAAGTCGTCGCATGGGACGAGACAAACTGTTTCTGGACTGCAGCGGTGAACCGTTGCTGATGCACGCCGTTGGGATTTGTCGGGAGGCTTTCGCATCTGTGACTTTGGTGGCTCGCAGTTCAGACAAGTTTAAGTCGCTTGGCTGTGAAGTTCTTCTGGACAATCCGCAAGCACAAGGTCCTCTGGCCGGTGTGATAGCGGCGCTTGAGGACTGCGCCCAAGAATGCTGTTTCATCACCGCGGCCGATCTGTACGATCTTGACACCCGAATTATCGACCACCTATGCGCTTCATACGACGCTGAACAGTATCTGGGCCTGCGCGAATCCGACCGGCCGCAACCGCTGTGCGGTATCTATCACAAGTCGGCTTTGATGCATCTAAAAAGGCGAGCCGCTGGCGGTCAATTCAGGATGATAGAGGCCATCGCCGGTCTTGAGCATCGTTTGCTGTCCATCGAAAATGAGAATTGGCGGAATATCAATTGTCCTAACGATCTGGTTGGCATCGGGGTCCGGCATAGTTGAGTTGGGTATCGTCGGCAGCCGAAACTCCGGCAAGACTACGCTTGTGGAAGCTCTTGCAAAGAGCCTGGTGGAACTTGGTTACCGCGTGGCTACGGTGAAGCATACCTCTCACGATCACATTTTCGATAAACCAGGCAAGGATAGCTACCGTCACCGTCGAGCCGGCGCCGAGATGACTCTGGCCATCAGTGGCTCGGAGTTGGCTCTATTTGCTGACTCGACCAAGGTGCATCGACAGCTATTGATGGACGTCATGGCGACACAGTTCGACATCTGTCTGGTCGAGGGCGACCGGAGCGCGATGAACCGATGGCGATTCGCGAGGCTTTGACAAGTTTCATCAATCGCCGATACAGCCTCATTCTGACTTCCGGCGGTACCGGGTGTGCTGCCCGTGACAACACTCCGGAAGTAACGCGCACTCTGCTGGACCGCCCCACTCCCGGCCTCGATGAAGCTATCCGTACTTTCAGTCGCGACAAGTCTCCGTACGCTATGTTCTCGCGCGCGGTCTCAGGGGTGGCGGAGGATTCATTCATTATCAATATGCCCGGCTCGCCAAAAGCGGTGCAGGAGATTTTGGAGTTTATCTTACCTGTCATCGAGCATCCCCTTAAGCTGATTGCCGGCGCCATCACCGACTGTCAGGAGGACCTGGTTGACTCATGATCAGTTACAGAGAAGCTACCCAGACCATTCTCGACAACGTATCCGTCCTTCCTAAAGTCGAATGCTCTATCAGTGATGCCGTGGGCTATTGCCTGGCCCAGGATGTGGTGTCGTATCGCAATTCGGCTATGGACGGATTCGCGGTCTGTGCAGCCTGGTTGTCCGAGTGCGATGGTTCCAGTGCCGTAGTCCTGCCGTATCGTGACACCCTCTTTGCCGGTGATGCCGAAGTGGCTCCATTCGAAGAAGGGGTTGCCGTCAAAGTAATGACGGGTGCGCCGGTGCCGAATGGCTACGACGCGGTGGTGCGATTCGAGGACACAACTTATGACGATAGGCAGGTCACGTTCCACCAGGCGATTGGAAACTATACCTATATTCGCTCACCGGGTGAGGATGTCGAGGCGGGACAGAAGCTGTTCACCGCCGGTGATCGGCTAGGTCCGCTTGACATCGGGCTGGTGGCCTCGATCGGGTTGTCGGAGGTGATCGTGTACAACAGACCGTCAGTACTTATTGCAACCACGGGTAATGAACTGGTTCCACCCGGCGACGTACTGCCTCCAGGCGCCGTGTACAACTCCAATCTATACACGATTGAGGCCATGGTGAGTCCGTTGAGTCGATCATTGCAGCGGTTGACCGGCGTGGGTGACAGTGTTGAGCAGTTGCAGACGATCATGGCGAGTGAAGCCGAGGTGATTGTGATCTCCGGCGGCGTTTCGGCCGGTGAGCGCGATCTGGTGATCGAGGCTGCTGAAGCTGCCGGATTCGAATCGATCTTTCACAAGATTCGTATCAAACCGGGCAAACCGGTCTATTTTGCACGGCGCGGGAAGCAACTCCTGTTCGGATTGCCGGGCAATCCGCTTTCAACGGCAGTGACTTGCGCCATATTCGTGCTACCGGCCCTCAAGAAGATGGTAGGGTGGAAGGACTATCGCTTGTCTCCTGTGCCCGCGCGACTCAGCCCGGACTCCATTCGCAAGACCGGGCGGATGTTGATCTGGCCGGGATCATTTGACAGTTCCGATAGTGAAATCATGGCGGAGTTTTCTCCCAAGAAATCGTCGGCTGCTTTGTCGGCGTTGCTCGGCTCCGATGGTTTGATTTTCCAGAGCATCAGGGATAGCGCCGAACCGCCCACTATCAAGGTAGTCCCATGGGATCAGATACTGAGCAGTTGATCCCGGATGACATCTTGAACATGAATTCTGTGGAATAACCGTTATAGCGACAATGGCGTCAGAGTCTGCGCTGGATGTGATTCGCATGTGATAGGCGACGCATTTGTCTATCGCAAGCGACTCTATAAACCCGAAAAAACGCCCCAAAACGGGACTTTTTTGCTTGACAGCGCATTGTAGGCCTCTTACCTTCATATTGTAAATAAACCGGGCAGTGAACAGGGACAGGGATCCTTTGGATATTTGTTTGCTGTTTAGTTAGACTTCATTTGATCTTGCATGAGTAAACTGCTCTTGTGTGTCTAATGGCACAGGTCAGGACAAATCGGATCCGAGGCTTCGGCCGTTGGCGCTGATCATGGCGCCGCGCGGGTATAGCTGAAGTTATATGTAGGAATCTAACGCTTCAGTTGGTTTTCGTTGCGGCTGCTATCTCTGGAGGTAAGGAAGCAGTGTGGGAAGGTTCGTAGTGAGCCCGGCGCGGCGCCGGGACGTAGCTAATGCTTTCATACCGACGTGCAAGGCATCATCACTACGTAAGGCAACTTTGACGGACGAATCACTCGTGCGTGATGCGAATGGTGTGTTCTTTTGCGAAAATGCACACTGAGATTCAAGTACTCCGCATTGACAAAGCGTATTGCTTCAATAGTAGATTTGCAACATTGCTTCAGATGTGGCTGTGGGACCGCCGGCCTCGACGTGGGACTTGTCGACCCATGGCCGAGAGAGGTGCAGAGACCGAATGTGCAACCGCTATCGCAGAGCAGAATTGACGGTTAACAGAAGAGGAGTTGAAGGTGCGTTGGATGCCGCCTCCGATTGCCGCCTGTCGTAGTCGGTGGCAATCCTTACGCCTTGGATGCGTAGCAGTTCGCGTCCGGCGCAGCGCCAGCGAGTCTCGTCGGAGTGTCGTGTGATTGTTACATGCGATTCCTGTGTTGTTGAGCCTGTGTTCAGCGGACGTGGCGATGAGGATTGAGCCGATCACACCGGATACGACCTGTCTCGTCATTCCACGAAATCAACCAGTTGTCAATGATAGTTCTGATGGCAGTAACGAAACCCGTCATACCGGCAATGAAGCCGGTGCAGCGTTAACGATAGGAAGGGAGAGACCATGGTTAGCTCAGTTCGATTCAGCTCCAGGACAGTAGCGCCCGGAAGGCAGTGCTGTCTCTACGCTGTTGTCGCATGTGCCCTGATGCTGCTGCTGATGACAGCCGCGTCCACGAACGCAGAAGATCATGGTAGCGCCGTGGTGGCCGACGAATTCGTCGCCACACACAACACGAGCTACCAAGAAGATTCGAAAGATCAGCCAAATGAGGAAGACAATGACTTCCGTGGCAGGGAGGCTGGTGCAACGGAGGATGTCCCTCCAATACCGCTTCCCCAATGGGCTCCACCCAAGGGAGTAGTGAAAGATCCTGATCAGATGATCATGTTTGATGTCTCTACGCGTGAAGAGAGTGTAGTCGCCGCGGCTGACATTGAAGACTTGCTTGCACCGTTTGGGCGGAGTAGCGGTTTCGTTCCAACAGACGGAAGTATCGGCCAGGCCGAAGATCAGGAAGAGTCTGGGATCAAGAATTTCAACGCTCTGACAAGAATCACAAACACCGAGGATCCCCCGTGGCGTGTCAACGTCCGGCTGATAATATACTTTCCGTCCGGTTGGGGTCAGGGTTCCGGTGTTTTGATAGATGGCCAGCACGTTCTTACCGCGGGTCACTGTGTTCATACCGGCGCCGACGGCGCCTGGGCTGACAGTATACTGGTGCAACCGGCCTACGACCATGGCCCCTCAAGCTACGGTGAGGCATGGTCAACAACGTTGACTTCCTGGACGGGCTGGACGAACAACTCGTCTTGGGACCATGATATGGGAATCATCAGGCTGGACCGCCCGGTGGGGGGTATTACCCGTTGGCACGGCTATGGTTGGAATAGTAACAATTCGTTTTTTACCGGCACCACATTCAACAACCCCGGCTATCCCGGTACCAGCCACGCCGCCAACGGGCAGGAGATGTGGTACTGGTACGGGACGTACGATACTGTTCTAACCAACATCGTTTACTTTTTCAGGCAGGCCTACGGTGGACAGAGTGGAAGCGGGGGGTACGTCATTGATGGATCTAATCGATATGTCTATACGGTTCTCTCGCATGGAACTGATGGGGCTGATGCTTACACGGGATGTACCAGAATCACGTCCGGCAAGTTCTCCGGGATCCAGAGTATCATCGCGAACAACACACCATCTACATATGATCTCGCTGCTCTCTATGTTCAAGCGGGACCAACTTCAATTACAGCAGGAAACCAACTTAGCTCGTTTAGCTATGTCGTTTACAATAACTCGTCGGTTACTGTCACGTTAACCGTGCCGGTGAAGGTTTATCTGTCGACGAACGACAACATCTCGACCTCCGATCGGCATCTTCAGAACCGGTCGTTTACGACTACCTTTAGCCCGAAAGAGACCGTCAGAATTACGTCCACTTCTAATCTTCCCACAATACCGGCAGATGTACCGGAAGGGGATTACTATGTCGGGATCATACTCGATGTAGCCGACTATTACGCGGGCAATAACGACAGTGATGGATGGGATGCCGATTCGATTCATGTTAATGCGGCCCCCAGTCCAATCATATCGGGCTATGTCCGCACTTCCGGCGGCGCCGGAATCTTAGACGTGACCATGAACGGTCTGCCGGGGAGTCCCACTACCAACAGCAGCGGCTTCTATACGGCAACTGTGAACTCTGGCTGGTCGGGCACGGTGACGCCATCCAAAGCTTGTTACACCTTCTCGCCGGTGAGCAGGAGCTACAGCAACGTAACTTCGAACCAGACAAGCCAGAACTACACCGGGTATTTTCAGACCTTTACAATTTCCGGCAACGTGTACGACGACGGTGGTGTCGGTATCCCCGACGTGGTAATGACCGGGTTACCCGGCAATCCGAGTACCGATAGCACAGGTCATTACGCCGGAACAGTAAACTGCGGCTGGTCAGGCAGGGTGACGCCTTCGAAAGCTTGCTACACCTTTTCGCCGGTGAGCAGGAGCTACATGAACGTAACATCATACGTGATAGGCCAGGACTACACCGGGTCTCTTCAGACCTTTACCATTTCCGGCAACGTGTACGACAGCAGTGGTGTCGGCATCGCAGGGGTGGTAATGAGCGGGTTACCCGGCAATCCGAGTACCAATAGGTCAGGCTATTACACTGCAACGGTAGATTGCGGCTGGTCTGGTACGGTGACACCTTCGAAAGCTTGTCACACCTTCTCGCCGGTGAGCAGGAGCTACAGCAATGTAACTTCAGACCAGACAAGCCAGGACTACACCGGGTCTCTTCAGACCTTTACAATTTCCGGCAACGTGTACGACAGCAGTGGTGTCGGCATCGCAGGGGTGGTAATGAGCGGGTTGCCCGGCAATCCAATTACCAATAGGTCAGGTTATTACACCGCAACGGTGGATTGCGGATGGTCGGGCACGGTGGTTCCTGACGATCCTGGATGTACCTTCGTTCCGGCATTTCGCGAATACTCAAACGTACAAGCCGACTTTGGTCAGCAGAATTACACTTGTACGGTCACGGATTACCGTATCTCCGGCAACATCGTGTACTACGACATGGTAAAACATATACCTGATGTAACCGTCGATCTGACCGGCGGTGCTATCGCTACGACAATGTCCGACGTGAACGGCTACTACGAGTTTGGAGGTCTCTCATCGGGCGACTACGTTGTGAGTCCGTACCGTTTGGACGACGACGCCGGCGTATCGATTGCCGATGTAGTGAAAATCCGTCGCCACCTGGCCTTCATTGAAAGGTTCGACTCTCCATACAAATACTTGGCCGCCGATGTGAACTGCGGAGGCACAGTTAGTGTGTCTGATGTAGTCAAGATTCGTCGATACCTCGCCCAGTTGGAAGGCCTGCCGTGCGGTAACTGGGTGTTCGTTGATTCCAGTTTCGCCATCAATGATGCCAACTGGTTCAGCGCCCCACAGATGATCATAGGCGCCCTGAGTTATGACTGGACTGACTCCAGTTTCGTAGGCATCCGCTATGGCGATGTCAACAACACCTGGGCGCCTCCCGGACCGGCTGTTGCGGAAACTCGTCTGAACCCGACGAAATCTGCCGGCAATGCGACCGTGAGCGTGACTACCGAGCGTGATGTCATAGCCGGTGACTTGGTCAACGTTCAAGTTGAGGCCAACGGTGCTGGTCTTCTGTCCGGCGTCGAGCTACATTTGAACTACGCAGTCGAGGAGTTGACGTTTGTCAACGTATCCTCCTCTAGTGTGTCGAATTATACGGCTAATGGCGGTGATGGTGAGATCCATCTGGTTTGGGATGATCTGAACAACCCGGTCGATGCCACCGTCGCGGCGCAACTGTTCACTATAAGTTTCCGTGTCACATCGGGGATGACCGACTCCGGTGAGATTGGAATCCTCGGTGAAATAGTTGATCCGTCGGGCGATTCGTACAATGCTGTCTGGCAGAGCGGATGGGTGGTGCTGGCGAGCCCGAACGCGATGGACCCGGACAACGGGCTGGTCCCGCGCAGCTTCTACCTTAGCGCCAACTACCCCAACCCCTTCAACCCGGAAACGAATATCGCTTTTGGGTTGCCACAGGCAGGTTATGTAACTCTGTGCGTGTACAACATCGTCGGCCAGCGCGTGAACTGCATCGCATCCGGCGAGTATGCGGCCGGTGACCATGAAGTCGTGTGGAACGGTCGGGATGAGAATGGCCATCCGGTCGGTTCCGGCGTGTACTTCTATCGCCTGGACGCCGGTGAGTTTACGCAAACGCGAAAGATGACGTTCATGAAGTAGTAGCTAGTAATGTAGGTACAATGACAAGCCTGCGCCGCGTCACTCTGAGGGCGTGGCGCAGGAGTAGCTGTAGCTGGCAGGAGAAAGAAGCTTGTGACGCTGACAGGTTGATGGGGCGGAAGCGAGATTGGATCGGGAGACCGAGCACCAGACGTTTCGGCTATCGTCTTAAGCCGTCGGCGAGCACACAGCACGAACATTGAAACTCTTAACCGAGGGAGAGGACAATGCGGAGACAGCAAAAGGTTGCAACCGTTCTTCTGAGCGCGGTCCTGCTGATGACGTTCGCCGGAGTCAGCTTGTTTGCGGACACGCAGTCAGAGAGCACGAAAGAAGGCGGAACACTGCCGCCGGTCGTGGTATTCGATGCGACGACGGTCCTGGACATAACGGCGATGACACCGTATGAACCAGTGTCGTCGGTAGAGACGAAACCGTACACCGAGGTGGCACCCGTTGACCCGGCAGCCGAGCATGAGAAAGTGCGGGACGACGACGGGACTGAATCGCTGTCCGGCGTTTCAAAATACGTGTTGTACCTTGACAAAGAGCAACTTCCGCCGATGTCAGAAGAGGCTATCGCGGAGCTGGGAGGTATCCCTGCGGACGAAATGCCGAGTCTTGTCAGAGACGATGCCTCCCGCGCGAGAGCCAACCCCTACTTCGTCGGCACCGGAACGGTGAATGAATTAATTCCGGACGGAGGTTGGCACTGGCATCGGGTTGTCGACAATACCCAAGCCCCTCCGGGAGCGGTGGTCACAAACCTGCAATATCGCCTGAAGATCGATGACACCGGTGACCCGAGTACGTTTTACTGCGGTGACTACGAGATTCATTTGTTTACCGGTGTTGCCAATCGGGAATTGATGATCTACGACAATCTGGGTGGCCGGACCGACGGCGGTTTTGACGATGATATCGCTGACGACAGCGACATCTATCTCAATTGGCGCAATACGCATTTCTTTGATGGCGACGACGCCCGCGATTGGTTCGGCGTTTGGGTCGACGACAATGTTGCCACCGACGAGGGCGAATTGGAGTATGTCGAGTTCTACGTCTATTGGGAAGTGCCCTTGCCGAACCTGCGGTGCTACCAGCCCGCCGGTTGGGACGCTTCTATTGTGGCGTCTTCCGTAACTGGTACGCATACCAATGACAGCCTGACCGGTGATGAGCCGGCCTATATTGATTGGGCCATTACCAATGACGGTGCGGCCAATGTTGTCGGACGGTTCTACAGCGCTATGTATATTGATGGTAACTACATCACTCAGTGGTACACGGACAACCTGCAGGTTAACCACTGGGCATTCGTTGCAGACTATATGCGAACCCTGCCCGCCGGTGACCACGAAATCTGTATCGTGACCGACCACACGGGTGTGGTTGATGAGGAAAACGAGAACGACAATACTTGCTGCTTTACTTACCATTGGCACCCACCACAAGACCTACCTGACCTGCACTGTTACCAGCCAGCTGGCTGGGATGGTCCGATTGTAGTGTCGAACGTGCCCTCGACGCATACTCAGTCGGTGATAACCATGGGAGACAGCGCGTATATCGACTTTGCGCTGATTAACGACGGTAACTCTACAACCGGTGTGAATTCCTGGAGCACCCTGTCCATCGATGGCGATTCAGTTCGCTCCTGGTACAGCACGCCGATGGCGCCCGGCTCATGGCGGTATGTCTCGGATCATCTGCACGTATTCAACACAGCCGGTTGGCATACGGTTCTCGTATGCCACGACGTGACCGGTGCGGTCGATGAGTCCAACGAAGCCAACAACTGCTGCGAGTTCAGGGTGGAGGTGCACCCTGCCGGTCCCCCCGACATTCGCGTTGAGCCAATGTCCTTGACGATCGAGGAACCGGGTTGCCGCGGCTCGGCGTCCGGCGACAGCTACTTCCAACCTGAGAAGGTGATGCCGGATATGAGCGCCCGCCACATTCCGGGAGAACTGATTATCAAGATCAAGCACGACACTCCCTTGTCCGTCGTGCAGGATAAAGCGGGATTCAAAACCGGCATCGAGGAGTTGGATCTGCTCGCATCGCAGCACGGCGCCCAGTATGTGAGGACCTTATTTGCAGAGCGGAACGATTCACCTCTATTGAGAAATACCTTTTTGATCAGAATAGTCCCGCCATACGATTTCCAAGTGGCAGCACGAGCGTTCTATGAATCGGATATGGTGGAACTCGTCGATCTGAACTACCTCTTGCCTGTTACGGTGATACCCAACGATCCGGAATATGTCAATCAGTGGGGTTTACCAAAAATATCAGCGCCCCAGGGGTGGGATCAGAGCCAGGGTAGCAGCGGTGTGGTGATTGCCATTGTCGACACCGGTGTGGATTGGGACCATCCCGATCTGGCTGCCAATATCTGGAATAACACCGGGGAGATTCCCGGCAACGGCGTGGATGATGACGGCAACGGCTTCATAGACGACGTACGGGGTTGGGACTTCCTCACCACTTCAAGCAACCCCGCGGTAGGTGAGGATGGGGGTACGCGTGACAATAATCCCATGGATTTCGATGGACATGGCAGCCACTGTTCCGGTATTGCATCGGCCGTAACGGATAACGGCATCGGTGTGGCCGGGTTGGGCTGGAATTGCAGCATTATGCCGGTGCGCGCCGGATATCAGGCCATGGACGGTCACGGCTACGTGATGCTGGCGGATGCTGCCGACGGCATTCATTACGCTGCTGACAACGGCGCCAAGGTGATCAACCTCAGTTTCGGATCCGGTACCGGGACTATTCTGGTGAACGCCGTTCAGTACGCGTACAATCTTGGTGTCGTCACTTGCTATGCAGCCGGCAACGCCAACAACCAGAACGCCGGCTCGCTGGGGAACCTATCCACAACGCTGGCCGTAGCCGCGACCACCAGCAGTGATCAAAAGGCGAGCTTCTCCAGTTATGGTAGCTGGGTCGATGTCTCTGCCCCGGGAATGGATATTAGGTCCACCGTCGTTGATTCGTATGGCTACAAGAACGGAACTTCCATGGCCGCTCCTTTTGTGGCCGGACTGGTCGGGTTGATCTCCTCGGTCAACAACAGCCTGACCCCGGCCCAGGTTACGGCAATCATCAAGGACAACACCGATAACATCGATGCTCAGAATCCATCTTACATAGGCTTGCTGGGCACCGGTCGGATCAACGCCGCCGCCACCCTACAGGCTGTTGGTGGAGGCGGTAGTGATGTCTTTGTCGTGTACAACGACGGTGGGTCGCCTCTGGTTGTGAGCGATATCGACTCTTCACAAATCTGGCTTTCGGCTTATCCCAAATCGTTCCCAGTAGAGCCCGGCGACAGCCAGATAGTGTCAGTGAATGTTGACTGGGATCTGGTCGGCGGCAGTCCCGTTACAGGGCAGTTGCGGGTCTGGTCCAATGATCCCGATGAAAACCCGGTTACTGTTGATGTACTGGCTATCCCGTGTGACGAGCCGGACGTGATGATCTCCGGTTATGTTCGTGATGGAGCCGGAGCCGGTATACCGGACGTAACCATGACATTCGCCGGTCTGGGCCAGGTTTCCACCAACGAAAGTGGATACTACGACCGCATGGTTCCCTATGGTTGGAGCGGGCGGGTGACGCCGTCAAAGGATTGTTGGGAATTTCCCCCGGAGTACATAGACTACGATAATGTCATAACCCCCCAAGCTAACCAGAACTACACTGGTGAATTGCTGACCTTCGTTATCAGCGGCCATGTGCGCGATACCTCCGACGTCGGCATACCGGGTGTGCAGATGGCCGGATTTCCAGCACCGCCGGTGATGACGGACGGTGCCGGTTTCTATGCGGATACTGTTCCATGCGGCTGGTCGGGTACAGTTACCCCGATACTTACCGACTGCTCCTTCACCCCCGACAGCTGCGATTATGTCAACGTTCACACGTCGATGATGGATCAGGACTATGAAGGTGAGTGCGGACCGCCGAGCTGCGATCCTGGCTTTGAAATAGCCATGGTGACTGGTGACTCCGGAAGTGTGGTTGGTGTGCCGGTGATTGCCAACAGTATGCAGTCGCAGCCGATCGGTGGGCTGGAGTTCCACCTGACCTATCCTGTCGACTGTCTCGGCTTTGTGGGTTTTGGAACAGGTTACCTTGACGGCGCTACCGTTAATGGTGCTGGCGGTGAGGTGCACATTGTGTGGGAGGACTTCGTGAATCCCGCCCTGGTACCGGACGGTGATGCTATCGACACCATCTGGTTCAACGTCCTCGGCAGCGAGGGCGATACCTGCGAGATGTGCTGGTTGTCCGGTAATGAAGTGGTCGATCCGGTCGGTGATCCGATTGCCGGTCTTGGCTACTGCTGTGGCGGAGTGATCGTCCCGCCTCCGTGTGGTAACAGTATCGAAGGTAATGTCGTGTACTACGACATGGTCAAAAAGACTCCGGGTGTTTTGGTAACCCTTACGGGCGATGATTTCCAAACGACTGTTTCCGACGCCGCAGGTCACTACCGGTTCGACAGCCTTTGCTCCGGCAACTACGTCGTGACCCCATCCCATGGGGCGAACGACCCCGGTGTTTCGGTAGCCGACATTATCAAGATCCGGCGGCATCTGGCCGTGTTGGAGCCGTTCACCAGCGGTTATCAGTTGATCGCCGGCGATGTGACCTGCGACTGTGCCGTGAGCGTGAGCGACATCATCAAGATCCGCCGATACCTGGCGCAGTTGGACATCTTGCCATGCGGCAACTGGCAGTTTGTCGACTCCAGTTACAATGTCACTACGTCTGATTGGTGCCCGGTCCCGGATCTTATCACCACGACGCTGAGCACTTTCGATCAAACCGATTCCAGTTTCGTGGGTGTGCGCAAGGGTGATGTGAACAACACCTGGTCGCCATCTGTGGCGGCGACAGCCGGACGGCAGGCAGATGCCCATGCCACCGCCGGCGAAATGACACTGACCATGAACGACGTCAGCGCCACGGGGGAAACCGTAACGTTGCCCGTTACTCTGGGTCGTGGAACGCCTGTTGCGGGTGTGGAACTCCATCTGCGATTCGATCCGCAGTATCTGGCTTTCGCAGGACTGAAGTCGGAAGTCATGAACGATGTGACCATGAGCCATGATGAGTCGTCGGTGCATTTGGTTTGGGAGAACCTTGGTCAGCCAATCGATCTGGCGGCCGAGCGCATCCTGGCCGACTTCGAGTTCACACTATTGAATGAGCCTGATGAGTTCACCGAGGTCGAAATTACGTCGGCCGAACTCGTGGACGAAAGCGGTACACCGTTCGTTCTTTCGCGGAAGAACGGTCGCGTCCTGGCGTCCTCGGGCGTTGTGGATGAAACGCTTCCGGGTGACTTCTGGTTGGGACAGAACTATCCCAATCCGTTCAACCCGGAGACCGACATCGCATTCTATCTGCCACGGCAGGCCAGGGTGACGCTTGCTATCTACAACATGTTGGGTCAGCAGGTGACGGTTCTGGCGAGCGGCCAACTGGCAGCCGGCTTGCACACTGTGCATTGGGATGGTCGCGACGCATCGGGCCGACTGGTATCCAGCGGAATCTATCTGTACCGTCTGAACTCATCCGAGTTCACCGAGTCGCGGAAGATGTTGCTGCTGAAGTGATTTTCACGAGGTGGGTTCCGTTCACAATGAACGGAACCCATCACTTGACCATAGGCGTATCTGAGCGGCCCGCTGCTGCGGGATGCTCAGCCGTTGCCGGCCCGATAGCGATCATTGTTGAGCGCGGCGGGTTGAGTACGGATAAGAAAATGTGGCGGTTTTACAGATTTTGACAAACGTTTTTGCATATGATACGCCATTAGGATAAATGTGAGTGTGTATATATATTGGTAATGGGTACATCGGAATGAGAAGGCGACAAGACTCCCCTTGCCGTTGATAGGCACATTGATGTTGCCAGGCAGGAGCGGATTGCCACGACCAAATGTACTTACTGAACAAACGAAAGAATTCAGCAACTATCAGACTCGGTGAAGACTAACAAGAGAGATTTTGTGAAGGAGGATCTATGTTCAAACATCGAACGATCATGGTGACGCTTCTGTGTGTCGCGGCTGCGGTCATGTCTGCCAATGCGGTTGATCTGACCGCCGATCAGGTCACGACTGACAGTTGCGACTTCATCGCCGTGCCGATTACGGCAACGGGATTCCAGGCTGTGGCGGGAGTGGAACTCCACTTCAGCTACGATGACGCAGCCATGACATACGCCTCGGTTGCATCCGATGTTCTCATCGGCGCCACCATCAACGGCGGCAGCGGAGGAGTCCATATCATTTGGGAGGATTTTATGAATCCTCTGACGGTACCGGACGACGGCGTAATCGCCACCTTGCACTTTACATCATTGTCCGGCTCCAGTCCGGTTGCATTTCTGGGCACTTGTGAGTTGGTCGATGAACTGGGTGACCCCTTGTCGCTGACAACACACGATGGATCGGCGACCTGTGTGCCGGGCTGTGTCGGTCCGGCCATTTGTCTCGATCATGTCGATGGCCTGACTGCCGGCGGCGCCATTGATGTCGGTGTGGCGATAACGTTTTATCTCCGGGTGGCAGGTGATGCCGACAATCACGGCGGTATCACCAACGGCTTCCGCATCCACACGCCCGATGGAGCTACGTGGACGACAACGGTCGGTGACACCACCGGCACTCTCGGAAAGACACAGTTTGACGGCGGGTTTTTCATAACTCCGTTCAGTGTCACCGGCTCCGGAGCCGATACGATCGGCTTTGGCGCCTTCCGGTTCTTCAGCACCGGCCTGCCGGCCTATTTCGATGATGTCGCTTTCACGATCCAGATCGGACCTGTCGATGGAGTTCACGCGGGCAAGCATATTTGCCTCGATTCGGCCTTCTACCCTCCGTCGGGCGTATGGAAGTGGGCGGGTCCCGATCTTATCCCGAACTGGGATGGGCCGCATTGTTACACCATTGGAGGACCTCCGCCGGAGGAAATAACCTCCGTCGTACCCAATGAGGCCATGCAGGGCGATAACCTAACCGTGGCTATCACCGGTCAGAATACCATGTTCGGCCAAGCCAGTGGGACAACCATCGCGCATCTGATACA
This sequence comes from bacterium, assembly GCA_030605565.1. GTDB lineage: Bacteria > Zixibacteria > MSB-5A5 > GN15 > FEB-12 > JAJRTA01. The sequence continues at coordinate 18,970 of JAUWIB010000134.1, forward strand.
GGTATTAGATACGATTTCGAGTGTAAGCGTGACAGTGAACAGTCCGACCAGTCTTGACGCCGCCTTTCAAATCCCGATAGCGGCCGGCACTGGTCTCTACGATGTTACCGTGACCGAGTATGACGATATGGGCGGGACGATTCCGGTTCACTCGGTCACGCTGACCGACGGTTTCACCATTAACCCGAAACCGTGCGACATTACTGTGACCGCACCCAACGGCGGCGAGGTGTGGACTGTAGGGAATACCTATTCGATCCAATGGACATCCGATTGTCAATGTAACGTCAAGATAGATATCTCTTACGATGGTGGCACGACATGGGTTCTCGTAGCCACTGGTGTGCCCAATACAGGTACCTACAACTGGACGGTAACAGACAATCCGTCGACTAACTGTCTGATCAGGGTCTGTTGTGTCGATGGCGAACCCTGCGACGTCAGCGATGCGCCGTTTGTCATCGAGGGTGGTTCTGTACCCATCACTCTCACCATCCCCGACATGGTCGCAGACAGTTGCGAGGCGGCCTGTATTCCGATCACCGTCGAGTCGTTCACCGGTGTGGCCGGTGTCGAGCTTCATCTCAACTACGACATAGCCTGCCTGACTTGTGACTCCATTGATCTGGGTCATCTGACCGGCGCCACGGTGAACTGTGGCAACGGTGAAGTGCATATCATCTGGGAAGACTTCATGAACCCGCTGACTTTGGCTGACGGCGAGACGCTTGTCTCGGTTTGCTTCTCCGGTTTGTCGGAAACGCCGTGTCCGGTCGGATTCGAACCGACCTGCGAGTTGGTTGACGAACTGGGTGACCCGCTGACGGTGGAGTACCATGACGGGTCTCTGGCGTGTTCACCACCACCGCCGCCGGGTATCGTGCTGACCATCCCCGACATGATCGCTGACAACTGTGACTCGGCCTGTATTCCGATCACGGTCGAGTCGTTCACCGGTGTGGCCGGTGTCGAGCTTCATCTGAACTACGACATAGCCTGCCTGACTTGTGACTCGATTGATCTGGGTCATCTGACCGGCGCCACGGTGAACTGTGGCAACGGTGAAGTGCATATTATATGGGAGGACTTCGCCAATCCGATCACGCTGCCGGACGGCGAGACGCTTGTCTCTGTCTGCTTCTCCGGTTTGTCGGAGACAACGCCGTGTCCGGTCGGATTCGAACCGAACTGCGAGCTGGTTGACGAACTGGGTGACCCGTTTGATTCCGTCGAATACGTCGATGGGTCACTGATGTGTATAGATACATGCCCGTTTGTCTTCACACCTACCAACGAGTCGGGCGTATTCCGTGGACAGGCGACTATCTGGGGTGTGCCGGCTGATGAGGGCGACTGTATCGGCGCCTTCGATGAAGACGGCAACTGCGCCGGCGCAGCCTCGATTCTGGTTAACGAAGGCATCGGTTACATTGTTTTGCCGATCTACGGCGACGATGTGCTGACACCGGATGTAGATGAAGGTATGAACGCCGGCGAGAACTTCACGCTGAAGCTGTTTGACGCCTCGGAAAACCAGATCCTTGAATACTGCGGCGAGTTCGATTGTTGGCAAAACACCAACGGCACTCCGCTGCCGGGTGAATGCGGCGATGCAAGTAACGTCTACGATTTCCAGGATGAGTTCATTGATGTTGTCAGTCTGAATGCGGGCTGGAACCTGATCTCGTTTGATGTGATTCTTGAACCGGACGACCCCGCCACCGTCTTCGCATCGTTGGGTAACTGTCTGATTTACGTTACCGACTTTGACGGCGGTTCTCACTACTACGATCCCAACGGACCGATCTTCCTTAACACTCTGCATCATATCCGTCCCGGATACGGCTTTTGGGTCAAAGTGTGTGATGATACCGTGCTTGCCGTCGATGGTGTTTGCACCTATCCGTGCAATTTCGGTGTCGATCTGGACAACGGGTGGAATCTCATCGCTTATTGGCCGCAGCCTACCGTGACGCCGGAGGTCGCTTTTGCCGATCTCATCAGTGCTGGGGTTTTGGTCTACGTTACCGGCTTCGACGGCGGCTCCCAGTACTTTGATCCCAACGGTCCGCCGTTCCTGAATACTCTGACTGAGATCCGGAATGGCTTTGGTTATTGGGTGAAGGTAAACACCCCGTGGCCCCACTTCCAGTATGAGGAGTGCGGAGTCGCCGGTGTCGCGGGACGGAACTCTCACTCCGGTCAGGTCCTGTACGACAAGTCACTTGGTGTGGGTGGGCCGTTTACATTCCGTGCTACCAATCTGTCGAGCAGTCTGACCGGTGCTGTTGAACTTGATGGTGAATCGGCTGGTGATGGCGATGTTATAGCTGCCTTTGACGCTTCAGGCAACTGTGCCGGTGTGGCGGCCGTGTTCATGCACCGGGGTGTCTCCTACTTTGTTCTGCCGATCTACGGCGACGACCGGACTACGTTCAACATCGACGAGGGGTTGACCCCCGGTGAAACGTATAGACTTAAGCTCTTTGATGCGTCGAAAGGTGTCATTGTGGAGCATGGT
>JAUWIB010000102.1 GCA_030605565.1 bacterium
AAAGCGAAGATATTTGAGTACACTGAAGTCTTTTACAACCGTCAACGCCGTCACTCGTCACTGGGAATGAAAAGCCCGGTTGACTTCGAAAGGCGGCATACCCTATCTTCTTAACCTGTCCGTTTTAGCGGGGGAAGATCAGTATGGGTGAAGAAGTTGCGGTCGGCATGTGCAAGCATGAGGTGGTAGGGGCAGTTGTGATCATCGAAGTCGCAATCAGTAGGCGGAGGCAATGAGAGAACAGGAGTCGTTCTGGGTCTATATATTGCGTTGTGCGGATGGTAGCTACTACACAGGACGCACCAGAAATCTAAGCCGCAGAGTTTCGGAGCATGATGCCGGCGCCGTTAGAGGATACACTCACTCGCGGCATCCGGTGATACTCGTGTATTCGCAAGAGTTTACCACCGCATATCAGGCTAACGAAGCCGAACGACGGATTAAAGGCTGGTCACGAGCGAAGAAAGGAGCACTTATCGCAGGCGATTTCGATTTACTGAGGCATTTGTCGAGATGCCGGAATCGTACCAGTCATAAGCACCGGTGATTCATCCGACCTGAACTCTGTCAACCTGTGAATCACGTGGCTAGCAAATAGAAAACTCCCAATTGACCTCCACCGTTTAGCACCCTATATTCCACTCCTTATCGTAAGGAGATAGAATGCCCGCGAAATACCAGCAGCCCCCCGTTACCCCCGAAATGGTCGAGGCGCACGGCCTGACCAAAGAAGAACACGAGCGCATCAAAACAATCCTCGGCCGCGAGATGACCTACACCGAACTCGGCATCTACTCGGTGATGTGGTCCGAGCACTGTTCCTACAAGAACTCAATCGCGCTATTGAAAACCCTCCCCCGCGAGGGCAAAAACCTGCTGGCCAAGGCGGGCGAGGAAAACGCCGGCGCGGTCGATATCGGCGACGGCCTGGCGGTGGTGTTCAAGATCGAATCCCACAACCACCCCTCGGCGGTCGAGCCATACCAGGGCGCGGCCACCGGTGTCGGCGGGATTCTGCGCGATATTTTCACGATGGGCGCGCGTCCGATAGCCTCACTGAATTCACTCCGTTTCGGTTCCCCAGACAATCCGCACGTGCGGTATCTCGTGGATGGAGTCGTGCGCGGTATCGGCGACTATGGCAACTCGTTCGGGGTGCCGACGGTGGCCGGTGAGGTCTACTTCGATGAAGCTTACACCGGTAACCCGCTGATCAATGCTATGGCCGTTGGGATCGTCAAGACCGATGGGATCGTCTCGGCGGTGGCGAAAGGTGTGGGCAATCAGCTAATGATTGTCGGTTCCAAGACCGGTCGCGATGGTATCCACGGCGCTACCTTTGCCTCGGTGGAACTCTCCGAAGAGTCCGAACAAAAGCGCTCTTCGGTACAGATCGGCGATCCGTTCACTGAGAAGTTGCTGCTTGAGGCAACTCTGGAGATCATCGAGAAGAACCTAATCGTGGGCATTCAGGATATGGGCGCCGCTGGGATTATTTGCAGCTCTTCCGAAATGTCGGCCAAGGGAGAGGCCGGCGCAGAGCTGGACATCGACAAAGTACCCGTCCGCGAACCGGGAATGATCCCATACGAGATTCTGCTTTCCGAATCACAGGAGCGGATGTTAGTTTGTGTCAAGAAAGGCAAAGAGGCCGCGGTCCGCGAAGTGTTCGACAAATGGGGACTGGATTCGACCATTATCGGCAAGGTTACGGACGACGGTTTGCTCACGGTGCGGTTAGACGGCGAGATAGTTGCGCAGGCACCTTCAGAAACCATGGTCCTGGGCGGCGACGCTCCGGTGTACCATCGTGAGACGAAACGACCCGCCTACATGGACGAACTGGCCGATCTCAATCTTGAGGACATACCGCTGGATCGTGACTGGAACGAAGACTTGTGCGGTCTCTTGGCTGCTCCCAACATTTGCCACAAAGGTTGGGTGTTTGAGCAGTACGATTCGATGGTGCGCACCAATACGGCTGTCGGCCCCGGCTCCGACGCCGCTGTGCTGCGGCTCCGTAAAACGAACAAGGCGCTGGCCATGGTCACCGATTGCAACGGTCGCTATTGCTATCTCAATCCACGTTTGGGCGCCCAGAGCGCAGTGGCCGAGGCGGCGCGTAACATCGTCTGCTCCGGCGGACAACCGCTGGCCGTGACTAACTGCCTCAATTTCGGTAACCCCTACAAGCCGGAGATCTACTACGGTTTCGCTGAGGCTGTGGCCGGGATGGGTGAGGCCTGTCGTGTCTTCGAAACACCGGTGACCGGCGGCAATGTTTCGTTTTACAACGAAGACCCGCAGCGCGCGGTGTTCCCAACGCCTACTATCGGCATGGTCGGCCTGATACCGGACGTGGCGCACATCACAACACAGTGGTTCAAGGACGAAGGTGACGTGATATTCCTGCTGGGTGAAAACAAGGAGCACCTCGGCGCCTCGGAGTATCTGCACACGTTCTTCGGACTGACGAAGGGTGAGGCGCCACCGCTGGATATGCAGTTTGAAAAGAAGTTGCAGGATGGCTTGTTGGCGGCGATCACGCGGGGGTGGATCCGCTCGGCTCATGACTGTTCCGACGGCGGCCTGGCCGTGGCGCTGGCTGAGTGTTGCATCTCCGACCGCGAACAACAAGTCGGTGCGGTTATTACTCTAAGCGACAGTATGCGCACCGATGCTCTGTTGTTTGGTGAGACGCAGTCGCGGGTGGTGATCAGTTGTGCCGCCGATGACGCTGACGCGGTGGCTGACTTTTTCGGAATTCTCAATTGCCCCTGCGCGAGAATCGGCACGGTCGGTGGTGGGAACCTGAAGATCAACGATGTCGTGGACCTGTCGCTTCAGAAATTGGATCATGCCTTCTTTGACAGCATGCCGGCGTTCATGGAGAAGGTGGGGTAAGTGAGTCCTTTAGCACTCCTCTCATGCTTCGACTGCGCTCAGCATGACAGCGCTTTTTCAAAGTCCCCTCTTGAGAGGGGACCCATAAATGGGTTTTTCGCGCTTCGCGCGGTTGGATGGAAGGTGGTGTAATGCGGGTAGGTCGAAACCCCTGGTCCGCATGGCCGCCGAGAGGTTGGTTTCGACAACTGGAAAGCACGACTCCCACAGCCCCGCCTCGGCGGGGTGGGCCACCGGTCAAGTGAGCTCGACAATGTAATTATGGCACTGTACATTTTTTCAGACGCGCATCTCGGGGCTGACACCGATGAGATAGAGGCCCTCAAACAAGAGAAGCTCGCGGCGCTCTTTGAACTGGTTAAGGCCGATGGCGACCGGCTGGTTATACTCGGTGACCTGTTCGACTTCTGGTTTGAATACAAACACGCTATTCCCAAAGACCACCACCGCGTCCTGTGCATGTTGGACGGTCTCATCCGCCGCGGTGTGCAGATCGACTATGTCAGCGGCAACCACGATTTCTGGATGGGTGATTTCTTCTCGAAGGAGATGGGTATCACTCTACATCGTGACAGTCTCAATCTCGAGTACGACGGCAAACGACTCCACCTGATTCACGGCGATGGATTGGCTAAGGCCGATCGCGGATATCGTTTCCTGAAACGAATCCTGCGCAACCGCTTCAATATCTGGTTGTACCGTAAGCTGACGCCTGACTGGGCGATACCTCTGGCCAAGGCGGTGTCCGGTTCATCGCGCAACTACACGGCGCAGCGCGACCCGGACTTTGTCGCCGACTATGAGAACTATGCAAAAGAGAAACTTGCGCTCGGTTATGATATTGTTGCCATCGGACATCTTCACATCCCAACGATTCAGCATTTCGACAATGGTGTGTACGTCAACACCGGCGATTTCATAAAGCACTTCACATATGCGAAGGTGGCGGGTGGGAAGGTGGCGTTGGAGAATTTCCTTTAGGTACCGGACTCAGATCACTGCTTTGTCGCTTTAAGATATCTCCCCCTAAAAACTATTTGGCAAAACACGGGGCGGGTCTTATTGTAATAGTGAGATGCGATGTCGTCGCCGCTCAATATCAACGTCTCCGGCGCCGATATGTATAAGGTCTATAAGGAATAAGGCGAACCGACGGAAGGATCAATACCATGGGAAAATCAAGAAACAAGCCCGGCCGGGAAAAGAAAACGCCCAAGAAAAAGCCGAAAAAAGAACCGGTACAACCGAAGAAAACTACCGGTCCCTTGAGCGGAAGCTAACCGGGACGGATGCAACAGTGACTGCCGGTAGCTAAGCAACTACCGGCATTTTGTTTCCTATGACTTTAACAGCCGCCCGTACTCATCGGGGCGGCGATCTCCCAGCACGTCATTACGCGGTGTGATCATCTTGTCCCGCGCCAGGGCAATGTCGACATCGACCACTGCAACCTCTTCATCGACCGATGAGGCCTGAGCGATGACTTCCCCCTTCGGATCGGCGATAACCGACAGCCCTGTAAACGTCAGGTCACCTTCGGCGCCGATGCGATTGGCGGTTACGACGTATACGCGGTTCATCAGCGCGTTGACTGGCACGGCACGCTGACACAGGCCCGGAATTACCAGGTTGGACGGGTGGCAGATGATGTCCGCTCCCTCCAGCGCCAGTATCCTCCAAGCCTCCGGAAACACCCAGTCAAAACAGATCAGCAGTCCGATCTTCCCCCAGCCAATGTCGAAGACCGGAAGACCGAGATCGCCCGGTTGGAAGATATCCTTCTCGTTCATGAAAAGATGCATCTTGCGATACTTGCCGACAACACCATTGGGTCCGACCAGCACGGCACTGTTGTAAAGCTTGTCGCCATCGCGCTCGTTGATACCCGCCACGATATGCATCTTTTTCTCGCGGCACAGCGAGACCAGCCGCCGGACGGATGTACCGTCTTCGATCGACTCCGATGTGTCCCACGCCTGCTCTTTCGACGCGAAGTTGTAGCCGGTAGTGCACAACTCCGGCAGCACGAGCAGGTCGGCCTGTTCGACCGACCTCACGAGGCGATCAATCGTCTGCACATTGGTATTAACATCACCCAGAACGGGACAGAACTGCACGAAACCTGTTTTCACCTCAATCTCCTCAGCGTGACGGCAATAGACAAACTCCGGCTCCGGCAATATACGGAATGAGTGTCTCTATTGACATGCTGTTTCCGGTCTCGTCAAGACTGACTACAGCTGCTCCAACACACCCAAAGCCGCCTCCTCCAACTCCGCCTCAAACGGGTGGCCCATCTGCCAGCCGGTCTTGCCGCTGTCACGATAGCGTTCGAGACGGCGGATAGCTATCTCAGCACAGATCGGATCGATGTCCATCGTCACACAGTGTCGTTCCAGTCGTTCGCACACCAACAGTGTCGTGCCCGAATGAGCGAAGAAGTCGGCAACGGTGTCCCCTTCATTGGATGATGCGAGCACGATTCGTTCTATGGCCTTCAGAGGCTTCTGCGCCGCACAGCCGTTGACGTTTTCCTCCATGCGATAGAACACTTGCTGCACGTCAACCCAGACATTGCCGGGCCGGATACAATCGGAGCGACTGCGCTCAGCGTTTTCGGTAACAACGCCGTTCACCTCTTTGTAGTAGCCGCGCAGGATCTTCGGGATGTCAGTGTATTGCACATTGAACGCGGGGCTCCCTTTTGTGTAGCAGAGCAATTCCTGCCTAACCGCCATCCAGTTTTTCTGCGTGCCGTACCCACGCTGATTGCGCAACGTGATCAGCGACCTGGATTCGAAATCGGTCTCGGCCATCATTGCCATAAATTGCGGCAGCGGTTGAAAGTGTTGTTTCTGATCCGCTCCCATCCAGACATACAACGTCGCGTCGTCAGCCATGACCGATTCACTGACGCACACCCATCGACGACACCAGTCGACATACTCCGCGACCGTACGCCGCTCGCCGACCGCAACATTATACGGCGGATCCTGCACGCATAAATGCGATCTATTGGCTCCGGTCACTCGGTCGACAAACCCATTGTCGGTGGCATCCCCACATCCGACGACATGCCGGCCTTCTGGGTCGCGCCACACTTCGCCGGGTTTCAGGCGACAGTGCGGGAGCAACCGTTGGCGCATTTCGGGGTTGCTGAGATCAAGGTCCTTTCGTTGGGTGTCAGCCATGACGGCATGTATATGGATACGGCTTGCCGCCTCAACAAAAACATCCCGTCTGGTGGTCACTGTGTTAGAGTGATCATTATCGTATGCATCACCCTTGCCGCTATGATACTTCGCGGGTCGTAACCTTCCGCGACAATAGACTCCCGGTTGTAATGATTCAATACCAATATATACCCGCCCGGCGTGAGACTTGCCAACTGGTCGCTGGTGAAACTGTCGCTGCCGTCATTTACGGTTGACACCCACACCGCGGAGTCGCCCGCCAGATCGACCATAATGATTTCCACGGTCCCGCTGCCGCTGCCGCTCCAGGTGGTCTCAAACCCGCTTTTGGATACCACCGAGCCGTAAGTCGGGCTGGTGAGGTATGGTTCAACGCTGGGGAATGTGATTGCCTGCGTGAGCGAGGGTACTACTCCGCCAGCGGTGACTTCAAAGTCATAGCTGCTGTCCAACTCCAGGAAGCTCAGATGCTCGGAGTACGTGAAGCTGCCCATCTCATCGACCCAGTTGAGCGTAAAGTCATTGCACGTCACGCCTGACGGTTGCAACGGATGCAGGACTGTGCAGGGACCATATCCGCTGTCAAAGGACGCCGCGATATTGTCCATGCGGTACGGATCGCCTTCACCCGTGTAGTAGATGATACGCGCCAGAATCAGCTTGGCATAGACACCCTGGGCGGCCGATGAAGTATCGAGCATTACGGCGAAATCTGAAAGATGCGTCACCGACGCCGAGGCAGTATTGGCGCCGAGGTCGGTCTCAGTAGCCAGCGCATCCCAACCGGAGCCGCTGTTGGTGTAGATTATCAGTGATTCTTCGTCGACATTGTCGAAACCGCTGACGTCATAACTAATCGTTATCGCGGCTGGAACGGCAAACTGAGTGCCGGATGGTCCTATCGTGTAGCATGGCGAGACCATACGACGCGTGCCTCCCGCCGGTGCCGGCGAGCTGTTTTGCCCAATCGTGAAGTCGACACTATCGGACAGTGCCTGCGGTGGTATCTCCAGGGTGACATCGGTGCCGATCGTTAGGGCGCCACCGTCCGTACCGATGGTGACTACCGTGCCATGATCGTCATCGCCGCCCGTCGGGTTGTCGTCGTCACTGGAGCAACCGAACGCGAGCGCGAGTACAAGCAGCCCGACCAGGAGTGATAATTTGTGTCTTAGCATCTGCATCTCCTTTATCGCGGTAGTCTGTGGCTACCGTGAGAATAATATGGCGTCCGTTTCAAGTAACTGATTATTAAGATACTCGGCACGATCTTGTATGTCAACGGCGGTTGGGCTTGCTGTCAAGGCAAAATAGAAATGTCCGGTTTTTAGCAAGATAGAAATGTCCTATTTGGTTAAGTGAGTTATCTTGTTTTGTTCAATTGACTTTAAGGTGCCTGTCCTTTTCCAGGGATGATCCCGAGGCGGAACAGGAGGCGTTCTCGACACTCGAGGACTCCTGGACTCAGTCACCTTTTTCGGCCTTTTAGTAATCTCTTTGTACTTCAAACTGGCGCCACCACGGCAAATATGT
>JAUWIB010000025.1 GCA_030605565.1 bacterium
CGCACGAGGTTACCTCCATGTTTTGTGGCGCCCTCCAAACAGGACGACCACGTTATTGAGTTCTTAACATCGCAGGCAACCTCATTTATTATCAACAATAGTCTGCCCTATACCATAGTAACTTCGACTGCGCTCAGGACGACCCTTCGGGTCAGGGGTTTCGACCTACAAAGAGTTGAATTGTCGGGACCGCAATCCGCCGCGGCGGACTGACCTACAAAACTCAAGAAGGGACTTTTCATGCGCTATGATCTACAGCATCTGCAGGTAGTAGCACGGTGGCGGTCCGTTGGTGAACATCCAGTCGACCAGGTGTACCAGGTCGGCGATGTCGATCGGGGCGCCGGAGCAGTTGACATCGCCCGATTCGTACGGTATAGGTTCGGGGCCACCGGTGAACATGAAGTCCACCAAGTGCACCAGGTCGGCGATGTCGATACCCAACTGGCCGTCGATGTTCCCGGACATGACCCACTCACGATCGGTGTAGAAGATACGTACAGATAAGGAATCCGAAACTACGTTCTCAGGGATGTCACCGCCATTAACGTGACTAAGACCACGGCAGCCGATCTCAGACACACCTACCAGCGCCGACTGTTCCAGACCACTGATGCCGACGTCCAGGTATTGACAAACGATGCTCCCATCCTGAGTCAGCAGTAGTTCGAAGTTGATCGTGGTGTCCGAAGCCAGATTGAAATTGGACGGGCGATACCATTCGATAACCAGCGTGTCGTAAGAGGGGACGTTGTAGAAATAGATGCCGGCTTCCGGAACGGCTATGGTATCGAAGATCAAGTCGCTCCAGAAAGCCGCGATGAAAGTTGCGAACGGCGCACCCGGCAGATCGAGTCCGCCGAAGTATCCGTTGACATTGAGGTTGGTGTCGGTGAACGACACGCCACCGTTGACACCAATGAATACTCGGTTATAGGTGGTATCATAGAACGGGAAGTGGAAGCCGATGTTACGCGGTCCGACACTGCCGTCATCGAGTGGATTACCGCCCGACTGGAGGTAGAAGTTGCCGAACGGAACCCGTGTGCCCAGAGTCCTGGCGGAGATCCATCGAAAGGTTGGTCCTTCCGGATCATCGGAAGTGGTCGCAGCGTAAATCGTGTCGGCGCACGGAATAGTCAGGTAGGCAGGAACGCAGGTCACCGAGTCGAGACCTCCGCCCGATGGACCCCAGTCGATGGTGAGCATCCCGCGATACCGGTCGACCTGATCCTCGATGACGGATGCATCCAGGGTCACAGTTACCAGCACGGAGTCGGAAGCCGGCACCGTCCCGGATGTCGGCGCCGCCGACAGCCAGTTACCCAGAGTTTTGAACAAGCTGTCGTCGTCGGTAAGGCTGAAATCGATGGCCTGCGATATCGAGCGATTGAACAACCAGACGTCGGTTGTAGCAATGGCGCCCTCATCCAGCGAAGTGTCGATCAGTATCGGCAGAGCGTAGAGCGACGGGGGCGGGGAGAGATTAGTGATGGCTGAGAGCAAGTCCGGGCGCGGACCGATATGTTCGGAGGTGTCGCCCAACTGCGGAGTGCCGGTCGTTACGAGCAGGTCACGGATCATGTCGGAAGTCATCACGGCGCCGTGGTTGGTCTTGTAGTAACCTTGCAGGCAGGCGCCGGCGCCGGTCACGATGGGTGACGCCGACGATGTCCCGCCGAACGTTGCGGTGTAATACTGATCCATGTCTCCGTCGCCGTCGAACAGCGATCCATAACCGCAGGTGTACACACCGGTACCGTAACCCTGAAGGTTGACCCGCTCGCCGAAGTTGGAGAACCCGAGCCGCTGCAAGTTTGACGCATCCGCCGCGGGGTACCCGGCTCCGATGATGATAGCATGCGAGTTGCGATAGGTGGTGTCGAATAACTGGCCGTACAGTCCGAGGTCATCGAAATCCTCAGCGCCGTTGCCTGCCGCCTCCATGATGGTGATTCCCCTGGCCCAGGCGTATAGAATAGCATCATAGTTGGCCTGCCAGTATTCCATGCACACATATCCGAGTTGGTCCGGTCGTGACTGAAAGTTGTAACGAGGTCCGGGTGCATGCAACTCAATAAGAATCAAATCGCCCGGCTGCAAGTTATCGATAGCCGTGTACAACGCTTGCGCCGTGGACATGGTGCTGATGGACACCATGGCGACGTCAGCGCCGTAGCAGATGCCGGTCATGCCGTAACCGTTGTTGCCGGCGACCATTTCACCCAGCACGGCGGTGCCATGATTGCTGGAAGAGCCACTGCCGGGGTACGGTCCGATAACGGCGCCCAGCGCCTTGTCAATATCCTCGTGCGTTGTTTGCCAATTGATTTCGATGTCGATAATTTTGACGCCACTGCCGTCGCCTCCGGGCAGACTGTTGGCATAGTCGGCGTCGACGCCGTCCGGAGCCGCCTCGCGATAGTCCTGATTGGCCTGATAATCCGGAGTCGGTGGGTCGATATCCTCGGCCACCTCCGGCCTTGGTTCGACATAGGCGATCTCGATTTCATCCAGCGCGTTCAGCGTCCGCACCAATTGCTCGGCCGCTCCCGGATCGGTAACGTCAACGCGATAGTAGCTACTAAGATCGGCTAACTCATGACGTGATCGATCCTGAAGGACCTCTTTGTCCCGATCGAGTTTGGCTTCCGAAAAGCCAGCAAACAGACGCCCAAACCGGCCATCAAAGTAAGGCTGTAGGGCGGTCTCGGCAGCGGACAGGGAAGTGCCGGTGACGGATACCAAACGTCCGGACCGCAGCCGAGCCCGAGATGATTCAGCGAATTTGACAACCACGTGAGATACCATCGCCTCGGGGTGGACGGCCATGGGCTGCATTTTGTCCGCCGCTCGGCGCGGGATAAGATCAAAGGAGTAGTCAGATATCAACTCCCGGGAAGCTGCCAGGGCATCGTCGCCGGTAACATAACAGCCCAACAAAACAGCAATGCCGATAAGAACTGTGATCGCTGGTTTCATCGTCATGGGTACTCCAAACGTGGCGTTCTCGATTTAATCATTGTCGACGGTCGGTGAGGAAGACCGGGGCAGGTACATGTGACACCTACCCTTATAATATACGGGTCGTCGCCGTCACGTCAATAGCCGAATCTTTTGGGGTTATCGGCAGATGTCGGTGATGTCACCAGACGGTCAGAGCGAGATCAGGCGGAGCGACTACGCTTCGAGGCCAACCGGTCCTTGCCGTTGATGGTCGGAGGTTTGATCGGGTACTTGCCGGAGAAACAGCTATCGCAGAATCTGGTGTCGGGCAGAGCCTTGATTGCCAGCATTCCCTTCAGCGAAAGATAGCGAAGGGAATCCACTTGCAGATAGCGCTCGATTTCCTTGAGTGACAACCTTGAGGCGATCAATTCCTGCCGGGTGGGCATGTCGATGCCATAAAAACAGGGAGATATGATCGGGGGAGAGGAAACTCGGAAATGGATTTCCTTAGCGCCCGCCTCACGGATCAGCTTTACCAGTTTGAGTGAGGTAGTGCCGCGCACTATCGAATCATCCACCACCACTACCCGGCGACCCTTGAGCACCCCTCGGACCGTGTTGAATTTGACTTTGACATCCAGGTCGCGGATGTCCTGATGGGGATCGATGAAGGTGCGTCCCACGTAGTGGTTTCTGATGAGACCGATCTCAAAACGAATGCCGGATTCTTCCGAATATCCCAGCGTGGCGGTGTTGGCCGAGTCCGGTATACCTATGACGATATCAGCCTCGACCGGATGCTCGCGCGCTAACCGTCGACCGAGACGACGTCGGATTTTGTCGACATTCTCGCCGAATATCTTGGAATCAGGACGAGCAAAATAGATATATTCGAAAATGCAGCAAGCCGCCCTTGTCTTTTTCATAGGAAACCGCGAGCGCAAGCCCTTCGCGGAAATCTCCAGAACCTCACCGGGTTCGATGTCACGCACGTAACGGGCGCCGATTATGTCAAAGGCGCAGGTCTCCGAGGCTACCACCCACGACTGGCGCAACTTGCCAAGGCACAGGGGGCGAAAACCATAAGAGTCACGGGCGGCGATGATACTGTTTTCGGTCAGGAACAGGACGGAGAAGGCGCCCTTAACACTGGATAAGGCATCGCAGATGCGGTCGATTCGCCGCGTCTTGCTGGAGCGCGCCGTCAGATGGAGAATAACTTCGGTGTCCGAAGTTGTCTGAAAGATCGATCCCCTGGCGTCTAACCGCGAGCGCAGTTTCGTTGCGTTGGTGAGATTGCCGTTGTGCGCTATTGCCAGACTGCTGCGACGGTTGGTGATCAGGAAAGGCTGGATGTTTATGAGAGATGAGGCGCCGGTGGTGCTGTACCTGGTGTGACCGACGGCCATGTTGCCGGTGAGTTTGTGGATGGACTCCTCCTTGCCGAACACTTCCGACACTTCTCCCATCCCCTTGTGCATGTGGATTGTGCCCTGATCGGAAGTAACGATACCAGCCGATTCCTGACCACGATGTTGCAGCGAGTAGAGACCGAAGTACGTCAACTCCGCCGCCTTGGCGTTTCCAAAGACTCCAAAGACGCCGCAATTGTCGTGCATGTGGTCTTCCAGCATAATCTCTCCTTGGGCGCCAGCCCGGAAAGCGCTAAATGTATTGCCCCGGGTGGTGAATGTCAAATGATTTGACGGTTGTCTCCCCTCATATTACGTGAAGGCGACTGCACAGCCCAGGGGAAGGGAGGTGGGTCTGTTCAATAATCGCACAAGAAAGGGCTGGTGGAAAACCCGCTCCGGCTTTACCTTTAGGGTTACTATCTGATTTACTGCAGCCGTCTCGGTAATCGGCGGCGAGGCATTCGATTTGCTCAACATGACCTGTACAGTAGCTTCGACTTGTGTGAAAGATGAGTAAAGACAACAGCAAATACGAGATTCTCAGACAGTTGGCCGTAGCTGGCGCGGCGGGAGTGGATGGCAAGACGTCGGCTCAAACGGCATTGGAGCAGGCTTCCGCGCTGGTTGGCCTGTCGGCCGCGGCGTTGCATCTTTGGGATGAAAAGGGCAAGCCCACGCTGGCCGCCGTTTACGAAGTGTCTGAGGTCGATCGGCAGCATTTGCAGACTCTCGAAGAGGAGTTGTACGCCGGGCTGCGGCGCGAGAAACAGTTGGAGTCGGCTTACTTATCGTTTGCAGGCAACCCGCCGACTCATTCCTTTACCCTGCCGCTACGGCGAGGCGCCCAGGTATTTGGCGCTGTCATCGGGTTGCAGGAAGGGGTGCGAACGATCATATCGGAGGATCTGTTTCTGGAGGCACTCTGCGCGCTGTTGTCGCTCAACTTTGCGGCCGCCGGACTGACCAGGGCGGTGTCGGTGGATCAAAAGTCTCTGGATGCAGCCAAGGTGGAGGGGATTCATGAGACAGCAGTAACGGCCAACCACGAGATCAATAATGCCCTCACGCCCATACTCGGGAATGCCGACGTCCTGAAGAAACACCGGGGCCTCGATGACGATCTCAAGAAGAAGATTATGCAGATTGAGGAATCAGCCTTACGCATCAGTAGTGTGCTCCGACGTCTCATGCGCGTCGACAAACCGGACTCGGTGGTTTACTACGACAATATCAAGATGATTCCGCTGCCGCCCGAAGAGGACTCGGATACGACCTGACCTCACAGTTCGTTCAGGGGGCGCACAACCAATCGACAAGAATTCTCATCGCATGGGTATCATAACACCGGTGGGCGTCGTATGTCCACATGTGACGCCGTGGAATCCGGCTTGAGACCGGACGACTTGATCGGGTGGCTTGACCGGACGGCAGATGTGGACATCTGCCGTTCACCTAAGGGTGTACACCACGCACAGTGACAGGCAAGCCTGATTCTCGCGCTATGTGCGGCAGCGTCATGGAGCATTCACCTACCCGACTTCATTTATACAGCGCCTCGAACTCATTCGTCTGTGTCTTTAGTTCCGTGGCGTAGATAATGTACTCTTTGATGTTATTCTGATACAACGCCTCCACCATGTGCAGCACCAGGTGACGCATCATCTCAAGGTTCGGCTTGATCTCGTCCTCTGCCGCCTCAAGCTCAGTCGGGAGCGGAGCCACGATCAGGTGTTCCATCTTGGCCAGGAGGGTTTTAGTGGAACCGACAAGTCCCTCCACGTTGTTGTCGGGGAGATGCGTTCTCACAATAATATCAAGTGTGATGACCAGCCCCTCGAACTCAGGGAAACTGACCGGCAGCAGGGTAGCAGCGGTCGCTTCGAAGGCGTCGTGGAGGTCGGGCATGAGTTGGTACACGCGCGCACTGTCGGCCTGTTGGCAGGCTTCGGCGTATTGTTCAACCAGTTCAGCAAAACGCTTTCGATGTTTGATGAAAGCCTGTTGCTGCGTTTCCGTTGTGAACTTAGGCTTAAGCTGTTCGATAGCCACAAAAGCGTCGGCGAATTTGGGACCGGCGGCCAGCAGCGCTTCGTAGTCTTTCTTGGGCCAGGCCTGATGCCAGGCAGGGGCCATAATATGATGAAAGGTCT
Source organism: bacterium (assembly GCA_030605565.1). GTDB lineage: Bacteria > Zixibacteria > MSB-5A5 > GN15 > FEB-12 > JAJRTA01. Next base: position 6,515 of record JAUWIB010000025.1, read on the forward strand.
CAAAGGGAACAAACCCGGCGGTGGCAGCGCTGTCGGCCGGGTGACCTTCCTGGGCTCGCGCACCAGCAGCGAACAGAACAAAGATAGCAACGATCACCAATCGTTTCATGGTGATTTCTCCCAGCTATGCTCAACCGCCGGTGTGGCGGCTGGTGGTTAGATTACGTTCGTTTCCTCAACGACGACGCCCCGTGCAAACCGGGTGGGGCAGAGTTTCGAGATGTTCACCGATGGTTCCTGTCCGGTCAAAACCTGAGCCGTGACCAAACCGGCGGCGGGCGCATGCATGAAGCCGTGGCCGGAGAACCCGACGACGTGGAACATCCCCTCCACCTTCGGTTCCCAACCGATGATGGCATGATGGTCAGGCGTCACCTCGTACAGTCCCGCCCACTCGTTGGCCACCTCAGCCTGTTCCAATTGCGGAATGCGATGAAGCGCTTTCTCTAAGATAGCATCCGTGTAGTCGGGGTCGATTGAGACGTCGAACGACGGTTCCACCGATTTGTCGGCCCAGCCCAGAAGCATACCCCGGGATTCCTTGTGACAGTACAGACCGGATTTCACATCGACCACCATCGGAAAGAACGGCTTCACAAAGTCCAGTTCACCGGTGGTGACGATCTGTCGTCGCACCGGCTGTACGGGTACTTCAGCATCGATCATTTTCCCGATCACACCGGCTTGTGGCCCGGCGCAGTTTATGACCAGAGGAGAACTGACGCCCCCGCGACTGGTTTCTACACCGCAGACCTTCCCGCCTTTACATTCGATCCCGGTCACTTCGCAGCCGAACTCGAATTCGACGCCAAGTTTGCGGGCTCCTTTCTCGTAGCCGGTCAGGAACTCGTGCGGGTCACCAAGGCCGTCGCCGGGGCAGTAGGAGGCCAATTGGATACCGTCGAGCGACACATGGGGAGCGTATTGGTTAATATCCTCCGGGTTCAGAAGCTGGACATCAAGCCCCACGGATTTCTGGAGATTGTAGTCGGCGCGAAACCGCTTGACGTCGTCATCGTCCTCAAGCAAGAACATGTACCCGACGCGGTCGAACAACGCTTCATGTCCGGTCTCTTCCTCAAACCCGGCCATAATTTTCTCCGACAGGATGGACATTTCGATATTCACCCTAGTGGAGAACTGCGCCCGGATTCCACCGGCTGCCTTCGAAGTCGCGCCCGCACCCAGAAGAACATCTTTTTCCAACAGGATGATCTGACCGAACTTCCGGCGAGCCAGATAGAAAGCGGTGGCGACACCAATGATACCGCCGCCGATTATAATCGCGTCTGCTTTTGTTCGCATAGTCGTCATACCAATAGGTCCTCTTCGTTTGCATCAGAGGATCGGATCAAGATTAAACATCACCCCGCCTAATGTCAAGCCAATTAAGCGGAAGGTCCCGTCCAGTACTCAAAAACGTGCAATTAAGACTTGGCGATAGATTTCGAATTGGATAAATTCGGATGCTATGGCTTTCAGAACACTCGAAAAACTGTCCAATCGGTTCCAGTTTCACGGAACCCATATTCTCATTCTGCTGGCGGTGTTCGTGGGTTTGGCCACCGGCTTTGGCGCCATGGGCTTCACCTGGCTCATACAGTATTTCAATAGGCTGGCTTTCGGTCTGACCGATCAAATTCTGACCGAGGCGGTGGGAAGCGGCGGGTACAAATGGTGGCTCCCACTGATTCCAATGGTCGGTGGGCTGATAGTCGGACCGATTGTCTATAAGTTCGCCGCTGAAGCCAAGGGGCACGGTGTCCCGGAGGTGATGAACGCCGTGGCCCGTCTGGGTGGAATCATTCGTGCGCGGGTGGCGGTTGCCAAGACGATTGCCTCGGCTATCTGTATCGGATCCGGGGGGTCGGCAGGTCGCGAGGGGCCGATCGTGCAAATCGGTTCGGCCATCGGTTCCTCGATTGGGCAGGTGTTTCACATGTCCGGAGATCGGGTCAAGGTGTTGGTCGGCTGTGGCGCGGCCGCAGGTATCTCGGCAGTGTTCAACGCACCGATAGCAGGCGTGATATTCTCACTGGAAATAATCCTGGGCGACTTCACGATCAAGACTTTTTCTCCCGTGATCATTTCGTCAGTGGTAGCGTCGGTCGTCACGCGCAGCTTCATGGGGGATCACCCGGCTTTTGAAGTGCCCAGTTACTCGCTGGTATCGGCGTGGGAGATCCCGTTGTACACTCTTTTGGGTATCGCCCTGGGTGGGTGTGGCGTGCTGTTCACCCGTACACTTAGCTGGTTTGAGGACGTTTTCGACAAATTGAAAATTGCCGACTGGACAAAACCGGCGGTCGGAGGACTTCTCCTTGGAGGGATCGCCATTTTCTATCCGCAGGTGCTGGCCGATGGATACGAGACAATTGGTTTGACCCTGCACGGTGACTTGGGTGTTTCGCTGCTGCTGATTCTGATCTTCCTGAAACTTCTGGCCACATCGCTAACGCTCGGTTCCGGTAACTCGGGGGGCATCTTTGCGCCGTCGCTCTTCATGGGTGCGGTGGCCGGCGGCGCCTTCGGGTTTGGCGTGAATCACCTTTTTCCCAATATTACGGCCTCGCCCGGCGCTTATGCTTTGGTGGGTATGGCCGGGATGGTGGCGGCGGCCACGCACGCGCCGATGACAGCGCTGCTGATTATTTTTGAAATGACCTCCGACTATCGGATCATTCTGCCTTTGATGGTGACGGTGGTCTTCTCGGCGCTGGTGGCCGGCAAGCTGTTTGAACATTCCGTCTACACCGTCAAACTGGCCCGGCGCGGCATCGATATACGCGGCGGCAAGGACATCAATGTTCTACGCTCGCACCGAGTGTCTGAAGTTATGGATCGTAAGTTCGAAACTCTGCGCGCTACGACGCCACTCCATACTATTTTTCGTGATATTCAACAATCGAGTGAATCGTATTTCATCGTTACCGACCATCAGGATCGTCTGCGCGGTGTCCTCTCGTTCCAGGATATCAGGTCGGTGATGAGCGAACATTCTCTGGACTTTCTGGTGATTGCTCAGGACTTGGTTCATCCGGGAACGACGGTGCTGTTTGCCGACGACAATCTGGAGGAAGCATATCGCTTGTTTGGTCTGCGTGACCTGCAACTAATTCCGGTAGTAGAGCACGCCGACGAGAAGAAAGTGATCGGTGTCCTGCGCCGCGAGGACATGATTAACTACTACAACAAGCAACTAATCGACACGCTGCGGCGGTAGCACGGTCAAGCCGTGTTTCTCGCGCTTCGCGCGGTGGCGGCATCACGGGGATGCTGTTCTACGTCGACTGACCTATAAGAGAATCACCGAGAAATCTGTCCTACCAGCAAGTAGGTCAGGAGCCCTGTGCTCCTGACGCGCGCGAAGCGCGAAAAGCAGGCTTGCCTGTCAGGTTCCAAGGAACCTGACCTACAGAAGAGTCATAGCCCGATTACATCCCCCAGCCCCAACAACAAGACCGCCGAGACCACTAACACCGCGATTAGCAACCAACGTACAAAGACTGCGCCGCGCTTAATGGCTGTCCGCGTGGCTACCCAGGCGCCCGACATATTGCCCACGGCCAGAGTGAGACCGACTGTCCAGTTCACCTGATCGTTAAGTACGAATACGGCCAAGGCCATCACTGTGAAACAGAGTATTATGAGCACCTTGACGCCGTTGGCACGAACCAGATCGTACCCGGCGCTGAGCACCAACCCAACCAGTAGAAAGATACCTACGCCGGCCTGAATGAATCCGCCGTAGATGCCAATAGCAAAGAAGATCACAAACTGCCGCCAACTCGGACGAGAGAGAGCGTCGCCGGGTTCCCCTTCCAACCATCGTTTCGGCCGAATCAGTATGACCGCCAGCATGACGACCATCAGCACGCCGATAGTGCGGCGCAGAATCGCCTCATCAAGACCGACCGCAATCTGTGCGCCCACGAGCGCTCCAACTACAGCCGGTGCGGCCAGCCAGAGTCCCTGTTTCAGGCTGAGCATCTTCTCCCGACGAAAGCCTTGTACCGCCACCACGTTTTGCAGCAGGATGGCTACTCGGTTGGTGCCGTTGGCGACCGTGGCCGGCAGGCCGATGAATATCAAGAGTGGTAGCGTCACCAGCGATCCGCTCCCGGCCAGGGTATTGATAAACCCGGCAACAAATCCGGCGGCGATCACAGCGGGGTAGAGGTACCAATCCATACTAAGGCATCACTCTTTGTCGCCACGCCGCGTCTTCATTGTCGTCAGTGATCCGGAATTCGTCTTTTTCCCATCTCATGCGTTACTCCATGTCCCGAGTCCGATCGGTTTGTGAACTCCCGGTCATTCTATGGCTCAGCCGGTTCGCAGTCAACGCCGATTTGCATTGGAGATCGCTTTTCCCCGGCTCGACGCTTGACCGGGGCGGACGTTTGGTGTACCTTCCCGACTACAAGAAGACAAAACGTTAACCCTGCTTTCCGGAGGGTTTGTGAAAGAGAAACTGAAGGAATGTATCAACTGGCTGCGGGGCAAGGGCGTCGACTACGCCGACTGTCGTTACATCCGGCGCGAGAAGGAAGCGCTTCAGGTTTCGGATGGCCACGTCGACGGCATGTCGCACAACCTTGATGTCGGGGTTGGCATTCGCGTGGTTGCCAACGGGGCTTGGGGTTTCGCTGCTACGGCCAACCTCACCACTGCCGAACTCAAAAAGACGGCCAACCTGGCTCTGAAGATCGCCAGGGCCTCGGCCATGACCAAGCAGGAACCGGTCGTGCTGGCGGAGCAGGAGCCGTTTGTGGATCACTACAAAACGAAGTTCAAGAGGGATCCATTTGAGGTGCCTGCTGAGGACAAAATCGGGCTGCTGGTGAATGTGTGTGATATTCTTCGGAAGTCAAAGAAGATCAAGACGGCGGAAAGTTCGATGGAGTTCTATCGCATCAATAAGTTGTTTGTCTCCACCGATGGTGCTGAGATAGAGCAGGAAATCATGGAGTCGGGCGGGGGTTACGCCGCTATTTCATTTGACGGTAAGGAGGCGCACCGGCGCTCATATCCGAACTCCTTCGGCGGTGATTTCGCGACCAGTGGCTATGAGTACATCGAAGGGATGAATTTCCTTGACCATGCCGAGCGCGTCCGCGAAGAAGCAGTCGCTCTGTTGAAAGCAGCGCCATGCCCCGACACGACCACGACGGTTATCATCAACGGGCCACAGATGGCTCTGCAGGTGCATGAATCATGTGGCCACCCGACCGAGTTGGACCGTGTTCTCGGCACCGAGATATCGCTGGCCGGTGGCTCGTTCATGACGATTGAGAAGCTGAATAAGTTGAAATACGGCTCGAAAATAGTCAACATCGTAGCCGATGCCACCGTACCGGGAGGTCTTGGTAGCTTCGGTTATGACGACGAGGGCGTCAAGGCTCAACGCAACTGGCTGGTTCGCCGGGGGAAATTCGTAGGATACCTGACCAGCCGCGAGACGGCGCCGGTGATCGACCAACGTTCCTCCGGCGCCATGCGGGCCGACGGATGGAATCGTCTGCCGCTGATTCGTATGACCAATATCAATCTCGAACCCGGTAGCTGGGAACTGGATGAACTTATCGCCGACACCAGGAGCGGTATCTTCTTCGATATCAACAAGAGTTGGTCGATTGATGATAAACGCCTCAATTTCCAATTCGGCGGTGAGTGTGCCTGGGAGATCAAGAACGGCAAGCTGGGACGAATGTACAAGAACCCAACCTATACCGGCATTACCCCGGAGTTCTGGAATTCCTGTGATGCTATCTGCAACAAGAAGCACTGGCATGTGTGGGGTATACCCAATTGCGGAAAAGGTGAGCCGATGCAAACGGCGCACGTCGCGCATGGCGTCGCGCCGGCCAGGTTCCGAAACGTCAAGGTGGGGGTGAGCAAATGACTGGAAGAGAAAAACTGATTGCCCGCCTGCAACAGGTTATGGCCAGGTCGTCGGCCGACCAGACCGAGGTAGTCTACATCGGCGGCGAGTCGGGGCTCACGCGTTATGCTAATTCGTACATTCACCAGAATGTTTACGAGAGTAATTGCCGCATTTTCTTCCGCACTGTGCTGGGGAAACGAGTCGGTGTAGCTTCCTGCAATTCAATGGTGTTAGCCGACTTACGTAAAACACTTGAAGATGCAGTTGAGATAGCGCGACAGCAACCTGAGAACCCGAATTTCCCCGGCCTGCCCAAGCCGGCGAAGTACAAGGCCCTCGATACTTTCGATGAGATCACAGCCGGGTTCAGTCCGCGTGATCGCGCCGGGGCGGTCAAAAAAGTGATCGCCGAGGCGCGCCGAAAGAGGTTCACGGTAGCGGGATCCTGCGCTACTTCATGCGGAGAGATAGCGGTGGTGAATTCGCTCGGTGTTGAAGCATACCAACCCTTCACCTCGGCTTCGGTGAATATGATCGCCATGTCCGACACATCGTCCGGCTATGCCGCCGGTACATCGCGGCAGGTGAGCGATCTGGATTTCAGACGGTTGGCCCGGGTGGCCGTCGACAAGTGCGACCAGTCACAGAATCCGCGCGGGGTCGATCCCGGTGAGTACGAGGTGATCCTCGAGCCGCCGGCGGTTGCCGAAATGCTTGAGTGGATAAACTATGTCGGCTTGGGCTCCAAACCCTTCGTTCAAAAGACGTCGTTTCTTTCGGGCCGGATCGGCAAGAAGATTACCTCGGATAAGGTGTCTTTGTACGACAACGCTCTCGACACCCGGTCGGCGGCGTTTCCCTTTGACTTCGAGGGTGTGCCGAAGAAGAAAGTGGCTTTTATCGACAAAGGGGTTGCCAGGGGTGTGGTTTTCGACCGCGCCTGGGCGAAAAAGGCCGGTAAAAAATCGACCGGTCACGCCATCACAGCCGATGAAAATTCCGAGGGCGCCTTTGCGATGAACATCTTCATGGCTCCGGGAAAAGTAAAACGGGAGAAGATGATCGGCGCCGTGAAGCGAGGGATTTTGGTCACTCGTTTCCACTACATCAACGGTCTGATCGACACCCGCAACATGGTGCTGACCGGTATGACCCGCGACGGAACTTTCCTGATCGAGAACGGAGAGATCGTAGGTGGTCTCAAGAATATGCGCTTCACCGACTCGTTCATGCGTGCCTTTAAGTCGACCGTGGCGATGTCGAAGGAAACCCAGTGCGTTGATTCCTGGTGGAGTGCCGTTGGCTGTATGACCGTGCCGACGGTTCACTTGGGATCGTTCAAGTTCTCGGGTAAGACAGAGTTTTAGGCTGACCGTTGAGTTCCTGTGGACGGCGTATGTCCACATGCGCCGCCTTGTAACCCGGTCTGTGGAACGGCAGATGTGGACATCTGCCGCGCACGGGATTCTAAGAGCAGGCGACGTTTCGTTTTACATACAATTGTGCCCGGTGAATCTTCAGATTCGCCGGGTTTCTTCATTTGGACTTTCCTGAAACTACCGGGTGGTGGATATTGTGCGAGGTGTACGCCCTCGTGCGCCACATGGATACAGGATATTATGGCCTCGACTGCACGATTACAATGAGAAAACACCGGAACAGTGGAACTGGAAAGTGTTCCCAACGAAATAATGCCGAAGGGGGGACTCGAACCCCCACTCCCTTGCGAGAACTGCGCCCTGAACGCAGCGTGTCTACCAATTTCACCACTTCGGCATCGCGAGCCGAATATACTCGGTCGCCCGGAAAAAGCAAACAGAATTTCAAGACTGTCCCAATGGATTCGGCGGGTTCTTCATCAACGCTTGACCTGAACGATTCACTAGCCGTAGATTGACTGCGAATGGCTTTTCGCAGCAGGAGTTGGCGTGATAGAGATACTTGTTCTGCTGATTATATTGGCTTTCAAATTCGGCCCCCGGCTTGAGGGTCTGAGTTACCAGTGGTTAGACGACTTTCTCAAACGCGGTGAGGCCAGATTCGGTCGATATGGTTGGGCCGCGTTGGTCGGTATTTTTCTGGTCGGCCTGGCTTGTCTTTACGTCCGCCCGGATACCACCTGCCGGTACCTGGGTGGACACTTTGCGAACCTGGCCATGGATCCATTCAACCCAGACCCCAACAACCAGATACCACATAGAATTCTGACACCGTTGATCAGCTATATGCTCGGGTTGAGGGGCTGTGGCATCACTATCACCAACATCATTATCGCTGCCGTGTTCATAGGGTCTGTCTACGACTACTTTCGATGCACCTCGCCTCGACCCGGTGATGCCTTTCTCGCCGCCACCTGTATGTCTTTTTCACTTACGGTCCTCACCGTCATACACTGCGGCGGCTATTGCGATGTCCTCACTTATCTGCTGATCTTTTTCATGTGGCGCCATCGTGAACGCCGTCTACTGTTCTACCTATGGTTCTTCATCAGTCTTTTCAATCGCGAGTCGGTCGTTTTCCTGCTGCCCTGGCTTATCTTCATCAGTCTGCAAAACGCACCCGGCCGGCCGAAACGAATGTTTGAGTTGGCGGTAGGTTTCACCATCCCGTTGGTTGTCTACGGGTGGTTCTACCAGGCAATAGGCACACAACAGAATTTCGACTATTCGCTCGGATATTACTTGAAACCACTACTTGACAACCTCTTTGTCAGATTCCGAGGTACGCTTCCGCTTCACGGCCTCGGACTTTTCTCCGTCTACCAAGTGCTCTGGGGAATACCTTGTCTGGCCGTCGTCCACACCTTCAAGAACCGGAAATATGCAGCCTTGATCGGCCTTGTACTCACCGTCCTGTGTGCCTGGCCCCAGATGTTCCTGGCTAATGATACGTCTCGCATGTTCACGCTCGGCTTCATGGTAATGATTATCGCCCTGGAGCAGTTGCTTGCCGACAACACCTACCGAATCAGGCAATGGGTATTTGGTTTGGTGCTGTTCAATATGATGGTCCCGCAGTTATACACGGCCGGACCGGTGATCGAAGTTTGGCAGTCCCTGGCCTTTCACCTCGCGCTACGTTGAATCTATGTCAGCATCGCCGACAATGAGTAATCTGCATTGCATCTCATGAAAGCGGGGTTCAGCCGGCACAACCACCTGACACCGCGGACTTGTCCCACCAGAAAGACCGTGGCGGAAGTACTATTGGTGGGCCTTATTCGACAGGCAAGTGGGCGTTGAAGGTGCGACCAAGGCGACCATCATGGTCGAACAACCCCAAGCTGAAGCTTCGGTACTCCCCGGGTCGAGGGACAGAACGCCGGCACAGAACGATATCGCCGTTTTTCCATTGATCGGTCCCTGTCTTGGGCAGGAAGTCGAAATTGTAGAACCGATTCCCCGGTGGCGGACCGTAGAGGTGCAGAAACAGCTTGTAGCTCTTTGTTAGATCCTTATACACCCGAAAGGCAAAGAGCAAATGTAAGCTGTCCCGTTCTACTACCGAATATGCCGCCATCAAGCCGATAGGTTTCGCGATTTGAAAGGCCTCGTTTGAGAGCAGGTGGGCTTGCCATGCTGGCCAGTCGTTGGGGACATATTCTGTCAGTAGGGCACGTCCGTTGTCGGTAAGTGCTTCCGATATCATTCTCAACCGCATGAGATAAAGCAAGCGATCATGCGATGGCAATCCCGGCGAGGATACACGTAACCCCAATTCGTAACTCGCGGGATCACGAACCCGATACAAATGGTCGCCCGTTTCTTTAACGAACAAAAGGGTATCGCTCACCACGTCTCGGCCATACTCGAGTGCCTTGTGATGTGTTCTGATCGGATAGTTGCTCAGGCCGATCGGGATTTCGAAATGGTCGTCTTTCAAGCGGGGCATGAAGTAATCAACCGCATCAAAGATATTGTGTCGTAGCGCCAGAGCGAATATGTATGGGTCGTGTACATCCTGAAGATTATTCAGAAAGTCATACCGCCGCCCAAACCTCGATGCCGGATGCGAGTAATGCTGGTTGTTTCCGATGAACATATAGACTGGAAAAAAGGCCGGGAACTTGCCGTGCGCGGTGAGAAAAACACTCCCCGTTCTCTCGATCATCTCTTCGGCCACAGTTCCCCACGTTCTGATAGATGGTGAAGTTCTGGCAGACTTGACACCGCCGTGTTTGGCGAATGTATTGAAATTGTGCAGGAATACCAATAGGATCAATGCTACCATAATCGCCAAGGCATGCTTGCTCTGCCTTCTTCGCCGCCCGTAACGGATTACCGTCGCAATAGCTAATCCCACGATTGGCCCTCCTACAAAAATGAGGAATTCGGTAGCCTTCTGAAGATTCAGTGGATGACCAACGCTTCCCATGAAGGTTCCCATCAGATGGAAAAGAACGCTGGCGCCGACCAGCGTTAGCAAACCTCGGGATAGAGGACTGAACGATCGCCGCATTATCAGATAAAGGCCACCCAGAAACAACAGACCACGCAGTGAGAAACTCAGGAACTCGAACTTAATTCCGGTATGACCGATGTGAAACCACTCCTGATCGCCCGGTTTTCCGCCGTATTGAACCAGGCTCAACAACGACGGCAACCAATATGGGGCGCTGAACAAGGCCGCAGCAGCAAGCACCAACCATGCCGGCAGTAACCGACACGTACTCGAGCAACTCAGATATGTCCACCGCAGAAGCAGAGTTGACCGCAGCACCATCAAGAATCCACCTATGAAAAACGCATAGGGATAGGTCATGAAGATGACTGCACCGCAGATGCCACCCCACAATACAAACCTCCACGTAACCGGTGTGGATCGCACGCGTTCTATAAAGAAAAGCCACCAGGGGACAAAGAAAATGTTGGCCAAGAATGCATGGGGAGAGTAAAACGGCATGGCTTCACCGTACGACCAAAAGAGGAATGTGGCAATTGTGATAAGGGCCGCCTGGTACGCCGTCACCAGCCGGGACCACACGATATAAAGAAAAACCGGTCCCAAGAGATAGATTAGCAGGCTCCCCATCTTGAGAAGTTTGATAAACTCGATGGAGAAAAGCCGACCAAGCAGTGACAACGACAGGAAATATGCAGGCGGGTAGAACGGGGGGAGGTCAGCGTAGAAGAAATCGGTGGGCCATGAAAATGTCATGTATTTTAGAATCATGGCCTGACGAAAAGTCTGGTCACCCCAGAATGCATTGAAGCTGTACGGCGTGCCGTCAAAAATCAAACCTCCAGTGACAAAACCATAAGCCGAGAAGGCGACGATCAGCAGCGGTGCACGTACGCTCCAACGAAGAGGGGCAAGCCACGTCATTACCACCAGAGCGAAAAACGAAAGTGACCAGCAATCCATCCACAACAGGTCGTAAACCAGCAGTTCCTCGGTAAACTCCTTGTCGGGTAATGATTGGAAGAACAGATACCAACCCAGTGTACCGAACAACACCAGCGCCAATGCTAGCGGCAGATATGCGATCCTACCTGTGCCCACTAACCTATTCACAACCAAGTCTTTCACATGTACCAGCATGGCTCACGAATATATGCAGATCAATGCATGAACGCCAGTCAATTCCTTGATGGTCAGCTGTGATAGCCGCATTGTGCGCATGTATACGGACGGCAGCCGTCCGTGGCAATGTGCAGGTGTGAATGATGATTTAGATGTTCGACAAGCCCCCCGTCAACCACAAAAAAAACCGCCCTCTCGCAAGGGGGCGGTCTCTCTTGTCAGTCTCTTGACAGTTTAGTTCAGGTACGCACGCAACGAACGACTGCGCGAGGCGTGCCGCAAACGGCGGATCGCCTTCTCTTTGATCTGTCGCACTCGCTCGCGCGTGAGCGAAAACCGCGCGCCGATCTCTTCGAGCGTTAGAGCCTTCTCATGGTTGAGCCCGAAATAAAGGTTGATCACCTCCGCCTCACGCGCGGTAAGTGAATGCAATGCCTTCTCAATCTCAACCCTCAATGATTGACTCAGCAACGCCTCGTCGGGAGACGGTTGCAACTCATCCTCCAGCACATCTATCAGCGAGTTGTCCTCGGAAGTCGAGAACGGCGCATCAAGAGATAGGTGGCTGTTGGAAATCTTCAGAGTGTCGGCTACCTCACTCTCCGACAACTCCAGTTCTTTGGCGATCTCTTGAGCCGAGGGGAGACGTCCCAACCCCTGCTCCAGTCGACTCGAGATCTTGCCGATCTTGTGCAGCGTTCCCACCCTGTTCAGGGGGAGACGGACAATCCGGCTCTGCTCAGCCAGCGCCTGCAGGATCGCCTGTCGGATCCACCACACGGCGTAGCTGATGAATTTGAATCCGCGGGTCTCGTCAAACCTTTTGGCCGCCTTGATGAGGCCGATATTGCCCTCATTGATTAAATCGGCCAGGGACAGACCCTGATTCTGATACTGTTTTGCCACCGAGACAACGAAGCGCAGATTGGCCTTGGTCAGAGCCTCCAGGGCCGATTGGTCGCCCTGCTTAATCTTTCTGGCAAGTCGCACTTCCTCTTTGGCATTGATCAAAGGAGTTTCCCCGATTTCGCGGAGATAAAGGTCCAGAGACCTGTCTTCATCGCGATATTTTAGGGATGCTTTAGCCACTTCTGTTGACTATCTCCTTCCTATGGGTTTGGCCGACGGCACTCTTCCATCCACCAGAATGGACCGCCATCAACTGTTATCTGTTACCCTTACGGCCTGATGACCTTGCGAGCCATCGTGCCGTCCGGTTCCAATACTATTAAGGGAACGCGCCGAGTTGACGGTTCCAATGCTTCCACTACTTGTTCTACGTCCTCAAGCGACTTTACCGTAACGTCGTCAATTGAGAGAATGATCGTACCGCGACTGATCGACGCATTATCCGCAACGGAGCCGGCCTGCACCCGCCTGATATATACGCCGTCCACCCGGCGAATATTCATGGCCCGCGCGATATCCGGTGTGAAGTTGACCAGTTCCATACCTAACCAACGTTGGGCCGCAAAATCATCGGGATTGCTGACCCGCGCCGGTTGTGATCTCCGGCCGGCGTCTCGATCTCCGATTACCGTCTCCAAAGCCAAACGTTTGCCGCCGCGTACGATCTCGATCGGAACCGCCTGACCATCCCTGGCGGTCGAAATCAGAACCGAAAACTGGCCACCGTTTTCGATTTGCTGACCCTTGAATCCTGTGATAATATCGCCCTTGAGCAATCCGGCTCCATCGGCCGGCGAGGCAGTCATCACCGAGTCGATAGTGATACCGCGCACCGACTCCAATTCCTGCCGTTTGGCCTCTCGCTCAGTGACTTCGTGGTACCAGATACCCAACCAGCCTCGCGTTGCTCGACCAGTGGCGATCAGGTCCGGCACGATAGCCCGCGCCAGATTGATCGGGATGGCAAAACCGATCCCCACCGAACCGCCGGTCGGACTGGAGATGGCAGCGTTGACACCGACACATTCACCTTTGAGATTCAAAAGCGGTCCCCCGGAATTGCCGGGATTAATAGAAGCATCGGTCTGGATATAACTCTGGTAGTAAGGGTCCTCGCCACCTCCAAAGCGGAGATTGCTTCGCGCTACGGCGGAAATCACACCCACCGTGACCGTCCGATCGAGGCCCTGCTGGGGAAACGGGTTGCCGATGGCGATAGCCCAGTCGCCTACTTTGATATCATCGGAGTCGCCAAACGGAATCACCGTAATATCATCCTCCGGCTCAACCTTCAGAACAGCCAGATCTGTCTGCGGATCCTGACCCACCAGGGTGGCATCGTAGCGGTAGCCGCTGGCCGTGCGCACAGTCATCTGTACGGCATTCTCAACCACGTGATTGTTGGTCAGAATATAGCCGTCCTCACGGAAGAAAAAACCCGATCCGGATGAAGTGGAGTAATTCGAACCGTGATACCACCAGGGCAGATGCTGCTCGCGGGAACGGGCCGAGATATTGACCACGGCATCCTGAACATTCTCCACCACGGCCACAAATGGCGACTCATACTCGCCATCGCGCACTACAACCGGATATACGCCGGCGTATGACACCTCAGGCTCGGTTACCGAATCGGTCGAAGCGACCAGAAACGGCAACTGAGGCGCCAGCAGTATTCCGATAAGGGTAAACACTACGGCTGCCAGCCCCAACGAAACAAGCCGTGACCCCTTGTGGTGGTTCGAATCCTTAGGGATTACAGTCTTCACCAAACGACGTCATCCTCCAATACAGCAACCTTGTATAATACACCTGTTGTTGCCTATTGTCAAGTGATATTTTGCCGGCATCATCATTCTCCATTACTTATAACGTTCCAAACGCCAATATGATGCAAAAATACTGAGGGTTGGCTAAGACGGGCCTAATAGTAGACGAAGTAGGGCGGGTCCGTCTTCGAACCCGCCTTCCGAAATAACCGGTTCTGTGGGCGGCAGATGCCCACATCTGCCTGCGGCCCGGACCTTGAGGCTTTTTGAAAAAGTCCGATTTCTCGTCATTGCGAGCGACCAAAGACACTCGTGTCGTAGGGAGCGCGGCAATCTCATCCGGAAAGGCTCACTCCTCAGCTTCAAAGGCATCGAGGAGGGCGAGGTTGTGCTCCACCATCTGGACCTGCAACGGCATATTGAGCTTGCGATACACCGCGAGCGCAGCCTCATACGCTTCACGCGCTTTCTTGCAGTTGGCCGCCTTGTCCTCAATGTCCCCAAGACTCCCATAGGCAATACCCAGGTTGTTCTGGGTCATGGCATAGTCCATCGGGAAGCGCTCCAGCGTTCTGACCTTCAGCGCCTCCTGAAAGGCGGCAATCGCTTTCTTGCAGTTGGCCGCTTTGTCCTCAATGTCACCAAGCCTTTCGTAGGCAGTACCCAGGTTGTTCTGGGTCATGGTGTATTGAATCGGGAAGCGCTCCAGTGTCCTGACCTTCAGCGCCTCCTGATAGGCGGCAATCGCTTTCTGGCAGTTGGCCGCTTTGCCCTCAACTTTCCCTAGTTCCGAGAGCGCATTCCCTAGATTGTTCTGGGTCATGGCATAGTGCGTCGGGAAGCGCTCCAGAGTGCGGACCTTCAGTGCTTCCTGATAGGCGGCAATCGCCTTCTTGCAGTTGGTCGCTTTGTCCTCAATGTCACCAAGATTCCCGTAGGCATTACCCAGGTTGTTCTGGGTCGCGGCGTAAGGAATCGCGAAGCGCTCCAGCGTGCAGACCTTCAGCGCTTCCTGATAGGCGGCAATCGCTTTCTTGCAGTTGGCCGCTTTGTCCTCAATGTCACCAAGATTCTGTGACGCTAGTCCCAGGTTGTTTTGGGTCATGGCATAGTCCATCGGGAAGCGCTCCAGCGTGTAGATCTTCAGCGCTTCCTGATAGGCGGCAATCGCTTTCTTGCAGTTGGCCGCTTTGTTTTCGATGTCTGCGAGTCGCTGCAGAGCGTTCCCCAGACTGCCCTGGGTTCTTGCATATCGCTCTGGATGTGTCTTCAATGACCAGTGTGACAGTACGCCCTGGAAGGACTGAACAGCCAGACGCTTCACCCTGACGTAGTCATCGCCCAGCTCGGCCGAGTAGTCCGTGTTATTGGCGCGGTTTGCGACCTTGAACAGAGCATCAGGATCGTCGGCAAATAGGTCGGCCAGTTCGCGGAAGTTGTCAAGCAGTGAGCAGTCGACTGTGAATATCTGTTCGATATATGTCTCTTCAACAGCGATGCCCTCTTTGCCGGGACGGAGGAACGACAGATTGGCCAGTGATTCGATGACTGGCTGCCATTTGAACTTCTTGAGCTTCAACTCCTCAATCTCTTCACACACCTTCTTGATATGCCCCTCGGAATAGATTCCACCCTCATCGTACACACCACCCATGAACAGCCGCTTGATTGACTGCAATACTGCTCCACCTTCGTCGGAGCAGTTATCGTAGCGCTGCCGCATTGTCTCTAACTCGATGAAGACCGAGCCGATATTGCCGTCGAAGCTGTCGGGCATTTCGAGACCGGTGGCTTGAGCAGCAGTCTGAGCGTCTTCTCTGCTCACCTTGCCCATCACCACCGGGTCATTGAATAATGACGCGAAGATCTGCTCCAGCGCAGATTTCGCCCTGCCCAGTTCCGGACCTTTGCGACAGGTGGCGACAATCAGGTAGCCGTTGTCAATGTACTGTTGCAACAGGTGTTCAAAGTGCTGTTTGGAGACGTACTTGTTGATATCGTCGACCAGAAGCAGTCGTTTTCTCCACAGAGACAAACGGCGAGGGATGCGAAAGTCCACAGGGTTTACATCGACTATCCGCGGGATCGTAACCGTCCGCGCCTTCAATGGCTTAATGAGTGCCTCGTACACTGCTCGCGTCTTGCCGGACAGAGGGGCGCCGATTACCAAGACGTCTTTGCCACCTGCGATTCTCCTCTTTACTTCTTCGATCTGGTCGCGGGATAGACAGTACTCGCGAAAGCCCCCCTTTTTGGTACCGCGGAGTTGCATAACTTGCTGCGGCTTCAGCCGGGTGGATTTCTTGCTCATCACCCGATATAGCGCCTTTAGTTTTCGGCGATGCGTGGCAAGGTAAATCAGGTACGCCGCTAGAAGTGGAATGACAATTCCAGCAATGCCGACGGTCCAGCCGATGTAGTCTCCGGAGATGCCTTCCATTCGTACTTCCTTGCTTTGCGTCAATATAGGCTGTTACGAGTGCGGGAGCAATGTCAAAGATGGACATTTGCACCCCCGAAGTGAAACCCGCCCCAAACAAGTTTGAGACGGCCACCCGGCGCTTTTCTTGCTGGGATACACGGCCCCGTGAACCGTCATGTATCGCAGAAGCCTATTTGGGCTATCGTGAGTTCGCCCCTTAACCTGATCTTCAACAAACGGTTGTATTGCCAGCCTTCTCTTCCGAAGGTCTTCCTCACACTATCCTGAAGATCGACCAGTAACTCTGTCCAGCCATTCTCCAACTGGTTTGGTAGAAGCTCAATCCTCCATTCCGACTTACTATCTCGGCAATATTCTGGCGCCCTGTTGCTGTATGTCGCAGAAATCCAAACATCTTTGCTGGCGGTGCCATCCTGTGACCGGACAGCTATGTAAAACAACGCGAACCACTCCGAACCGGGTTTAAGTATCAAAGACATGGTCGTTGCAGAAGAAAGAGATGAACTAACGGAGTAGTCCATATACTGGTTCGCACCGAGGGTGATATTGAGAACACGTCCCCTTCTACCGTCCCTTGTTGATTCAAATCTGGCCTCCCCCTCTCCCTTGGAAGTGATTCTCCAATCGTGTAATCTCGGGTTCGCCGACCGATAGTCGAAGCGAATGGTGTCGTGCATCTCGGATCGGGACAGCGAGTTCGATTTCCTTGCGTTTCGGCGGAGCAATCCGGCCAGAATCCCCAAGAGAATCCCAGCAACCAGGGCGATCACCAGTGACCAGTTGGGAACCGACTGTGGCAGGATCCCGCGCACGTACGCCATGTAGCCGAACAGAACAGGTATCAAGACCAAAAGGCCCACAGCAAGATTGACTAGTAAACCGGCTTTGGTGATCCTATCCCAAACTGACATACAATCTCCGAGTCATGGTGGCCTTTACGTAATCAGCTTACCAGTCAGAGTTTTAGCGATCTGCATATGTATCCAACTCTCTTGCTTCTGTATCATCTGAATACGCCATGTGTTGTTGTGCGTTGTTTAATCCTCTGCACACACCGATGATAAAGAGAGTCAAACTGAGAATACAAGATAAAATGACGCGACCCGTAAGTGGCAGGGTGGCACCCTCGAACTCCCAGGCTGTGTCGCAATAGGGTTTTTAGTTGAGTATGGATTACATAGTCGATATGTTGTGGTTCAATCAAGATAGGTAGTGAGGATATTGAAATGGCATATCGATTTGGCAAACGTCATGAGCAGTCTCTTTTGCCGGCG
>JAUWIB010000045.1 GCA_030605565.1 bacterium
AAGACTGGGCGGCAACAAAAACGTCTGGCTGTAATCGGCGCGAATCTCTCTGGTCATGATACTCCTCAGTCTGATACTACCAACAGACTAAAAACATAATCACCCTAAATCAACTACAGAGTTTTGAGACAGCCTCCAAGCTGTGGGGCACCCAGTATCGCAATTTCAAAAACTATCACCATATCCCAAATCACCAAAACATTCCAAGGAGGATGCGCGATGAGACACCTGGCAGTGAGCAACGGCGAATATGTACGGACCAGCCAACTCCGTTCGAGCCTTCTGAAAGCAGCCCGCAACTGGTTTGACCAGAACTCGTTTATGGAAATCCAGGTGCCGCACATCACCGGCGCCACCGGGTCGTGCGAATGGTTCCCCAACGCCATGCCGGTGGATATGTTCGACGCTAATGGGGCCGAAACAAAGATGTTCCTGCGCCAGACCGGACAGCTTTATCTGGAGGCGTTCACCGTGGCACACAACCGGGTGTACACGATCGGGCCGTCGTTCCGGCAGGAGCGCAAAGTGACCGACCGTCACCTGTGCGAGTTTACCCTGATCGAGTTCGAGGCGCGCGATTTCGAACTGCCCGGCCTGATGGACCATATCGAGTTGCTGATCAAGTCGATGTACCAGGCGGCTATCGGACTGTATCCGAACCGGACCCTCGGCAGCTATATCGAGAAGCCGTTCAACCGGATTACATATAAGGACGCCGTCAAGCTGCTCCAGGATAACGACTATGAGGTTGAGCACGGGGATGATTTAGGCAGCGTTGAAGAGCAGGCGATCTGCGTCCTTCTGGGTAATTTGCCGACTTTCGTGACGCATTATCCGTCCGATCCGCGACCCAGGGAGGGTGGGGTCATAAAATTCTTCAGTATGAAACGCAACAACGGCACCACCCTCTGCTGCGACCTGCTGTTGCCGAATGCGGGGGAGTCGGTCGGCGGGGCGGTGCGTGAAGGGAGTTCCAAAGTCTGTAAGAAGCAGTTCGAAGAATCGTATATGTACGATCACCTGGTTGATCAGGGTGTCGATCCGGCCCAGTTCAACTGGTATTTCGAGATTCTGGATCAGGAAGAGGGGCAGTCGTCCGGTTGCGGGGTCGGGTTCGAGCGGGTGGTGCAGTCGATTCAGGCGACCGAACAGGCGACTTCCAGTATCAAGGCGGCTATCGAGCTGCCGCGCTCGCCGGAGTATCTGGTGCCCTGAGTGGCAAGCCACTTCTTCGTGCTGCGCACGGTGATAAATCACTTTTTCGTGCTGCACACAAGATTCCGCAGCAAGGGGAGTGTTGAAGAAGTCCCAAGTGAAGGTGGTGTCGGGCGACCCCGCCCGACACCCGTTGAGAGCTTTAATTCTTGACAGCAGCATACCCATGCCGTTATGTTGACCCATGCCGCTTGAAAAACAACAGGCTGAGCAGCTTCCCCGGCTCGCCCGTTTGAAACTTTTTCTGTCAGAAATCGAGCCTCTAACTCTCGAGCTAACTCGAAACCTCGATGGCGCCGAAACTCTCAGACGGATGGAACCATGAGCACTGTGGTCACAGCGGTGGTACCGGCCAGGCTGAACTCCAGCCGATTTCCGGGCAAAGTGATCCACCGTTATCGAGGACAACCGCTCATAAAGTATCTACTGGACGATCTGCGCGGTTCTCGACAGATCGATCGTTTGGTAGTGGCCACTGACAGCCTTGAAGTGAGAGCGGCACTGGCCGATCACGATGTCGAAGTAGTCATGACCTCACGGCGTCATCGGACCGGCTCGGACCGTGCTGCCGAGGTGATGCGCAAAATCGGCGGTGACATTATTGTCAATATCCAGGGGGACAATTTCGGATTGAACGGCCGGTTGCTTGACCGGGTGATCAGCCGGATGAAACGAAGCCGCATTATCCAGTACGCCACCCTCGGTCGGAGATTGACCGACGACGAGGAGTTGTTCGATCCAAACGTCGTGAAGCTGGTGGCTGACAAGGACGACCGGGTACTATGGTTCTCACGCTACCCGCTGCCGTACTTGCAGCACGCCGGTCGCAGCCGCCGCGTCGATCAGTGGCCGTTCATCGGTCACATCGGTGTTTACTTCTTTCGTCGCGCCGCCCTGACTAGGTTTGCATCGTGGAAAAGGACAAAACTGGAGAAAGCGGAATCGCTGGAGCAATTGCGCATCCTTGAGAACGGTGGGCAGATCCACCTGTTCAAAACGCGATTGCGCACGATCTCGGTGGACAGCAGGAATGATTTGAAAAAGCTGGACGATCTATATAGTTGAGGTAACAGATGACCAAAAGGACGAAGTTCATATTTGTGACGGGTGGTGTCGTTTCGGCCTTGGGCAAAGGTATCGCTGCATCGTCCATCGGACTCCTGCTGCAGCGGCGGGGGCTGAAAGTGCGCAACCTCAAGCTTGATCCCTACCTGAACGTCGACCCGGGCACTATGAACCCGTTCCAGCACGGCGAGGTGTTCGTTCTCGACGACGGCAGCGAAACCGATCTCGACCTGGGACACTACGAGAGGT
The DNA here is from genome assembly GCA_030605565.1 of bacterium. GTDB lineage: Bacteria > Zixibacteria > MSB-5A5 > GN15 > FEB-12 > JAJRTA01. Next base: position 2,530 of record JAUWIB010000045.1, read on the forward strand.
TTCTCGACCAGTCGCTGACGAAGCAGAACAACGTCACCACCGGCCAGGTATATCACACTATTATTACGCGCGAACGACGCGGCGACTATCTGGGCGCCACCGTGCAGGTGATCCCGCATGTTACCGAGGAGATCAAGAGCCGCATCAAGAAACTGGAGCGGATCGGCGATGAAGAGCCGTGCGATGTTGTCATTGCCGAGATCGGCGGCACCGTCGGTGATATCGAATCGCTGCCGTTTCTGGAAGCGATTCGGCAGATGGGTCAGGAAGAGGGACCGCAGAACACCATGTTCGTGCACGTCACCCTGGTGCCTTATATAGAAACAGCCGGTGAGTTCAAGACCAAACCGACTCAGCACTCGGTGCGTGAGTTGCGGGCTATTGGTATCCAGCCGAACATGCTGTTGTGTCGTTCGATCAAACCGATCTCCGACAGCCTGCGTCAGAAGATCAGTCTGTTTTGTTCCGTGCCGACCAAATCGGTGATTTCAGCCAAGAACGTGTCGACTATCTACGACGTCCCGCTTGAATTCCACACTCAGGAACTGGACGATATCATCTGCCATCATTTTGGATGGGACACGGGAGAACCGGACCTTAAGGATTGGACGGAGATGGTCGAGAAGATCCATCAGCCTCGCCACCGCCTGAAAATCGGGATTTGCGGGAAGTACGTGAACCTTAAGGATGCGTACAAGTCGATCATCGAAGCATTTGTCCATGCCGGTGTGCACAGTGAGGCCGAGGTCGATTTGATCTGGACCTCATCCGAAGATATCAAGCAGCACGGCGCCGAGAAATTCTTGCACGACATCGACGGATTGTTGATACCGGGGGGGTTTGGTGAACGCGGGGTTGAGGGCAAGATCGAGTCGATTCGCTACGTGCGTGAGAATAACATCCCGTTTCTCGGCATCTGTCTGGGCATGCAGTGCGCCGTGATCGAGTACGCGCGCAATGTCTGCGGTCTCAAGGACGCCCACAGTTACGAGTTTTACCGTGATCTGAAACATCCCGTGATCCATTTGATGGCCGATCAGGAAGGCGTCACCGAACTGGGCGGCACCATGCGTCTCGGCGCCTACCCCTGCGTGCTGGCCGAGGGTTCCCGTTCGGCGGCGGCATACGGTAAAGAGGAAATATCGGAGCGGCATCGGCATCGCTACGAGGTCAACAACGCCTATCGCGAGATGCTTCTCGAGGCCGGGCTGAACCTGTGTGGGTTATCACCGGACGAACGGTTGGTCGAGATTGTCGAGGCGCCGAGCCATCGCTGGTTTGTCGGGGTGCAGTTCCATCCGGAATTGAAATCGCGTCCGACCAAGCCACATCCGCTGTTTCGTGATTTTGTCAAGGCGGCAGTGGAATACCACTATGACAGAGACACTAATTCGTCCGACAACGAATCGGCGCCGCTGAACGTTTCGGAAAGCAACGGGTAAGTTCCTGTAGGTCGAAACCCCTGTGATTTCGACAGGCAAGCCTGTTCTACGCCCTGCGGGCGGGTAGGCCGTCCGCTCTGTGTGGGTGGCCGTCTCAAACTCGTCTGGGACGGAATTCAGTTCTGGTCATGCTGAGCGGAGTCGAAGCATGAGCGGAGTCGAAGTATGGCACATACCCGTGCCCGCTGAATCTACAGATTCAGCGGGAAACCGCAGTGTCTTTTCAACAGCGGCCGAATCTGAAGATTCGTCCGCCACAAGGTGAGTGACACTATTGTCATAAAGGTGATTGGATGCTAAAACTCTCGACGTTTGCCCTGACTCTCGCCTTGCTGATCGTCGGCTGCGAGAAGGACGAAGACGAACCGATCACAGAGCAGTTCGTGGGGACCTATCGCGTTTACGATCCGGACGTGGTCGGGGAGAAACTGGACTCGGTAAACCTGATCGTCGATGAGAACACGCGCTATCAATTCGTCCACTACCGGGTGCGTGCCGGGGCGGAGATTGACTTCTGCCACAGTTCCGGCATTGTCGACGGCTTTGGTACGAATCTCGCGGTGTTTCATCCACGGACAATCGACCTTGGCGACTGCGACTCGGTGCGTGTGCCACGCGACACGTTCGTTGCCGATTTCGTCAACCACGGTGATACTATCTGGATGGATCGCGACGAGGACACATTAGTGTACGAGTTGAGGGTGCGGTAGAGAGCGTTAGAGGCCCACTTTTCATGGTGGGTTATCGTATCGTATTGTCATCCGGCTGGCGTATCGTGTAATGTATCACACCCCAGACCGACGCTGCAATGGCGATCGCAAAGGCTGTCAGCGCAGCATCCAACAGACGTTGAAAGGTCAGGTCGGCCAGATACAACCCCATCGCCTTATCCGCCCATAACACGAATGCGAGTGTACCCAAGCACGCACTCACCCACGGGGCTAAGACGTAGAGTGTCAATCGGCCCTTGGCGGTAGGCAAGACCTGTTTCTTACGCTGTAGAATTCGTAGCAAGACAACAATAAACAGAAGAACACTGAAACTACCTTTCACCAATCCCCCGTTTGGAAACGCCTCACTGGATATCTCCCAGATAAACAGGGTGTTTTCCCCCCACAATTCTCGATAATGATACATCTTAAACGTCAACTCGGCTGCCGTTAACTCAGGTGCCTCCCGAATGAGGATATCAGCATGCTCCGGGTGAAGGATGAGCATGGGGCGTTCAGGCAGGTGAATCAGGTCGAACACATCTCGTGGGTCTGCCAACGTGAGGTGTTTTAACTTCCGAGGCCAACCTTCGTCCCGTGGTGCGTAAAATGCAGGCTTGTCCCACCAAGCCGCGGATTCCAACCACTTGTCTCCGGCTCGTGCCCTCTGCTCATCAGTGTAAAGGCGTCGCCCACCATCGAACAGGGACGCCAATACGGAGACTACAACAATGAACACGAACAGCATGTAGAAAAGGTCTATTCTTTGCCGTCCCAATCGGCGATTTGCGATCTTTTGAACTGGAACCTCTTCGCCTCTTTCCTGCAAGAGTTCCCGTGCAGCAGCAAACGCTTCCTGAGAGTACTCGTCAGTATCGTGCTCCACCCACATCTCCAGTAGTTCAGAAGTTTCCTTCGCACTCAAGTTCCTTTTCACATCCACGAACAACCGCTTATCCATAGTCACCTCAGGTTCATTGGTTGTGCCCTGGCTCACGTAGAGATGCGGTGCGTCGGACGAAAAGCTGTCGTTAGCCAGGATCTTCTAAAGTATCAATAGAAAAACTGACCGCACTCATGCAAGCAAAAAACTGGTCCAATTGCGGCGGGCATCCGGAACAAAAATGCCTAGAGTCTTTGAGTGCCGGCAAATACAGCAGCCTCTTCAGAACACCTCCGCGGAGAACTTGTAGATTTCGGCCAGTCTGTCTCTGTAGGCATTCTTGGGCAGGCCGGCCTTCAGGCAGGTTTGCTCGAGAAACTCAATCGTGTCCCAGCCATATTCGGAAGCCACCTGCGGCAAGAGCAGACCAGAGTTGAATTCGAGTTTGATCATCAGTCCATCCCGACCAACCTTGATGTCTTCAAAATCATGCACCCGCTCCAAGGGTGTCAGCACCGATATTTCAGTTTCAATCTGATCGATCTCAACCGCTGTCAATTTCGGAAAACGCGGGTCCTCGAACGCCGCCGCCTGGGCCATCTCGGCCACCGCCTCATGTAGCTGCTGACGCGCCCTGATCTGACCGATACATCCGCGCAACTGGCCATCGATTGTGATGGTCACAAACACTCCCCGCTTCTTGTCAGGCAAGCCGACCGAGGGCGGTGCGTATCGTTCGTCCCGCAGCCGTGTCTCGATAGCATCACGAGCAATCTGGTGCAATTTGACGCGGTCCTCATCGGAGACATCCTGCGTGGGACCTGTGGCCGCCGGTTCGCCGATCAGCGGTGAACGGGTAACAATCGGTTCCTTGCCGGTGATGGCCGCGGCCAGGTATCCGACGACATTTTCGAAATCCCCGGTAGACTCGCCGGAGGTAGTGTAGTCGGTGAAGGCAACCTCGGCGCCGCCCAGTCGTTTCGATGCCATCATCACAGCTGCCATCGGCCCACCACCGCACGCTTCACCCTTGCCGGAACCGAGCGTTTCCAGCAGCAACGCCGGGTCATACTTGTCAACGGCGTCCTGCACCTTAGCGTCCAATCGCCGCGCCTGTTTCTCCGGATGAAAGTGCGACAAATCGGTCGACGCTACCAACAGACTGTTGGTGCCGGTTAAAGCCGCCGCCAGAACCTCGCCCAAAGCCCGAACAGTGTCCTCCTCCTGGTCCCCCATCACAATCGCTACCAGTTTGAAATGGCCCAACACCACTTGCAGGAACGGCAGTTGGACCTCCAGGGCGTGCTCGCCGCGGGTGGCGCCGGTAGCGTGGCCTTTGCGCGAAAGATACACGGCGGGATGGATACCGGCTATCCGGGCAGACAACTCCTGGTCAGTCTCTACCACCCCCAGCGGCGTTTCGTAGCCGCCGCCGTCGTACACCGAGGCGCCCTGAAAGAAAACGGTGTGCGATGGCGAGATCACCACCACCGTGTCGTACTGATGACCTTCAAGAATTTTGTAGGCTCGCGCTGCCAGCCGGCCTGAGTATGGGTAGCCGGCGTGGGGTGCAATCAGACCGATGGGATATCCGCCGACGCGTGGTTTATCAACCTCGGCGAAAAAACCGGCGATTGTCTTGGCCAACTCACCCGGGGCGGCGGGATAAAACATCCCCGCCACAGCCGGTTTTCTGATGTCGCTGTCGGCAGCACTCATGGTGGTTCCTTTCCTATAACTCCGCCTCTGCCCACGATAACAGCGGTTCAGCAGTTTGTCAAATGATTGCTCCACGGTGGGACTATTCCTGTAATCGCTGCTTGCGATCAAGAGCTTGATGTTCTCTCAGGGAAGTCGGTTTGTCGGCCTTAAGTTAACCCGGAAAATTCCGTTATTAAGAGTGTATGGAAATATGTCCGCCCAAACGAATTTACCAGTACGAAATACTCGACCTGGTCGGTCAGGGTAAGAATGGCGCTCTGTGCAAGGGTCGCGATTCTGCAACTGGATCAACGGTGGCAGTGAAGCTGCTGCATCAGTATGTGTCGGCCGACGCTGAGTTTCAGACACGTTGTTTGCCGCAGTTGAAGGCGGCCCGTGGCCTCAGCCATCCCGGTATTGCGACCTTGTACGATGTTATTGAACACGAGGACCAGATAGTTCTGGTGTCTGAGTTCATTGACGGCGCCTCTCTTGACAGCACGCTGCAGTCAGGCCCGATGCCACTACAGGACTTCCTCAAAATCGCCGACCAGGTGACGCACGGTCTGGATCACCTGCACACCAATGGATTGATCCACGGCAATATCCAGCCGTCAAACATCATGATCACGTCCGATGGTCTGGTCAAACTCACCGACTACGGGTTGCCTCGAAGGCTGACCGACAGCAACCTTGCCGTGTTAGGCTTTCGGCCCGGCACTGCTGCCTACGCTTCCCCGGAGGAAGCTCAGGAGGAGCGACCTACGAGCGCCTCCGACTTGTTTTCGCTTGGAATCGTCTTCTATGAAATGCTGGGCGGCAAGCCGCCGTTTCCGGGCGAGAGTGTCGAGGAACTGTTGCGTCAGATTTCCAATTATCATCCCGACTTCACCCTGATCAGTCGCTACCACATACCCGGCGAGATCGTTCTTCTGCTCAAGCGATTGCTGAGCGTCAAGACGGATGAACGTTGTACCGATGTCTCAGAACTCCGGGCCACCCTGGAAGCTGAGCACACGTTGCAGCGGGAACTGTCGGAACGTAGCGATACCGGCCCGAAACCTCAATCAACTCGGTTGTACC
>JAUWIB010000124.1 GCA_030605565.1 bacterium
ATGACCTTTCGCATATCAAGGTTGCCAAGCCTGACGAACTCCCGTCGGGCTATGCCTTCCGTCCGTTCCCCAAGCTGCCAAAATAAACCAATCATCAGAACAATAAAGTCTCCAATGTCATTTGGCACAAATATAGGCGGGTTTCGACATCATGAATATCCCACAGTCCCGCCCTTGGCGGAATGGGCCACCCGTGGTTCGTGAGATTCGGAGCTCATGAGACTGGTCCTTTTACTGACCAATGTACAGACGCATCTTGGTTGGAATTGGTAGCGTTTTTGTGAGGGCTGAAGTGGCAAGCCACTTTTTCGCGCCTTGATTCCCACCATGAATGGTAGGCCACCCGGCCTCTTGGTGAGCGGAGTCGAAGGGTCCATCTTTTCTTGTAGGTCGAAAACCCCTGGTCCGAAGGATCGCCGAAGGCGGGTTCCGACATCTCGCTCGGTAGCGCCTCAGATCTCATGTCCGCTTCTAATACTCTGCATCCCAACCAGTTATGTGATCTGGTTGCTCGCTGGGCGCGATGGGTAGCCAGAGTGCGGCACAGTGTAGGCACAGTGTAGACACAGTGTAGACACAGAGTGTACAATGTGTGTTAAGAGTATACTGAAGAAGGAGGGTGAAATAATGGAGAATAAGTGGAAAATACTCGAGAAAATTCTTGACAACACAAGAGATGATGATGTAACATGGTGTCATGATTAGTGAACTCATATCTGGCCGAGTCCCGGACACTGGTCGGGCGATAAGCGGGAGGTGGGCAATCTTGTGCTTAGGCGTGGCTAATAATGTGGTTGACAACAACGCGAGGAGTCACTATCATCCAACAACCCAACGCGGAGGCAAGTATGGGATATGAACTGTTTGACAAGATGACGCGCTCCTTCACAGCGAAGATATCAATCCGCAGAAACGGGCAGATTGGATTTAGCAAGGGAGCCGTGAACAAATTTGGCTTGCAGGGACAGAAGTTTTGCAAGCTGTACTATGACAGTGATCGATGCCTAGTAGGTTTTGAATTCACAAATGATGAAAGGCCGAACGTTACAGCCAAGGTTGTGGAGCGTGAACAGGATATGTTCATTTTGGGAAAGCCTTTTCTGTCGTACTACAACATCGACTTCAGAGTAACTCGTGTCTATATGGCTGAGAAGGACGAAGAAAGTAGTCTGCTTTTCATTGATTTGAACAAGTTTATATATGAGAGCAAGCGTACTGAAAAAAAGAAGTAGCGCTGTGGCAACAACGCTACTCCAAAAATAGGGCGGGTCTAGCGAACCAATAAACGCCCTGTAGTGTCTATGGCAACTTAGCCCGCCCTTGATTCAATGTCAAGCCATTTTCACTTCGGGCATGATTAAGGAGGTCATCGTATGACCTACCGTACTAAAGAGTTCCCCGTTTCAGTGGTCCGGTCTGCGTGGACTCGGGCTGGTGGCAAGTGCGAATGCACAAGGATTGCATGCCGGCACAATTCGAGATGTGCCAAGCCGCTGAGATGGGAACTCCGGGGTTCCGAGGCCGAGGGTGGGTGGGAAGCCCACCACGTCAACCGAAACGGCCCCGACATTCTGAGCAACTGCCTCATCTTGTGCCAACCTTGTCACAAGAACACGCCATCCTTTGGCCGTTAGGCTTACGCTAACGTGGCGCCGGGCTACTTGCCCGGCGCCTGGCTATCATCGACGCTTGTCCTTCGTGAGTCAAGCCCTGGCGAACGGCCGGACGAGGCGTCCCATTGACGGCCAACGGGGGTTTTTCAACACTCCCCAAGCCGTTGGCCACCCCGGCTGATGCGTATCTGTTAGTGTTCATGAAGTCGCTCATGCTGACGCTCAATCAGCAGTTCGTTCAGCGTCTCCATAAGGCTGAATTGACTCTGGTTGTTCTGATTGTATTCGCTCACAAGTCTCTCATAATCATCGATGGCGGCGTCGTGCGCCGCAGCAAGGTTCTTCAGCGAATCCTGCAACGATTCCAGTTGTCCTCTAATTGAATCGCGTTCTATCTCCAAGCGGCCCACAATTCCCTCCCTTAAGGCAACACTGTCCCGTACCAGTCGTATATCCTCTTCGTAACTGCGAGTGATCGAGTCGAGCGAAGCAAGGTGGTTCCGCAGGCTTTCATTAAAGCTCACATTGAACCTGATTCTCGCGTCGATTTGCCACACGATGTCGTCTTTGTGCGCTCGCACAGAGTCGCCTGCGCTAGCTTTCACGGTCGGGAGTTCGGCCACAGTCCCCATATCAGATAGTACCCTAGTCGCGACGTAATGAAGCTTTTCGAGATTTAACCGGGTAACATATTCGTGACGCTGCAAGAGTTGTTGGAATACCTGTACTGGCATGTCCTTTGCAACCGCCTTATAAATCCTCATATGGCCCGTAACCCATTTGGGCAGAGGTGTTGCCTTCAGCGCCTCGATCATCTGCTGGGATACTATAGGGCCAGTCGTGAACGCGGTTGTCTCCCGGACTGATCGTACGAGGCTCTCGAGTGTTCTTACGCGGTTTGTAGCGCGCTGGACTGCCCATTCTAGCGTGTCACGTGCCGTCCGCAATGTGTCATTTGCTTTTCTGAAGAGAACTGCTATCCCCGAAAATCGCTCACACCAGTTGGCCAGGGCGCCCGTTTCTCTACTCAATGATGCTTCGCTGACCAAAAGTCTGTTCAGGGAATCAACGGAAGCGTAGTACGCGTGGACGGCAGTATTCTTAACCACAAGTGCGGCGGAGTCAGCCACCAAGAGCGAATCCCTCTCCGCATTCACTATGGACATTCGGTGCAGCTGCTGTTCCAACTGTATCAACGACTTCGGATCACCTCTGGCAATCGCCTCCTTCAGACCGTCAAGCTTGCCACGAGACTCGAGTAAGCTGGAATGGAGAAACAACGACAGGAAGAAAAAGACAACGACGACAGCCATTATGACAATAGACCAAACCAGCAGTCGTCGTATTCTCTTCGGTTGCACTGGAACAGTCCCTCTTGTGCTGTTCTTTTGGGGTTGCCGTTGGGAAGCATCCATAGGGGTGTCTCCTTCGCCTAGCCTGCGTACATTCCACTCTTTGAGCCACCGGCCAAGTTCTCGGATGAATTGAATCACCGCTATTGTACCGGCCAAGAAGCCCACGATCGCGACAATGCTCGGCCACGTATTACTTATGAACTCGCGCATTTCTTACCCTCACTCGCTTAGGGCCACAACACTATGCCGCGTCGATTCCAGTGTGATGATTAGTCAAAGATGTCGTTCCCTATATAGAGGATTTCAAGAGAATCCGCAAGTACTTATTGGGACTATCGAGAATGCCGATATGGAACCCCCCCCACAAGAAAAGCCCCGGCATTGCTGCCGGGGCTTGGGGCAAATATATGCAGATAAGGGGTAGGCTTAGTACATGCCGCCCATGCCGCCGCCCATGCCACCCATACCACCACCGGGCATTTCAGGCATAGCCTTCTTGTCTTCGGGCATGTCGACAACCACGGCTTCCGTGGTCAGCAGCAGGCCGGCGATCGAAGCAGCGTTCTCCAAAGCGGTACGCGTGACCTTGGTCGGGTCGATGACACCGGCCTTCATCAGGTCTTCAAAAGTGTCGGTCTGAGCGTTGTAGCCATAGGCGCCGGTTTCACCGATAACCTTGTTGACCACGACGGAACCCTCAAGACCGGCGTTTTCAGAGATCTGACGCAGCGGCTCTTCGAGAGCTTTACGGACGATGTTGACACCGACCATCTCGGACTCATCGCACTTGATCTTGTCAAGGCTTTTCATCGTACGCAGCAGCGCCACGCCACCACCGGGGATGATTCCTTCTTCGACAGCGGCGCGGGTAGCGTGCAGAGCATCCTCGACGCGGGCCTTCTTTTCCTTCATCTCGGTCTCGGTAGCCGCGCCGACATTGATCACGGCCACACCGCCGGCCAGCTTGGCCAGACGTTCCTGCAGCTTCTCGCGATCATAGTCGGAAGAAGTGTCATCGATCTGTTTGCGGATCGAAGCGATACGACCCTTGATCTCAGCCTTCTCACCTCCGCCTTCGACGATCGTGGTGTTGTCCTTGTCGATCGTGATCTTCTTGGCCGTGCCAAGATGGGACATGTCGGCGCTCTCCAGCTTGAAACCGATCTCTTCGGAGATCACCTTGCCGCCGGTCAGAGTGGCGATGTCTTCGAGCATGGCCTTGCGACGGTCACCAAAACCGGGAGCCTTGACGGCCGCGATTTTGATAGTGCCGCGCAGCTTGTTGACCACCAGCGTAGCCAGCGCTTCGCCCTCGATATCCTCGGAGATAATCATCATCGGCTTACCGGACTGAGCGACTTTCTCCAAGACCGGCAGAAGGTCCTTCATGTTGGAGATCTTCTTGTCGTGGATCAGAATCAGCGGATCTTCGAGAACCGCTTCCATCGAGTCGGGATCGGTCACGAAATACGGCGAGACATAGCCGCGATCAAACTGCATCCCCTCGACCACGTCCATCGTAGTCTCGGCGGTCTTGGCTTCTTCGACCGTGATGACGCCGTCCTTGCCGACTTTTTCCATAGCTTCGGCGATCAACTCACCAATCTGGGTGTCGCAGTTGGCGGAGATAGAGCCGATCTGCGAAATCTCTTTCTTGTCGCTGACCGGTTTGGACATATTCTTGATCTCTTCGGAGATCACAGTCACGGCCTTGTCGATACCGCGCTTGATGGACATCGGGTTGGTCCCGGCAGTGACGTTCTTCAGACCTTCGCGATAGATCGCCTGGGCGATAATAGTTGCGGTGGTAGTGCCGTCACCGGCGATATCGGATGTCTTGGAAGCGACTTCCTTGAGCATCTGGGCGCCGATGTTCTCAAAAGCGTCCTCAAGATCGATCTCTTTGGCTACGGTGACGCCGTCCTTGGTGATGGTCGGCGAGCCGAATTTCTTGTCGAGCACGACATTGCGGCCCTTGGGGCCGAGCGTAACCTTGACCGCATTGGCCAGTTTGTCCACACCCCGTTTGAGCTTGGCGCGGGCCTCTGATTCAAAATCGATGATTTTTGCCATTTTTCTAAATCCTTACTCGTGGGCGTTTAGCTGTTCTGGATGATGGCGAAAATGTCTGACTCACGCATGATGAGCAGCTCTTCGCCGTCAACTTCGACTTCGGTGCCGCTGTACTTGCCGTACAGGATGCGGTCACCCTTGTTGACTTCCATCGGCAGAATCTTGCCTTCGTCGGTTTTGCGGCCGGTGCCGACTTCCATGATTTCGCCTTCCATCGGCTTTTCTTTGGCCGTATCGGGAATGATGATCCCGCCTTTTTTCAGTTCGGCGGCCTCAATCGGCTTGACGACCACGCGGTCGGCGAGAGGTTTCAATTGCATCACAATCCTCCGTTTTGTTTAGTATTGTTTATCATATATTTATTTGCGAACTGTTTGTTTCCGTACTTTCTAATACTCTTGCTAACTCTCTGCCTCGGTGACTCTTTACAATGCCACCGTCGCCATTGTTAGCACTCGTCATCAGTGAGTGCTAACAGTATGTATAACATACAGACATGTCAAGAGGTTTCCGAGAAAAATGTGGAGAAAGTGTGAAAAAGTAGATATTTATCGAAGGTCACTGGCTAATTGGCGGGAGGGGGGTGCCAGAATGGCGGGGCGGGCCGACAAATTGTAGCTAAGGTGGTGTCAGCGTCCTCGAGACCTGTGTCGCGACTTTGACCTTACGATTCGACCATGGCTAGATATCTGTTGACAGTGCCACACCTATCATGCTATTTGAATCATGGTGAAGAGAGCGGTAAATGTTGGCAAACACACGTTCAGGTCCAATAAGCTTCGTAGTATTGTGAGGGTAGCGTCTGAGTTTTTCGCAGCAACGCCCACTCACCAGTTACCACCAGCGGAGAGCTTCGAGGGTGTGGGAGTCTATGCTCTCTTTTACAGGGGAGATTTCGAGCTTTACAGGCCAATTGCCCATGCCAATGCCTCATCGTGCACCCGTCCTATTTACGTTGGTAAGGCCGTACCGCCTGGCTGGCGCACCGCTCGAACGTCTCAAGTCAAGGTCGTGCGGGGTCTTTTCGGACGCCTTCGCGAGCACTCTCACAATATCGCACAGGTGGGAAACCTCGATCCCACTGATTTCCAGTGTCGGTTCATGATCCTCGACAACATAGAAATGGACCTGATCACTGCGGTTGAAGCCAACCTCATTAGGCTACATACTCCGCTTTGGAATGCGGTCGTTGACGGCTTCGGCAACCATGACCCCGGAAGCGGTCGCTACGATCAAGCGAAATCTGAATGGGATGTCCTGCACCCAGATAGACCTTGGGCTGACCGGCTTAAAGGAAAGGCTCCGGCATCAGCTGCTGTCCGAGACAAAGTCAAGACTGCACTGCTCAGTTAGCGCTTCCGCAACTCTACTACTGCCTCGTACAAGTGATGGGAAGTCTCTGCCTTATGAACCCGCACGTCTGAACGGATAATGCTGTTGCCTACTCGCGTACTTCGAGGGATGTGAATATCTACCACTGAGAGTCCATGAGAATCTGCAATCTTCGCAAGGTACCGATCCGTCGGTATCATCACGCCTTGGAGAATACTGTTGCCAATTACTACAAGGGCGGTGCCACGCCGCCTTAGAGTACGCTTAGCCGATATCACGAATCTTGCGCAGTCATTGAAGTACGTTGCAGCATAGTTAGCCCAACCATTGCCCCCGTAGACCCCCTTGTGAGTGTTCTTCGAGCGAAGTTGGCTAATGCACTCCGCGATTTCGTCAACACGGACTGTGTCATCCAGTCCGATGTGATCTGAATTCCTCACTGTCTGCCAGTACTTACCGAAGTTCTGGCGTTCAAGGACCAACAGATCTTTGTTGCCGTTTGCATAGCCGAGCCAATACAAGTGCGGTCGTGTGTTGCGATTGTAATGGTAGTTGTTCAGATAAGGTGGAGAGGTAACTACTAGATCAACTGTGCCGGTATCCACCTTCCTGTGTGCAGTGAAGAATGACTCGTTAAACACTGTCGCAGGCTTGGTGGTACCGTCAACATGCTCACGCATCCAAGCTACATCAGTCTCCATTTCCCGGAGCTTCGCCAAAACTGTCTCGCCAACCGGGAAATCATGAATATCCTGTTTGCCAGCGGAGACTCTACGGCTAAGACTTGGTTCGTAGGAGTAGTTTGAGTAGGAGATCATCGTCGCAGCGAATGCCAGTCGGAAGACATCACGCAAATCATCTTGTCGTAGATGGTTGATGAAGTCGTTGACGATCAGCACCTTGTGAAGTACAGCAGGACTATAGAACTCGCCACGCGTCCGGAAGCCGTGTGGTGGTTCTGACTTGCAGACATAGTCACCATCTACCGCTGATGAGTAAAACGACCAGAAGCGGTTTATCATATCACGCAGAGATTCTGAGCGGATTCTGTGTGCTGATGCCTTAGTACGGGATGCGAGTACCGCGAAAGGATTTATTTCAAAGCCCACCGCTTCGTGCCCTGCAACCACAGCCTCTACCAGCGTCGTCCCGACACCAGCAAAAGGGTCAAGAACAGTACTTCTTCCGGCAAGATGCTTGTCCAGCGCACTTACCACGAATTCTCGGGAAAAACCTGCTACCCAAGGGACCCAGCGATGAACAGGGAAGCTCTTGTTTGACGCGAAGGCAGGGTCGCTGTAGGGGCCTACGCTCCTTGATCCTGCTTCGGACACATTTGTATCGGCGAAGTCAAAAAGGGTTTCCTGGATTGTCGGGGCACATTCGTTCATTAGTCACCATCCAAGGGCATAATACACAGCCACTCTTCGGCCTGTCCGAGATTAGCTTAAGCATGGCTCACCACGTTGTCAATCACATTCTGGTTGTTTCTGCTCGGACGGCCGGCAAGTTTGTCCGGGTTTCGTTTCCCCAAAAAACTGTACTCAATCCAGCCCGGACAAATGTCCGGGGCACCCTTGCGTGGAGAGGAGCGGATGTGGACATCTGCCGCCCACACGACGGGTGGGCCACTATTCATGGTGGGAATCAAAGCGTAAAAGTTGGCTTCACCACCCGCAAGAATATAGCTAATTCCACGCAAAATGAGCCTGTACATTACTCAATAAAGGATAAGCCCCATGGTTACCAGCGCAAAACAGAACATCTCCAACTCAGACAGGCCTCACAATCACCACCGATTCTATTATCCGAATACAAAAATACACAAAACGAACCCATTTCGCCATTGTCGTGCATGCCACCCTTCGACTGCGCTCAGCATAACATTCAGGAACCCGCAGCCTATCTACACGGTTACTGAATGAAACAAACGCAACGCATGGGGCAGATGTGGACATCTGCCGCCCACGGAAAATAAGGAGAGACACCATGCCGGTTCGGAAAGCAAACGCAGTTTGGGAAGGGAATCTTCCCAGTGGTAAAGGAACTATCTCGTTCGGCAGCGGCGCCTTTGAAGGAGCGTACTCGTTCGGGTCGAGGTTCGAAGGGGCCTCAGGCACCAACCCCGAAGAGCTGATCGCGGCCGCTCACGCCGGATGTTTTTCCATGGCGTTGTCGCACGGGCTGGCCGTCGGCGGGCACAAACCCAAGCGCGTGCAGACCAAAGCCAAGGTCCATCTCGACAAAGTCGGCGACGGGTTCCAGATCACTTCGATCGAGCTGGTGTGCGAGGCGGAAGTGCCGGAGATCAACGAGGAGACTTTCATGAAGTTCGCTAACGATGCGAAGGAAGGTTGTCCCGTTTCGCAGGCGCTCAAGGCTGTCGAGATCAAGCTCGAAGCGACGTTGGTGAAATAACCTCCCGGCTGGATTCTGGATCGCGTGGCCCGGACGTTCGTCCGGATGTCACAAGGACGTTCGGTGCGCGACGACACATCATGCGTGTTCCGTTATACTGGCGAAAGCCAGTATCCAATCCCGCAGGGCAGGTCCGTCTTCGCCGAAGGTCCACCGTAGGAGGAATCCCGCCACTTGTGTCAGGAGCACAGGGATCCTGACCTACAAAGCTACTTTTGCTGAGTTACCTCCAGTTCAGACAGGCCTCGGAATCACCATCGACCCTATTATGCGAATATAGTAAACCACAAAACGAACCCATTTCCCCCAGGGTGGCTCGGACGTTCGGGCTTGTTGAAGAACCCCGAGAACAGTCATTGCGAGGAGCTAAGACACTCGTGTCGTAGCGACGCGGCAATCTCATACGGTTCGTGGTGTCGGGAGTCTCTGCCCGACACCGTTCGATGCAAGAGCCGTCAGGCAGAAACACCTGACGGCACAGGAAATTGAGATTGCCGCACTCCCTACGGTCGCTCGCTATGACAACCAAAGGGACATTATCAACACTCCTGTTCGTCAGGGTTTCACTTCTGGTGAGCAACCGGGTGACCGGCTCAAACTTGTTTGGGACGGGACCTTCCGGCGGCAGAGTTAACCGTTGCCATTCGGGGAATGATGTCGTACCCTGAAGAGGTTAACATAACAAGGCTAACAACATCAATCACCAGATTCCGGCGATCTGTTCGCCAAGGAGGGTACCACGATGCCAGAAAGCAAATGGAAGACAAGAGTAAAGGCCGATGTTCCGGACATCCGTGACTGGATGTATTCGCCCCCGCTCATTCAGATCAAGGAGACTATCGATCCCCCGAGAGACCTTTACATCCTCAATCAGAAGAGCGAGGGAGCGTGCACCGGGTTTGCCGTGGCCGCCGCCATCAACTACCTGTACACACAGGCGGGGCAGAACACCAGAGTCAGTCCCCGCATGTTGTACGAGATGGCTAAGCGCCACGACGAGTGGCCGGGCGAGGACTACGGCGGTTCCAGTCTGCGCGGAGCTATCCACGGCTGGAAGTACATGGGTGTCTGTCTGGAGAAGCTGTGGCGCTACTATATTAAGGACAAGGGAAGCCTGACCATCGGTAAGGCCAAGGATGCGCGCAGTCACACCATCGGTGCTTACTACCGCCTCAAGCCGGAGATAACGGATTATCACGCTGCTCTCAATGAGACCGGAGTGATCGCGGCATCGGCCAAAGTACACACCGGCTGGCTCAATCCTAAGGGTGGTCGGATCAGACAGAGCAAGTTTTCTATCGGCGGTCACGCTTTTGCCATAGTCGGCTATAACAAAGAAGGCTTTTGGGTGCAGAATTCCTGGGGACCCTCTTGGGGCGAAAACGGCCTGGCCCTGTGGACCTACGAGGACTGGGCGGTCAATATAATGGACGGCTGGGTGTTTCGCCTGGCTCTGCCGACACCGCAGATTTTCGGTTTGCGGCCGGGATCGTCTACTGGGAGCGAAGAAAGCACCGGCCAGGCCAAAAAACCGGCCGTCAGCCGGTCGGAGATCGCCGGCCACTTCATTCACATCGACGACGGCGCCTACAAGGAGAGCGGGCGATACTGGAGCAATCAGGATGATATCGAACAGACGGCCAGGCTGGTGGCCGGCCAGTCCAAATACAAACATCTGCTGGTCTACATGCACGGTGGATTGAACTCGCCGACCGCGTCCGCCCGCCGCATCGCCGCTATGAAGGACGTGTTCAAAATGAACGGCGTGTACCCGTTCCACATCATGTACGATACCGGCCTCGCCGAAGAGTTGAAGGACCTCATCCTGCGCAAGGAGAGAGCGGCGGCGGAACGCGTGGGCGCCTTTAGTGACTATTCAGACTGGTGTATCGAGAAGTTGCTTAGCCGACCGGGAACGCTGCTATGGGATGAAATGAAGCGGGATGCCTACGACGCATTCGCTCCTGGTGGCGCCGGCACTGATGCTCTGGAGCGATTCGCCGCGCATATCCGGCGGAGCGGCAAACTCACAAAAATCCATCTGGTGGGGCACAGCACCGGAGCGGTGGTGATAGCCCATCTGCTTCAGACCATGAGACGAAGGCAGATTCGCATCGCGTCCTGCTCGCTCATGGCGCCGGCCTGCTCGGTCGATCTGTACAACGAAGCGTACCTGCCGGTGTTGCAGGGCAAGACGCAGCTAAAACTCGATGATCTGGCTATCTACAACCTGAGAGATAGACTGGAGAGGGATGATACCGTAACGCTCTACAAGAAGTCGCTGCTATATCTTGTCTCCAATGCTTTCGAGCGGGAGAAGGGGAAACCGATCCTGGGCATGGCGATGTTCAAAGACAAAGTCAAGACCGTTAGATCGCTTCCGCAGTTCTTTTATTCCAACGGTACTGACGGACAACGGACGCGCAGCACCACCCACGGCGGGTTTGACAACGACAGGTATACGATGAATCATGTCCTGCGGCGGGTGCTTGGGGTGGCGCCCGGGCATCCTTTCACCAAGGAAGACTTGAAGTACTAGGAATCGCAGAATTCCAAGATTGCGAACCAGGCTCCTCGTCAGGACGTCGGCGAGGGGCCTCTTGATTGTCCCTGGTTCAGAATAGGTAGTTCCAAGCGCTGGCCGACGCTCCTCCGGAACATGTAACCCTGGTGTTCAAATGCGGCACGCTTCAGGAGCTTCCACCGGGAATGACCACGCTGAGTGGCCCTATGACCCTTCGGGCCGCCGGAGTGACCATCCGCCGGCAGTAAGGGAAGTCGAAGCCGGACGCCCCACAGCATGGGGAGTAACGCACCTCGCAAGAACGTGCGCGCCCGGGTGGCAGAAGGCTTGGGTGTGTTCTTCACCGCAGATGTGGACATCTGCCGGACACGTAGAAGTCTGGTGCGCGGCGGATGTCCCCGTCTGCCGCGACAGCACCCATGAGCCGGTGCACGAGGAACGTACACCGGCCACTCAAGCACTGTCATGCCGGACTTGGTCCGGCATCCAGGGCTATTTGCAGAGACTGGATACTGGCGTTCGCCAGTATGACAGAGTGCGGGCAGTCGTAGGTAAACTTCGGTACCCCACCCAGAGCTTCAGCGTCGGGTGGGAATCTTCGTTGTCGCGCTTGGGATCCCACCTGTCGCTTCGCTATAGGTGGGGTATCAGTTATCCTACGGCAGATGTGGACATCTGCCGCTCACAAAACCCGTATCGCCCGGGCGTCCATCCTCGCCGCATAGGTATCTCAAACTTGTTTGGCACGGCAGTTTCAGCAGGGCAGATTTGTCTTCAAACCTGCCGATATCGGCAGGTCTGCGGACAGACCTGCCCTGCTTTCCAAATCTACTGTCGCGCACTTGAACGGACACACAAATGTATCTGCTAATGCACCATGCGTACCATGCGAAGACCAACGGTGTAGGAAGAAGTGCTCTCGATGACGAAGCCGGCTTTGAGATAGCAGCCCAGGGTGACAGTGCAGTCGCCGTAGAGGTTCAGGAGTACTTTGGCCACGTTAGGACGATCAGCAGCCCGCCGGTAGAGCAACTCAAGCATCTTGGCGCCATAACCCTCAGAACGTTTGAACGGGTCGACGATAAGATGCGCGACCTCCATCGCCATCTCCAGCGGTCGGTTGAACAATTCCCCATAGGCAACCGGTTTGCGTTGCCACAGGAGAATGTAAGATCTGACGGAGTCCCGCTGCCAGGAGTCGACGATATCGTCCGGCGGCGGAAAGTCCTTGCCGCGACAAACGTTGTGATAAGTCTCCTCCGAATCGATCCATGAACGGACCACCTGCGCGTACTCCGCTGTGTAGGGAACGATATCGGCCTTGGCCTGGGTCCGTTCGGGCACGGCTTTACTCCACTGTCACCGACTTGGCCAGATTGCGTGGTTGATCGACATGACAGCCACGCATCACAGCGATATGATAGGCCAGTAGTTGCAAAGGTATGATCGACAGCAGCGGCGTCAGCAACCGATAAGTCTTCGGAATGTAGATGACATGGTTAACGCGCTCGGCGATTTCGGTGTCACCCTCGGTGGCGATGGCAATTATTTTCCCCTTGCGGGCGCGCACCTCGGCGATGTTGGACATCACCTTGTCATAGACCGGGTCCTGCAGCGCAATCACCACCACCGGCATGGATTTGTCAATCAGCGCAATCGGTCCGTGTTTCATTTCGGCGGCCGGGTAACCCTCAGCGTGGATGTAGGAGATCTCTTTCAGTTTGAGCGCACCCTCCAGGGCTGTGGGAAAGTTGATGCCGCGACCGAGATACAGGAAGTTGTTGGCTTTATAATACTCGTTGGCTATCTGTTTGATCTGTTCTTCGGCCTGAAGGATCGAGCCGACCTGTTCGGGTATCTTGTAGATCGCGGAGATGATCTCCTGGCCCTGCTGCACCGAGATGTGGCGCATTCGTCCAAGCAGAGTGGCGACCAGCGCGAGCACCATCACCTGATGTGTGAACGCCTTGGTCGAAGCCACGCCGATTTCCGGTCCGGCGTGGATGTACACGCCACCGTCGGACTCTCGCGCGATGGAACTACCGACCACATTGACCGCGCCCACCACGGTGGCGCCGCGATGTTTGGCCTCGCGCATCGCCGCCAGAGTGTCGGCTGTTTCACCTGACTGGCTGATGGCGAGCAGCAGAGTGTTCTCGTCAATGATCGGTGAACGGTACCGGAACTCGGATGCGTATTCCACTTCAACCGACACCCGGGCAAGTTCCTCGATCATGTATTCGCCGATCAGCGAGGCGTGCCAGGAGGTGCCGCAGGCAGTGACGATGATGCGCTTAATCTGGCGCAGTTCGTCATACTGCAGGTTGAGTCCGTTTAGCCGTGGGATACCCTCTTCCCAGTTGAGGCGTCCTCGGAAGGCGTTGGGTAAGGTGCGTTCCTGCTCATGGATCTCCTTGAGCATGAAATGATCGTAGCCTTCTTTTTCAATCTGATCGAGGGTCCAACTCACTTCTTCAACCGGGTGATCTATTTTGACATTTTGAATGGTAGTCACTTCGAAATCGGTATCGGTCACGGTAGCGATCTCGCCGTCGGTCAGGTATACGACTTTGTTGGTGTGCTCAAGCATCGCTGAAACATCAGAGGCAACGAAGTTCTCACCATCGCCTCGGCCGAGCACCAGAGGCGAACCCATGCGAGCCGCGACTATCGTCCTCGGGTGCAGAGATGACACCACGGCAATGCCATAGGTGCCCTCGACCTGGCTGAGGGCGGCACGCACAGCGGCGGTCAGGTCACCGTCGTAGTTGAAGCGAATCAGGTGCACAAGAATCTCAGAGTCGGTATCGGTCTGCATCACGAAACCATGACGGTCGAGAAATTGCTTGAGGGTCCGATAGTTTTCGATGATGCCGTTGTGCACCAGCGCGATTTCATGGTCGGCATCAGTGTGCGGATGGGCGTTGAGTTTAGTCGGTTCGCCATGGGTGGCCCAGCGCGTGTGAGCTATTCCTTGTGTGCTGTCGCAGTCGACGTCGCCGAGGACTTCTTCAAGACAAGCTATCTTGCCGGCCTCTTTGGCCACCGTCAGTCCGGCCTTGGTCATCAAAGCAATGCCGGCTGAGTCGTAGCCGCGGTATTCCAGTCGCTTCAGACCGCTTATCAGGATAGGCATGGCCTGCTGGTGTCCGACATATCCAACGATTCCGCACATACGGTCTTCCTCGTACTATTTGAAGAGTCCAATAACTTTTTTCGACAGAACTTGACTCAATTTCGCATCATCGGTCTCAACGATGAGCCTGAAAATCGGCTCGGTGTTCGATGATCTAATCTGCAACCAGCCTCGGTCGAAATCGAAACGAAGTCCATCCCGCCTGTCCAGACGCGACTGCCCGATTAACCCGCTCGCGATCCTTTTCTCAAATCGGCTCAAGCGCTGTTTGAAATCAATGGGCAGCCGGGCTTTTGACTTTATAGTATAGTAAGTCGGCAAAGTTTCCACCAGACCTGACAGGCCTTTCTTTTCTGCAGCCAGATGCGACAGTACCAGAGCGGCTGCGATCAGGGCGTCCCGTCCGGCGTGAAAACTCGGATAGATGACGCCGCCGTTCCCCTCACCGCCAATGACGGCACGCCGACGGTGCATCGTTTCCACCACGTTGGCCTCGCCGACTTTGGCGTAGTGCACTTTTGAACCCATAGCCGCAGCGACATCGGCGGTGACTTTCGAGGTCGACAAATTGATAACGGTCGGTCCCGAAATCTTTGACAGCACCTGCTTAACGGCGATGGTCAGCGTAAGTTCCTCACCGATAGGGCGGCCAGTTTCATCCACTAGTGCTAACCGGTCGGCGTCGGGATCGCAAGCCATCCCCAGATCAGCCTTATGGCGTCGTACCGCCTTGCTCAGTTGGGTCAGGTTGGTCGGGATTGGTTCAGGCTCATGGACGAAGTTGCCGTCCCCTTTGCAGTTGATCTCGATGACCGAGACTCCCAGGGCGCGGAGTAGTTGCGGAAGTGCTACCGAGCCGGCGCCGTTGATGGCATCAACCACTATCTTGAAACGTTGTTTCCTGACCGCCGTCCTGGTGACCGCTTTGGCTTTGAGGGTCATGCGAATATGCTCGTCGACCCAGTGACGCTGCTGGTAGATAGTACCCAATTCACCGGCTGGACGGTAAGCGAACTTGCCGGCGTTGAAGATACGATCGAGCTTCTTATACTGCGATGGAGTTATAAACTCGCCCAGGTGGTTAAAAAACTTCAGAGCATTCCATGGCGCCGGGTTGTGCGAGGCCGTGATACAGATGCCGCCGGCAGCCTTCAACTTTTTGACGGCAATCTCCACGGTCGGGGTGGGGACGATACCGATTTCGACGACATCGATCCCAACCGACATTAGCCCGGCAACGACGGCATGGGTGAACATCTCGCCGGAAGGACGGCTGTCGCGCCCGATTACTACCCTGCCGTTTTTCAGCATAGTACCGAACGTAGCGCCATAGCTTGTCGCTATGAGCGGGTCAAGTCCGGCGCCGACAATGCCTCTGATACCGGAAGTGGATTTAATAAGGGTCTGTTTGGGCATTTGCATCCAAATGTGTTTGCGTTAGATTGTTCGGCTTCCAAAGAGAAAAATAGCAGTTTGAATGCGGAAAACCAAGAAAACTTGCCCCCGACATTGGACCCCTTAAGGTCGGATCTTGACAACGTAGATGTCGGTAGACTCGCCGAATGATAGCGTGTAGCCAACGGCGATGACGGAGCCGTCGGGGGTTTGCACCACAGCGTGGAATCTGTCGTCAGCGTCGCCACCGATAAGGAACTGCTCTATCAACTCGCCGGATGAGTTGACCAGCCCAAACCATGCTTGCCGCGTCGAGCCACGAGTGAACCCTACCGGGACAAAGGAACGGTTGGCTAATCGAACTACGCTGACGGGGTCAGCGAGCCAATGGCCAGCATTTTGCTGCCACAGTGCATCCCCCTCAGAATTCCAGATCTCGAAGAACCTGCGATCAACATCAGATGACAACCTGACTATAGCGAAGCTACCTGAGCCGGTCGAAACCATGGTTCCCGTCGCCCAAGCGACGTAGCTAAAGAACGAGGCAGCATGGACTTGTCTCGTATATACTTCCCCGTGCTGCGGGTCCAGCTTGGTGAATAAGCACTCGGTTACGGGAGCACAATCGTTCGGGCCGTAGTCTCGGTCATACGATGCCGACCAAGCCATAATAATCGACCCGTCTGCCATTACCACTGCTCCATCTGAGGTGGCATATTGCGTATAGGGTCCACAGTTGCTCAACCGATAGTAGGTGCTGTCCCATTGCTTGACTCCTGCGGCATCGGTTTTGACCACGATGGCACGGCCACCGGTGTTTCCCGCCATAAAGAAACCTCCGTCACTGGTCTGCAACACATCTCGAAAAGAATCATGGCTTTCTGTGCCGAAGGTCTTCTCCCACATTTTGGACCCGGAGGAATTCAGTCTTACCAGCCAGCCGTCGTTTCCCCCCTCGCCAGCGGACTTGGTGAAACCGACCGCTGCGAAACCGCCGTCGGGAGTTGCGACAATATCGCTTATGACGTCCTCGGCCGGTCCGCCGAATGTCTTTTCCCACGCAACATTGCCGTCGGAGTCAATTTTCACAACATAGCCATCGTAATTGCCTGTTCCCATCGAGTTGGTCTGGCCGGCAATGATAATACTGCCACCGGTCGATATGACAACAGCATTGGCGATATCGACGCCGGTTCCACCGATGTTTTTCTCCCAGATCACCGGGTGAGTCAGATAGATGGCGACTACATCAGAGATAGGTGACCAGTTCATTCTATCATCGGCGACGCGGATCGCGAAGTAGTAGGTCGTATTACTACCAAGGCCGCTAACAGTGAACGACTCCATCGAACCCGGGACCTGCGGCGCCTGAACGCCAGCCACTTCGGTAGCGGCCTGCCAGGTTGTTTCGTCAATTGGAGACAGAGAGTACCGCAGGCTATAAAGGCAAGCCGTTCCCGACGCTCCATCATCGCCGGGAGCAGTCCAGGTGAGGGTTACCGAAGTGTGAGTCGAATCCGTGACTCGCAGGTCGGTGACAGCGTCTGGCGGGGTTGTATCAAACAGCGTGGTGGGCCGAACGACATTGGACAGTTCCGACCAGTTGTTGTTCTCGTCGACAGTCTTGACGCCGAAAGCGTATGATGTCCCTTCCTCAAGGCCCGGCACAATCAGGGTCTCAGGGGTACCGGCAGCGTGTGGTGACGGAATGCCGGCCACAAGGGTGCCCACTTCCCAGGTGAGCGAAGAACCGACAGCGTAGCGCATATCATACTGATGGGCTACTCCGCTGTTGCCGTCATCGCCCGGCGCCGTCCAACTTAATGTCAATTGACTGGTGTCAGAATCGATCACGCGTAGGTCCGAAATGGTCGATGGAGGAACACTATCGGTTGAGATCAATGTCGTTGCCACGACTACGTTGGAGAGCTCCGACCAGTTGTCTTCTTCATCGGACGCTTTGATGGCAAAAGAATACGTGCTATCAGAGGCTAAACCGCTAACGACCGTCGATTCTCTTCTTCCGGCGCTGTCCGGTTGGGGAACATTTGTCACGGTCGCTGCACGGCGCCACTCAAACTCTTCACCTGCTCTTACCCGCAACTCGTATTCCTGGGCAATGCCGACGTCGCCGTTGTCACCGGGCGCAGTCCAGGCCAGGGCGATACTCTGTTCGGACACCGCTGTGACCTCCAGATCGGTTACGGTTGCCGGCGGAATTGTATCCCCCGCCGGCGATGCGACCCTATGGACAATGTTTGAAAGTCCAGAGTGATTCCCAACTTCGTCGACGGCTTTGATAGCGAAGTAGTAGACCTTGTTTGAGTCCAGCCCGGGTATGTCGACCGCGTCGATTCTCCCCGCTGGTTTGGGTTTTGGTGGTCCTGGAAAGAGAGGGACATGATTCCAATTGCTGTCGCTGATCGGTTGTTCCGAAAGGCCTATTTTGTATTGCGAGGCCGTGCCCGAATTGCCGTCATCCCCCGGCGCCGTCCATATCAATGTAATCTCGCCATCTGAATGACTGCTGGCCTGCAAATCCTGAATGGCGGCCGGCGGAATTGTATCCTGATTGTTAACTCCGGCATCATCACCGCACGAAACTAGCAACAACACTATGCAAAACAAACCAGGTTTGAAGAAACTTCGCGACATGCGCTCACCTCCCGTTCGGAGCAACACGGTTTTCCATTACTATCTAATATATACCAAAATGTCTTGATCGCGTCAACTGAACAGACGAAGCGGCATGCGAGGTTGTTCAGTGGAAGGTTGACCTATTTCCCCGTCAACACTTTTTGCATGGTGCGGTGGATGTGGCCGTTGGAGGCCAGGATGTCTTGATCGAAGATCGAAAACGGTTTGCCCGACAGCCGAGTGACCCGGCCGCCCGCTTCTTCGACGATCAGCCTGGCCGCCGCCGTGTCCCAGGGATGCAAATACAATTCCCAGAAACCGTCGATCCGCCCGCAGGCCAGCCAGCAAAGGTCAATGGCCGCCGAACCGGGACGCCTGACAGCCTGCGCCTTCTTGACCATACGGGCGAACAGGCCGAGGTTGTTCTTGCGGTCGGTATGGACACTGTACGAGAAGCCGGTGGCCAAAAGAGAGCGTTCCAGTCGATTTTCGCCGGAAACGTGGATCTTGTGTCCGTTCAGACGGCTGCCAAGCCCTTGTCCGGCGGTGAACATCTCATCGCGCTCCGGATCGTAGACAGCCGCTCCAATAGCCTGTTCATCGTACTCAACAGCGATAGAGACGCAGTACACCGGGAAACCATGAGCGAAATTGACGGTGCCGTCGAGGGGATCGATCACCCAACGATACGGTGAAGTTGTCTTACGATCCGTACCCTCTTCGGCCAGAATTGCATGATCCGGGTAGCGCTTTGCGATCTGAGAAGTAATCAGTTTCTCGGCTTTGAGATCGAACTGCGTCACCGGATCTATTCGACCCTTGTAAGTAACGGATATCCTCTGGTTGAATCCACGCTTAAGCACAGCGCCGGCCTCACGGGCCAGGTGCGCGCCGAAATCAATGAGTTCTCTTATGTCCTTGCGCGTTGGTGACATATTCACTTGCTTTTGGCCGCCGGTGACGGTTCCTGCCCGGCCGGCTTCTGGTATTGCATCCGGTATAACGTCTGATAGATACCTGGCTGCTGAATCAATTCATTGTGCGTGCCTATCTCGCGGACCTCTCCATGATGCAGCACGACGATTTTGTCGGCTTTTTCAATCGTGGACAGCCGGTGCGCGATCACGATTGACGTCCGGTCCTTCAATAACTCATCGAGCGCTTTTTGAATCAGCAACTCGGTTTCAGTATCCACGGAACTGGTCGCCTCGTCAAGAATCAAAATGTCCGGATCGAAAGCAAGGGCGCGGGCAAACGACAGCAGTTGTTTCTGACCGGTCGACAGCGTAGCGCCGCGCTCCTGAACCTCGGTGTGGATACCATCCGGGAGGGTCTCAAGGAAGCGATCAAAGCCGACACGATGAAGGGCGCGCTTCACGTCATCATCGGAGATCCTCTGGTCACGCAGTCGAATGTTTCCGGCGTAGTCACCGGTGAACATGAAGACATCCTGCAAAACCAGACCGAGATGCGAGCGGAGGCGCCCCAGTGACCAGTCCGTGAGCTCGACGCCGTCGAGTTTCATCGATCCGCGTTGGTAATCATAGAACCGGTACAACAGCGACACCAGCGAGGTCTTGCCCGCCCCGGTGGCGCCCACCAGCGCGACTTTTTCGCCCGGTTCGACGGTGAAGGACACGTCCTTGAGCACCCATTCGTCAGGTTTGTAGGCAAACCAGACCTTCTCCAGGGAGATGCCCCCCTTGAAACTACGCGAATGGTTGCCATCACCACCGCCGTCGGCCGGGACAGTATCCAAAAGCGCGAAAATGCGCTCGGACGAGGCCATTGATGCCTGCAGGATATTGTACTTTTCGGACAGATCGCGAATGGGTCGATAGAATCGTTCGACCAAATGGATGAAGGCTACCAACTCTCCGAAAGTCAGGGTGGCTTCGTTGATTTGTACGCCGCCATAATAGAGCAGCAGCGCCAACGACAAGGCTCCGATTATTTCTACGGTCGGGAAAAAGATGGCGTAATAATAGATGCCGCGAAAATGTACCGACCGTAAGTCCCGATTGATATCGTTGAACTCATCAAAGGTGTGATTTTCTCTCACGAACAGTTGCAGCAGTCTGATGCCGGTGATGTGTTCCTGCACGAATGCGTTCAACCGGGCCACCCTGGTGCGTACCTCACGGTAGATGCGTCGCACCTTGGCGCGAAACAGGAAGGTCGCCAGGACCAAAAGCGGCAGCACAACGAAAGTTATCAGGGCCAGTTTCCAGTTGTAGTAGAGGAGAGCGCCGACAATCAGGGCCAGCATGAACAGGTCACCGATGACGGCCACGACGCCGGATGAGAACATCTCGTTGAGCACGTTGACATCGCTGGTCACGCGAGTTACCAGTCGGCCCACCGGATTCTTGTCGAAGTAACTCAGCCGCAGACTCTGGAGGTGAGCGAAAACCTGCATTCTGATATCGTGCAGTACCTTCTGTCCCAGCCATTGCGTGATGTAGAGTTGTGCATAGGCGGCGCCGGAAGCGAGGATGACCGCCACCAGGAAAATCAGCGCCATCCGCAGCAGACCCGCCTGATCCCCGCTGCCGATATACTCGTCGATGGCAATCTGAGTGATAAAAGCAAAAGATATCTGAAACAAGGAACCCAGAAGCAAAAAGACAACGGCCAGCAGTAGCCACCGTCGGTAGGGCCGAATGTAGGTGAGCAGTCGCTTCATGAGCCGCGCATCATACGCCTTGCCCAGCACCTCTTCCTCGTGGTAGTTGTTGACGTCGCTCATAACTTGTCCAGTTGCTCCGCCAGCAGTTGTGAACGGTACAGATCGGCGTAGTGGCCACCCTGTTGCACCAGTTCGTCATGGCTGCCTTGCTCTATGATGCGACCGTCCTCCAGATAGAGGATGCGGTCGGCCTGCTTCACCGATGAGATGCGGTGCGAGATGATAATCGAAGTGCGACCCTCGAGGACAGAGGCCAGATTCCGGTTGATTTCCGCCTCGGTCTCAGTGTCGACCGAGGAGGTGGCGTCGTCGAGCACCAGCACGGCCGGTGCGGCAACGATGGCGCGCGCGATGGCCGTGCGCTGTTTCTGGCCGCCGGAGAGAGTGATGCCGCGCTCTCCGACCATGGTCCCGAAACCGTCGGGAAAAGTGCGGACGTCCCGGGTAAGAGCGGCTGTCGTCGCGGCTGTTTCAATCGCTTCATCGGTGGCGCTGTCAGCGCCGAAGCGGATGTTGTCACCGATACTTGCCGAAAACAGGAACGGTTCCTGGGTAGCGAAACTGATCTGCCCACGCAGCGCCGAAAGTTCCCAGTCGTTGATGTCGACGCCGTCGATGAACAACTGTCCGCGCGGGACAGGATACATTCGGGCCAAAAGCGACACCAGGGTTGTCTTGCCGGAACCGGTGCGCCCCACCAGGCCGATTGTCCGGCCCGGTTCGATAGTGAGGTTGATCCCTCTGAGTACTTCGGTACCGTTATAGCTGAAACGGAGGTTCGAGAACTCGATCTGCCCACGCATTTCACCGACGTGCAGCTCACCTGGTTCATCGCGGATGACCGGCTCAGTTTCAAGGATGCGGTTGACGCGTTCCAGCGATGCTTTGCCGCGTTGATAGAGCGAGACGACCCAGCCCAAGGCCACCGCGGGCCAGATGAGCATCGACAGGTAGGCAAAAAACGCTACCAGCGTGCCCAGAGGAACAGCCCCGCTCATGACCTCGAGGCCGCCGAAGTAAAGGGCGATCAGTGTCAGCAAAGAGGCCAGCGTCATCAGAAGCGGAACCATCATGGCGTACAGCCGAGCCAAATCCATGTTGAGTCCGAGGTACTTTTGCGAAAGGGATCTGAAGTGCTCGACCTCGTTATCCTCCTGGCGAAATGATTTGATCACTCGTACGCCGGCGATATTCTCCTGCACCGCTGCCGTTAACACCGAAAAATGTTCCTGTATCTTCATGGCGCGACGGTGCACCATGTTTCCCACTCGGTTGGCTATTAGCGGGAATAGCAGCATCGGTCCCAGGGCGTAGAGGGTAAGTCGCGGAGAAAGATACAGCATGAAGGCCAGCGCCACGACAAAAGTGACCAGCGTGCTGCTCAAATGCATTATGCCGGGACCAACCATCATACGGATCGCTTCGAGATCGTTGGTCAGCTTGGCCATGAGGTCGCCGGTGCGGGTGCGGTCATAGAAGGACGGGGACAGCGTCAGCAGGTGTCTGAAAATCTCGCCGCGCAGGTCGCACTCGACCCGACGCGACATCCAGATGACGGTGCGCCGCGTCAGAAACCGAAAGAGACCGGACAGGATGGCCAGTCCAACCATCGCGAGCACCCAGTGCAAGCGTTCGCTGTCGGTCCCCTTGTTCTCCAGAAGGTCAAAAATGATTTTGGTGATATAGGGCAGGACGAGGATCAGCAGGTTGCTGCAAACGATACAAACGCCGCCCGCGATCAGGTATCCCCGGTAACGCCTCAGGTACTTGGTGATGGTGTCGAACGGGCCGGGAGGGTGGGGTTGTTTGTCTGCGTTCACAAGCTACTGTCCATACTAAGCGAGTCTGCCTCTCTCTTCAAGAATCATTATAACACAAAAGCTGTTCAGTAGTTCAGGATATTGGCCAAAAGGTGTATCGCCTGCAGGTTCAACTGTGAGACCATTTCGAACAACGGCAAACCGCAGTAGATGAACTGACCCTCACCGAGCCGTGACACTGACAAGAGCACCGCTCCGCTCGGAGTAGTCAGCACCTTTTCCGATGGTGCGACCACGGCCGCCGCAACTTTACGTTTCTGACCGAAGCCCCGGATCAGACCGTCGATCGAAATCTTGTGCGGCTTACTGAGAATCCGAGCCTCAGGAATAGGAACAGTAATGTCCGATCCGCTTATTCGCTCCAGAGACGGCACTAACATAAACGGCAGAACGTCCCTGGGCCAGCGATAGTCCTGACCGAAGGTCACCAACGAGCCGCCCTGACGGACATAGTCCTCCAGGCGGTCGCGAGCGTCCGGCAACTCGCGGTAAATCTGCGCAGCGCCCGAGCCGATCAGGATTACTTTGTAGGCGGACAGGTTGGCTGTCATCAGGCCGCGTCGTGTCAATGGCCGGATGGCGGCGTTGGTCATGCCGAGGCAATCCTCGAGCCATCCGGTGGAATCGGGCAGGAAGGCAATAGTGCGAGCTTTACTGATGCCGCAGGAGGCAATGCGCATCTGTCCGGTATCGGCGGCCACCACCTGACCGTCGATCACCAGCGAGACAATTGGAAAGTGGATACCCTGTTCGAGAAGATTGGAGATACTGAACGGGATGCGCACCGTGCGACGAATGGCGCCCTCATCCAGTGAGAGTTCCGTGCGGTAAGCGCCGGCGAACACGCCGCGAGGGGTCTCCAGCTTTATATGCACGTTACCGGATAGGTCGGGCGGTTTGGTTATGACGACATTCCAGGCCATGGAGGATACGATTCGGTCGACATCAAGCTGTGCCACCGGCGGCACGACAAAATAGTCGGGATCGAACTGCACTTTGAGATTCGGCATCTCCCTCAACGGCAGACTATGTGAAAGTCTGAGCGGCGTACGAGCGTAATGAACGACGGTAGTGAACGTCAGCGAGTCCGGCTGGTTGCTCTCAAGCTGGACGGGATCGATGTCGACCAGGTACTGTCGTACATACGATTGATGCGGCGTGATTGTGCGCGGCACGCTGTCGAGTATGACCGCTGCGGTCTCACCCGGCGGTTGAAACTCCACCGAAGTCAGGGTGACGTCGCTGGGACCATCGACCGAGACAGCCATCACCACCTTGGCGATGGGACCGCGAGGGGAATCACGCAGACTGATTCGTCCCTCCCAACTGAGGCCGACCGCGTCCAGGGCGGCGCGTTCGGCTCGCTGCAGGGTTCGTTGGAGATAAGCGCCGAGCACGTCGGCAGTGGAATGCCCGGCCGCCGCAGTGAGATCTTGCACCGCTCGGTAACCACTTACAAGCAGATCAACGCGATCCGCACCGTCAGTCGCTCCGGCAGCAGCAAAATCATGGAGAAACTGACCCGCCTGTTTCAACAGGGTGCTCTTGCGAGGACCCTCGGACTCGAGACTATCGATAATGCTTTCCAGACGGTTGGTCTTGATACCTCCCAGGAAATCGCTCTTTGCTTCTGAGTTGCTCAATCGAGACGACACCAGGCGGTAGTGGGATAGTATCCCCACGCCGATCTCATCGGTGTAGTAGCTGC
Organism: bacterium; assembly: GCA_030605565.1. Classification (GTDB taxonomy): domain Bacteria; phylum Zixibacteria; class MSB-5A5; order GN15; family FEB-12; genus JAJRTA01. The sequence continues at coordinate 24,701 of JAUWIB010000124.1, forward strand.
CAACCAGGCGAGGTATCTCTCGATCCATCCGTTCCCGGTAGCGTCGGGCCACCTCTCGAACGTTGAGCACCACGGTTTTTGATCGACCGAGTTTGTCGGTTTCATGGTCGGATTGCTCAAGAATTCTGATAATGTTGAACAGAAGTGAGTCAGACGAGGGAAGGTCAATCAGATGCTGTCTGAAATCACGAACCGCCTCGTTATCTCCCGCAGGACCGAGGATGGCCAGATCGGGACGACGAGCATCGAACAGATCGGCCGTCACCAGATCCATGGCTGCGCTGTCATCAGGAATATAATAGTGGTGCACATAGAATTCACGCTCTGGCAGCGACGTCGTTGAAGCGTGAAACTGGGTATGTCGCTCCAGCGTCACCAAATCGATACGGCAGGCAAACTCACCGTTAAGATAGTACAAGGTCGGCCAGTCGATCGTTCTTTCATTGTCAAATAGATACAGAACCCGAACGTCGCTCAGGGCATAGTCGATCAGGTTGGCGCCCATGCCCACCGACGGCAGAAGCACCAGCAGCCACAGCACTGAAGACACGAAGCGAACGGCCCGGCGACGCCTAACTGAATTGTTGCGACTATAGAGCATCTAATCGAATATATCGGCAGGATCACGATAGTGTCAAATATGAAATAATCAAAGATGACTGACTTTGGCCGTAATGTTCTCATCGCTCGGCTACTCAGTGAATGTAGGGCAGGTTTGTCTTCAAACCTGCCGCTAGTGGCGGGTTCGAAGACGGACCCGCCCTGCAAGACTTCATGCCACCCTTCGACTCCGCTCAGGATGAGGTGTTTCCGTGCCCGGCAGATGTCCACATCTGCCGCTCGACCAAACCAACCACAGCGCCGGTTGTTTTTCCTCGATAACGCCGGAATAACCAGAAAAAAGGCCGCCCGAAGGCGGCCATTTTATCAGATTACTTGTTTTTCTCGGAGTTTGTCGAAAAGCTTGCCCGCAATTTCCTCGGGTGTCTCGCCCTCAATCATCTCGCCGGACGGGCGCGGAGGAGGAGGCGACACTTTGACCGTCTTCGTCAGCGAGGCTGCTCCAACAGAGGCGCCGTCGATGTCCAAATCGGCGGCTGTCCAGGTAATGATAGTTTTTTTCTTGGCCCCCATCTTTCCCTTCAGAGAGGGTAATCTGGGTTCGTTGATTTCTTTCACCACTGAGACCACCGCCGGCAGTTTCAGTTCCACCAGGTCGTAGCCTTCCTCGGTAGTGCGCTGCACAGTGGCCTGACCATTTTCGAGCGCTTCAAACTTGCGCACGAACATCGCTTGCGGCAAATCGAGCCTGGCCGCCACCACCGTCGGTACCTGGGCGGCATCGGAGTCAATTGCCTGCTTGCCGGCCAGGATCAGGTCGTACTCACCCAGCTTTTTGAGACCGGCCGCGAGGATGCAACCGACCGCCTGCGGATCGGAACCTGCGAAGGTGTCGTCGGAAAGCAAATAGGCCTCATCGACACCGAGCGCCAGACAGGCGCGTAATGCCGATTCCACCCGCTCGGTTCCAACGGAAATGACACTGACTTTGCCACCAGTTTTCTCCTTGATGCGCAGGGCTTCCTCCACGGCGTACTCGTCCATCGGATTCACCGTACCCGGCCCCTGTGGCAGAACCACCTCGTTCGCGGCTTCATCAACTTTTATCAGTGCTATCTCCGGCACCTGCTTTACTAAGACTACTATGTTCATTTGAACTCCTATAGATGGTCATGCAATCTCGGCTGCTGTCGTCGGGCGAATATGTTACAATCAGTCTCGTTTGTCAAGGGTTGCCGCCCCGGGATGGTCCTGGCACAACAAGAAAAGCCCGCCTTCAGACGGGCTTTTCAACCATAAGTACTAATACAAAGAAGTGAGATCTACAGACGATCTCATTAGCGTCTTTTGCGAGCCGGTTTCCTCTCGGCGGCCGTCTTCTTTTTGGCCACGGTCTTGCGAGCGGGCTTGCGAGCAACAGCCTTCTTCGGTTTGGCCCGGCGGGTAACTTTCCGCTTGGGAGCAGCCTTGCGAGTGACTTTCCGCTTCGGTGCGGCCTTGCGGGCAGACTTGGGCTTGCTAATACCCAGGACGCGAATCTTCGCCTTGACCGACGATACCGTCCTTCTCAGTTTCTTGGCGACGGCGGTCGCCGTCTCCGTCTTGTAGGCCTTCTTGAGCATGCTGAGCTCAGCGGCACTCCACGGTTTCACTCCGGGACGACCGGCCTTTTTCCTGACGGTTTTGCGCTTGGCGGCCACTTTGCGAGTGGTTTTTCTGGGGGCCGCTTTACGAGTTGGTTTCTTTCTGGTTGCTTTGCGCATTGGCCAACGCTCCTGACAAAAGGTTCACGATTCAGTTGTCGTCCGATAGACATTCCAAGCGTGACTGCTGTGAGGACCCATCAGACACATTCACTTTATTCAAACCGCACCCATGAACGAAAATTTGATGAACAAGTCAATATAAAAAAGATGCAACAATATCTATTTAGAGATTCATGCGTGCGTCTTGTGAAAAAGATGCATCCCCACATGCATGGACACACGTTGCAGCCTGCGGTCCTCACCGGATGACTCGCGAACGGCATCGGGCGTTATCCGCAAGTAAGGATCCAATGGTCAAGGGATCTTAGGCCTGTCCGACGATTGAGGGTATCCTTCAGGATCTGTCGCGTGTAAAAGAGGGGAGCTTCAAGCTGTTGGTGATCCACCCGGATGCATGTCGGCGCGAAGGAAGGAGTCTATGAGTGTGCGATCTGTTTGAGTGCCTCAGCGGCGGCGTGTTGTTCGGCTTCTTTCTTGGAGGAACCGATCCCGGAGCCTGCCTCGCGACCGGCCACGATGACAACGATGTTGAATTTCTTGCGGTGGTCGGGACCTGCTTCAGACACTACATCGTAGCGTGGGGCGCCTTCGCCGAGCGACTGGGTATACTCCAACAGTTCACCCTTGAAATTGCGCTGGGCCGATGAATTGGCCAGGTCACCACGACGGGAGTAGATCAGTCGCAGGATGACATCACGTGCGGCATCGAGACCGCCATCAAGATACACCGCCGCAATTATCGACTCAAAAGCATCAGAGACAATTGACGAACGATTGCGACCGCCGGCTTTTTCTTCCTCCGGTGACAGCCGCAGATATTGGTTCAAACCGATACTTCTGGCCACGTCGGCCAGAGCCGTTTCGTTGACCAACTTCGATTTTGTCTGAGTCAGTTCACCCTCGCGAAGATCGGGATCGTCCCTGAAAAGCTGGTCGGCAATCACCAACCCGAGGACCGAGTCGCCGAGAAATTCCAGACGTTCGTTGGAAGGTGAATGACCCTGATCGAATCGAGAGAAGGAGCGATGGGTGAGGCTGAGCAATAACAAGTTCTCGTCGCGGAAGTGATACCCGAGCAAGTCCTGAACCGCGTTCAGATCCAGCCTGTGTGAACCGTTCGTGGCTGCGATACCTATCAGCTTCTTGATATTGTCAAACAGACCCATCAATCTATCTGTCGCTATTCAGACGGCCGATAACGAGAGTGACATTGTGTCCGCCGAAGCCAAACGAGTTTGACAACGCGTAGTCCAGCGATACCTCCCGCTTCCCTTCCGGCACGTAGTCCAGGTCGCACTCAGGATCGGGATAGTCGAGATTAATAGTGGGATGGACAACGCCATCGTTGATCGACTTGATGGCAATAATGGCCTCGATGGCGCCGGCTGTACCCAGCAGGTGTCCCGACATCGACTTGGTGGAGTTACATGGGATCTCGAAAGCGTGGTCACCAAGGACGTACTTGATCGCCTTGGTCTCAGTGATGTCGCCCAGGTCGGTGGCGGTTCCGTGAGTGTTGATGTAATCGATTTTGTCCGGGGTCAGATCTGCATCCTTCAGGGCTGCGGCCATGGCCCGGCGAGCACCGTAGCCTTCGGGGTGAGGCGCCGTCATGTGATGAGCGTCGGCAGTCATACCGGAACCGAGGATTTCGCCGTGCATCCGTGCCCCCCGGGCGGTGGCATGTTCGTACGATTCGAGAATCATGATACCGGCCCCTTCACCCATGACAAAGCCGTCGCGTTCCTTGTCGAACGGTCGCGAGGCGCGTTCCGGTTCGTCATTGCGAGTGGACATGGCGCGCGCCTGACAGAAACCGGCCATGGAAGTAGGTGTTATTGTGGCCTCGGCGCCTCCTGCGATCATGATATCGGCCTCACCGCGTTGGATGATCTTAAAGGCGTCGGATATGGCATGAGCCGATGATGCGCAGGCGGAAACCGTCGCGTAGTTGGGTCCCCTAAAACCGTAGCGTATCGATACCAACCCGGCGCACATATCGATTATCATCATAGGGATGAAGAACGGCGATACTTTGCCGGGTCCACCCTTAAGCAGGCGTTCATGTTGGGTCTCAAAGGTCGAAATGCCACCAATACCGGAACCGATCACTACGCCGCAGCGATCGTGATCGATACCCTCAAGATCAAGCCCGGAGTCTTGAATCGCCTGCTCGCTGGCGACTATGGCGTACTGTTCGGACAAGTCCATCCGGCGCAATTCCTTCTTCTCGATCACGCCGGAGGTGTCGAGGTTCTTGATCTCACCGGCGACCTTGGTGGTATAGTCGCTAACATCGAATCGTGTTACCAATCCGATGCCGGATTTACCCGCCAGCAGCGCCTGCCAGGTTTCTTCGACACTGTTCCCCAGAGGGGTTACCCCCCCCATGCCGGTAACGACAACCCTCCTAAGGTCTACAGTCTTACTCATAATGACGTAATCGGCGTCAGTTCGCCTCTTCGGCGTGGTCGTTGATGTAACTGATGGCGTCGCCGACGGAGGTTATTTTCTCGGCATCCTCATCAGGGATCTCGATGGAAAACTCCTCTTCCAAAGCCATCACAAGTTCAACGGTATCCAGGGAGTCAGCCCCCAGGTCCTCCACGAACTTGGCCCGCTCCGTGACTTGGCCGGCTTCAACACCCAGTTGCTCAACGATAAGTTCCTTGACTTTTTCTTCAACTGACATTGGATACTCCTTGTATTAGCTACGCTCTTTCTTAAAAGTCGGATTTACGAAATCATCATTCCGCCATCTATGGCCAACACTTGCCCGGTTACATAAGCCGCTTCATCAGATGCCAGAAACAGCACCGCCCGAGCGACATCCTCCGGTGTGCCGGGACGACCCAGCACAACCTTACTCAGAAAAAATTCCCTCGCAGCCTCAGGCAGAGCAGCCGTCATCTCCGTTTCGATATATCCCGGGGCGACGGCGTTTACTGTAACACCGCGCGAGCCGAGTTCCTTGGCTGATGTCTTCGTCAACGCAATCAACCCTGCCTTTGAGGCGGAATAATTCGCCTGCCCGGCATTACCGGTCAAACCGACCACCGAACTGATGTTTACAATACGACCGTAACGTTGTTTCATCATAATCCGGGCGGCCGATTTGGTGACAAGAAAGGCACCTTTGAGATTGATGTCAAGTACCGTGTCCCAGTCCTTTTCATCCATTCGGATCATGAGACCATCGCGCGTGATACCGGCATTATTTACGACAATATCGATGCGTTTGAACTTGTCGGTAACGGTCTTGAACAGTTGGTCGATATCATCGGCGCTGGTTACATCGGCGCGACAGGCGATAGCGGCGCCTCCGATTTCCGAGGCTGTCTTCTCACAGGCAGCCTGGTCGACATCGCTGATGACCACGTTGGCGCCGGCGGTTGCGAAACTTTGGGCTATCACTCGGCCGATACCGCGGGCGGAGCCGGTCACCAGCGCCGTCTTGTTCTCAAAATTCATAGATCCCTCGTCATTCCGTTGACACAGTGTCAGGCCGTCACGGCCACGAACGATTCAATATCGGTCAGCTTGTCGAGTGTTAACGATTGTTCGGGACGCATGTCCCGCTTGGCCAGTCCGCTAAGAACGCGTCCGGGGCCGATCTCGATTATCTGCCCGACACCGTTAGCCAGAAGGTAGTTCATTGTCTGTGACCATCGCACCGGCGATGTTACCTGTTGCACCAACAGGTCTCTTACGTCATCAGGTGTGGCCGCAGGTTCGGCTGTAACGTTGGCGACCACCGGCGCCCTGGGCGCGAGGAACGTCAGGCCGGAGAGATACTTCTCCAAACCATGGCGCGCCGGTTCCATCAAGGGCGAATGAAAAGCACCTCCGACCTCGAGGATCATAGCTCTCTTGGCCCCGGCTTCCTTGGCCAGTTCGACAGCATGTTCCACGCCTGCCACGGCGCCGGAGATTGCGATCTGCACTTTGGAATTGAAATTGGCCGGCACCACAACGCCTTTGGATGAGGCCTTTCGACAAACCTCTTCAACCTGATTCTCATCAAGACCCATCAGAGCGGCCATCGTGCCTGGCTGGGACAGGCACGCCTGTTCCATCAGGTCGGCCCGCTTGACCACGGCGCGGATGGCATCTTCTATGGACATTACTCCGGCCACGGCCAGGGCGCCGTACTCACCCAGCGAATGACCGCAGGCATAGTCGAATTTCGGCAAACTGTCTTTGAGTATGGTCAGGACAGCCAGCGAATGAACCAGAATGGCCGGCTGGGTGAAGCGGGTTCGCTTGAGTTCCTCGGCCGGACCTTCGAACGAAAGGTTCGCGAGATCAACGCCGATCTCATCGGAAGCCAATTGGTAAAGTTCGCGCACCCGAGGTGACGCCTCATAGAGATCGCGACCCATTCCGACGTATTGCGATGCCTGCCCAGGGAAAAACAGTGCCGTTTTACTCATCTGCCTACCACCTCACCAGGGCAGCGCCCCAAATAAGTCCGCCGCCGAACGCCACCATCAGAACATGATCGTCCGGCTTGATTCTCCCGGCGCGGTTGGCTTCGTCAAGCGCCAGGGGCACCGAGGCGGAGGAGGTGTTGCCGTATTTCTCGACATTCAAGACTACTTTATCCATGGTGACCCCGAGTCGTTTTCTCAGGGCATCTATTATGCGCATGTTGGCCTGGTGCGGTATCACCAGCGAGATATCCGACGGTTCCAGGCCGGCCTTATCGATCACCCGAAAGGCGGCGTCACACATCTGGCGTACGGCCACCTTGAAGACTTCGGAGCCGTTCATTGTAAGCTTGTCCGAACCGTCATAGGTAAAATCGGCCGTGTACGGATTCAGGGTACCGCCGGTTGGCATCCACAGCAGTTCGCGCAGGTTGCCGGCGGATTTCATGAATGTCGAGAGGATACCACGGCCGTTGGTATCGCCGGCGACTATAGCCGCGCCAGCGGCGTCTCCGAACAATACGCAAGTGTTGCGATCCTTGTAGTTGGTGATGCTCGACAGTCTCTCCACGCCTATCACCGCCACCTTCTTGTAGGTGCCGGTCTCAATGAATGCGCGAGCTATGGACAGTCCATTGATGAAGCCGGTGCAGGCAGCCAGTGCATCAAAGGCGACGGCGTTGGGGAAACCCATTTTTTCCTGGACCACGCAGGCTGTCGAGGGGAGGCGGTAGTCGGGGGTTATGGTACCGACAATGATGGCGTCGATTTCATCGTGGGGACACTGCGCCATGTCGATCGCCTGGCGGAGCGCCGCAACGGCCATATCCGAAGTGCTTATGCCGTTATCGGCGATGCGTCGTTCCCGGATACCGGTGCGGCTGACGATCCATTCGTCCGAGGTGTCGACTATTTTCTCGAAATCAGCGTTGGTCATTCGCCGCGGAGGCACGAATGATCCCGTTCCGATTATTTTGGCTCTCATCTTTTGTGCCATTGGTCCGTCCAAAATGGTTTGTTACCAGTTCGTCCTTGATACGTTTCAGCAGATTCTTTGATACCAGATTTTGTGCCAGCCGGACGCCGTTGCAAATGGCGCGGGAGTTGGAAGCGCCATGGCAAACGATCACGACACCGCCAACACCCAGGAGCGGCGCACCGCCGGCTTCCTCATAATCGAACAAGTTGCGCATCCTGCGCAGAAACGGCAAGAGCAGCGTAGCGCCGACACGTGAGAAGATATTGGTCTGGACTTGGCGCTGCATCGACTTGACCAGCATCGGCCGAATTGACTCAGCAAACTTCAGAAGTATGTTACCCGTGAAACCGTCGGTCACGGCGACATTGACGGTACCGGAGAGGATATCCCGCCCCTCGACATTGCCGACAAAGTTGATCTTCGAGTTCTTCAACAGTTTCAGCGCGTTGAAAATAAGCTCGTTCCCTTTGCTGCGTTCTTCGCCGATCGAAATCAACCCGACCCGCGGAGCCTCCTGACCGAATACCACCGAGTAGTATACCGAACCCATCACCGCAAACTGTGAAATGTGTGTCGGTTTGCAGTCGGCATTGGCGCCGACATCAAGGACCACGGTCGGTCGGCCGGTCCAGGTGGGAAAAACGGAAGTTATCGCCGGACGGCTCACGCCCTCCATGCGGCCCAGAGTCAACAGAGACGTACCCATGACAGCGCCGGTATTGCCGGGCGAAACGAAGCCGTCCGCCTTTTTATCGCGCAGAAGTTTCAGACCGACGCGGATGGAGCTATCGCGCATACGAACACCCTCGGACGCCGAGACTTCCATCGGCACCGCTTCGTCGGCATGTTCGATAGAGATGTTGGCGGGTATCTCCGGCAGTGCCTGAAGGCGTCGTTCGATAATCTCGCGACGGCCGACCAGCGTTACGTGCAGAGAGTCACCAGCACTCTTGGCAGCTTCCACGCCGCCGTCGATGATGCTCTCTTCGCCGCTGTCGGCGCCCATCACATCCAGAACAATGTTATGACGCTTTGAACCCGTCATCAAACTCCGATTCCGGTTAGCTCAGTTGTTGGTGTCGACGAAGCGCTACGACTCCTGACCGGGCGCAAACACTTCGCGACCGTCGTAGTATCCACATTGCGGACAGATATGATGCGGTAGCCGCGCCTGGTGGCAGTGCGCGCATTCCACCACGTTGACCGTCGTGATTTTCCAGTTAGTGCGACGCTTGCGACCTCTGGCCCGCGAATGTCTTCTCTTAGGCAGTGCCATCGATGTTTCCTTGCTTCTTATCCGATTCTTGCCGGGTGGGCGCGAGCTTTTTCAACGCCGCCCAGCGTTCATCAATTACTTCTGTCTCGCAACCGCACGGACCCTCGTTGAGATTTTTCCCGCACTGAGCACAGAGACCTTTGCAGTCCTCTGAGCAAAGCGGTTTCAACGACACGGCCAGCAGGATTGCCTGTCTGACTATCTCTGTCAAGTCGGCGCGCTGGAGATGATCGAGCAGGACATAGTCCTCATGGTCCAGTGCTTCTTTCCGATGCGCGTCGTGCATGTCTGTGGAACAAACAATAAAGTCGACCGAATTGTTCAGTTCCTTTTCAAACAAAGCGAGGCAGCGCGCGCACTCCAACGTCACCTTGGCTGCGACTTCACCCTGGCAGTAATACTCCTCGCCGGATTTCTGGATGGCGAGGTCGACTTTTGCCTCTTCTACGGCGTGAACCCCGTCGAAATCCAGAGAAATCTTTTCCGGGTCAGCCACCAGAGTCTTATGTGCCGGGAACGTTTCAAATTCCCGAAAGTCAACTATCACAGCCTCGAATAGTATACAAAATAGGCGCAAAAGTCAAGGCAAAAAGAGCCTTAGAAGGGTTTGCAGGGTAATGGGTTAGGGGGAGTGGGGGCTGAGCCTGAGTGTCTCGTGCGCGGTGGACGTCCCCGTCTACCGCGCCTGTATGAGAATGCCACGGGGTGGTTCGGACGTTAGGGAGTGTTGACAAACCCTGGTCAACGTCATTGCGAGGCGCGCCTTGCGTGCCGTGGCAATCTCAATTCGTTGTGTGGGCGGCAGACCTCCCGGTCTGCCCCATGTGGGCGGGTGGGTGACCCGCAAGCAATCCAGTAGGTCAGTCCGCCGCGGCGGACTGTGGTCCTGACACAGCGCCTCGCGCTGTTCTTCGGCTGTCAGCCTGAATCGTCAGGAGGACAGGCCTCCTGACCTACGAAACTGGGCAACCCTGCGGGTCAGGGTTTCGATTCACCGGACACTCACAAGAACACCACCAATTCCTCACAAAACGCTCAGGCACAACCATCAATAAAGAAGAGTAGGGTGTTCGCCACGGCGAACACCATTATCGGGATGCCTCGCAATCACCACCGATCCTGTTAAGCGAATACGAAAATACACAAAACGAACCCATTTCGCTGCAAGCCTATGTCTGTTTTGATAATACGCCTGGCCTGTGTGGCCCGGACGTTCGTCCGGGTTTCTTGGCGGGCATTGCGGGGTTTGACACCCGGACCAAGGGGCTTGTTGAAAAAGGTCCTTTTCTCGTCATTGCGAGCGACCGAAGGGAGCGCGGCAATCTCATACACCAAGTCTGCCAACGAATTGAGATTGCCGCGTCGCTACGACACGAGTGTCTTCGCTCCTCGCAATGACGGCTCTCGGGGTTTGTCAACAAGCCCCAAGGTCCGGGCCACGTTTGCATGGCAACAACAAAACCCGGCAGATGCAGACATCTGCCGGGCACAGTTTTCGAGTTCTCTATTCGCGAGCCGTCTACTTCTTCCGGCCGTGCTCCTTGGCGATGCGCAGGCGGTTGGAGGCGCGGTCGAGAGCCGCGCGCGCCGATGGCAAATCGATATCGGTCTCGCCCGCACCGGCTGAGATCAGGCGCTTCTTCTCGCGGTCGTAGGCAACCTGCGCGCGTTCAACATCGATCTCATCGGCCCACTCCACGGCATCGGCCAAAAGCGTCGCGACGTTGTGCGAGACCTCTAAGAACCCTCCCGACACGGCGGTGATTCTCACTTTGTCATCGGCGTCGCGAAACTCGATCATACCCGGTTTGAGGGCGGTGATCAGCGGCGCGTGGTGCGAAAGGATACCAAGGTATCCCTCGGTGCCGGGGACCACCAGCGAGGTGATCTCTTCCTCGTAAAAGGTCTTCTCAGGTGTGACGATCGAAAGTCGAAACATGGGCGCCTACTTCATGCCTTGTTCGTGCTTCTGGAGAACCTCGTCAATACCGCCGACCATGAAGAAGGACTGCTCGCCGATATGGTCGAGCTCACCTTTGATGATCATGTCGAAGCCCTTGACGGTGTCATCGACCTTGACATACACACCCGGCTTGTTGGTGAACGCTTCGGCTACAAACATCGGCTGGGACAGGAAACGCTGTATCTTGCGGGCGCGTGTCACGGCCAGTTTGTCCTCTTCGGAGAGTTCGTCCATACCGAGGATAGCAATGATGTCCTGGAGGTCTTTGTACTTCTGCAGAATCACCTGGACCTCACGCGCCACGCGGTAGTGTTCCTCGCCGACGACAGCCGGATCGAGAATGCGTGAAGTCGAGTCGAGCGGATCCACCGCCGGATAGAGGCCTAACTCGGCGATCTGACGCGACAAGACGGTGGTGGCGTCAAGGTGCGCAAAAGTTGTCGCCGGGGCCGGGTCGGTCAGGTCGTCGGCGGGCACATAAATGGCCTGCACCGAGGTAATCGAACCGGCGCGCGTCGAGGTGATGCGCTCCTGAAGGCCGCCCATTTCAGTGCCCAGCGTCGGTTGGTAACCGACCGCCGAGGGCATACGTCCCAGCAGCGCCGATACTTCGGAGCCGGCCTGCACAAAGCGGAAGATGTTGTCAATAAAGAGCAGCACGTCCTGGTGCTCTTCATCGCGGAAGTGCTCGGCCATTGTAAGACCGGAAAGCGCGACGCGCAGACGAGCGCCGGGCGGTTCGTTCATTTGCCCGAAGACCATCGCGGTACGTTCAAGAACGCCGGACTCACTCATCTCGAGATAGAGGTCGTTGCCTTCACGGGTACGTTCACCAACACCGCAGAAAACGGAGTAACCACCGTGCTCAGTGGCGATATTGTGGATCAGTTCCTGGATGATAACTGTCTTACCGACTCCGGCGCCGCCGAACATGCCGACCTTGCCGCCCTTGAGGTACGGCTCCAGCAGATCGATCACCTTGATGCCGGTCTCAAACATTTCGGCCGAGGTGGCTTGTTCGTCAAAGGCCGGCGCCGCGCGATGGATAGGGCTGCGTTTGGCGTCGGCGGGGATGTCGCCTTTACCGTCGATGGGACGACCCAGCAAATCGAAGACCCGGCCCAGGCAGGTTTTACCCACCGGGACAGCAATCGGTTGGCCGGTGTCGACCGCCGACATCCCACGCACCAGACCATCGGTAGAGGCCAGCGACACGCAGCGCACAATGTTGTCGCCGATGTGCAAGGCCACCTCGATGGTGAGGTTGATTTTCTTCTCGTCGTCTTTGATTACGATAGCGTTCAAGATGTCAGGCAGGGAGTCGCTGCGAAACTTGCAGTCGACGGTAGCTCCGATCACCTGAACAACTTTGCCTATATTCTCTGCCATGAAGCGAACTCCGTTATGTCAAAAAAACTTACTTTCGTATCGAGCTAACCCTTGAGCGCCTCGGCGCCGGAGACAACCTCCAGCAACTCCTTGGTAATCTGCGCCTGACGAGCTTTGTTGTAATCCAGAGTCAAAGACTGGATCATATCACCGGCGTTAGTGGTGGCGGCATTCATGGCGATCATCCGACTGCCATGTTCACTGGCGAACGAGTCGGCCAGCGCCGTAACCATCTTAGTCGTGGCATAACCGGGCATCAAAGCCGCATAGATCTGTTCAGCATCCGGCTCAAAGATATACTCGGTTGCCATCTGTTCACCAGCGTTAGGATCCTCCGGTATCTCCGGCGGCGGGATCGGCAGATAGTCCTGCATGATGACCTTGTACCTGGCCATGGACACAAACCGGGTGTACACTATGCTGATCTGATCAGTTTCTCCCGAGACAAAGCGATTAGTCAAAAACGACACAATCTCTTTTGCGCGATCATAGTCCAAAGTGCCGCCCCAGTCACCCCAGTAACGGGTGATCGGTGTCGGGCGCCGTTTGAAAAAGTCGTTACCCTTCTTGCCGATGGTGACAAATTCCTGCTCAACAGTGTCATTCTCGCCGAGCCATTGGCCGGTGCGCCTGATGATATTGGAGTTGAATGATCCGCAGAAGCCGCGGTCGGAAGTGACCACCACCAGCGTACGCTTCTTGATCTCCCGTTGCTCAAAGTAGGGATGGATGATCTCACCGGTGGAACCGGCCGCCAGATGGCTGAGCATCTCGTCCATCTTCTGAGCATACGGACGGGCCTGCTCAATACGCTGCTGAGCGCGCCGCAATTTGGCCGCGGCCACCATCTCCATCGCGCGGGTAATCCGTTGCGTCGAGATTACCGTGCGGATTCTCTTTTTTACTTCACGCAGCGTCGCCATAAGTACGTCTTACTGAAATCCTCATTTCACCAGGTGGTCACAACCCTCAGGCCTTGAACTGCTGTTTGAACTCCTCCACGGCCGCCTTCAGCTTGGCGCCCAGTTCGTCCGAGATTTTCTTCTCCTGGTCCATTGTGTGTTCGATATCGGGATACTTCTGCTTACAGAAGGCCAAAAACTCTGTCTCAAAACGTAGGATGGCGTCGGTCGGGATGTCATCGAGGTAGCCATTGGTGCCGGCCCAGATAACCATAACCTGCCGTGCTACCGGCACCGGGACATACTGGCCCTGTTTGAGCAGTTCCACCATCTTTTCACCGCGGTTGAGTTGCTTCAGGGTGGCCTCGTCGAGATCGGAGCCGAACTGGGTGAAGGCAGCCAACTCACGGTACTGAGCGAGGTCAAGCTTCAGCGAACCGGCCACCTGTCGCATCATCTTTACCTGAGCATTACCGCCGACACGTGACACCGAGATACCAACGTTGATGGCGGGGCGAATACCACTAAAGAACAACTCTCCCTCGAGGAAAATCTGCCCGTCGGTGATCGAAATCACATTGGTCGGAATATAAGCGGCAACGTCACCGGCCTGAGTCTCAATGATCGGCAGCGCCGTCAGCGAACCACCGCCGAGATCGTCATGGAGTTTGGACGCCCGTTCCAGCAGACGGGAGTGGCAATAGAAGATGTCGCCCGGATAGGCTTCACGTCCCGGCGGGCGACGCAGCAAGAGCGACAACTGACGATACGCCTGGGCCTGCTTGGAGAGGTCGTCGTAGATACACAGGGCATGTTGGCCGTTGTACAGGAACTCCTCACCCATAGCGCAGCCGGCGTAGGGTGCGATGTACTGCAGCGGCGCCGGATCAGTGGCGCTGGCCGTAACCACGGTTGTGTACTCCATTGCGCCGTACTTCTCCAGAATCTGCACCACCTGCGCCACCGTCGAAGATTTCTGACCGATGGCCACGTAGATGCACTTCACGCCGGAATTTTTCTGGTTGATGATGGTGTCAATAGCCAGCGCCGTCTTGCCGGTCTGGCGGTCGCCGATGATCAACTCACGCTGACCACGGCCAATCGGTATCATCGAGTCGATCGCCTTAAGTCCCGTTTGTAGCGGTTCTTTCACCGGCTGGCGTTCGATGACGCCGGGAGCGCGTCCTTCAATGGGGCGAAACTTGTCGGTTACGATCGGTCCCTTGCCATCCAGCGGCTCACCCAACGGATTGACCACCCGTCCCAACATCGCTTCACCGACTGGAACACTGGCCACTTTGCCGGTGCGCCTGACGGTATCGCCTTCGTGAATATGGGTATCGCTCCCGAAAATGGCGGCGCCAACGTTGTCGGCTTCGAGGTTCAACACCAAACCAATAACGTCGCCGGGGAACTGAATCAGCTCGGACATCTGGACGTCCTCAAGACCCCAGATTCGCGCGATACCATCACCCACCTGGAGTACGGTGCCGACCGACTCCATTTCGAGCTTGGTTTCGTACTTCTCCAGCTCTTTCTTGATAACCGATGATACTTCTTCCGGGTTGAGACCCATCATCGAACTCCTATCGTTACACAGCTATATTCTTCACAATTACCGAACAAACCCTTAGCGGGTTCAATGTACGCGCACTTTGGCCAATTGGCCCTGGAGAACATCCAGTCCGCGTCTGACGGAGCCGTCGATGATCTCGTTGTGCAGGATGATAATCATACCGGCTATAATGCCCGGATCGGTCTTCTCTTCCAACTCAATTGTCATGCCGGTGCGCGCCGCCAGTTTGTCAACCAACCTGCTCCGCTCTTCGGCGGAGATCGGCACCGCCGTTATCACCGTCACCAGCGCAATGCCGCGCTCGGCCTTAACCAGCCGAATGAACTCACCGATGACCTCATGTAGGTAGCCGATGCGATGCTTATCGACCAACACGATCAGGAACTCTACAAGGAGCCGATCTATTCGGTCGGTGAAAACGTCGCGCACCAGGTCCAGTTTATGCCCGTCAAGCACGTGCGGCGCCATCAGGAAATTGAGCAGGGTCGGATCATCGGTCAGGAAATCCTTGAGATCCTTAAGTTGATCGTGCGCCTGGTCGACCAGGCCGCGCTCCTTAACCGACAAGAACAAACCGCCGGCGTATTTCTTGGCAACTTCCTGGGCTAACACGTCGCTTTACGCTTTCTCCACATTATCAATGAAATTGCCGATCAACTCACGATGCTTGGGATCATCAAGTTTCTCGTTGATGATCTTCTCGGCCGCGGTGATAGTCATCGTAACCATGTCGTTCCTGAGTTGAACTTTGGCCTTGGCGACATCGCGTTCGAGTTCATCTTTGGCCTTGATGCTTATCTGGGTGGCATCGTCACGCGCCTCGGCCTTGATTTTTTCAGCGATATTCTTCCCCTCGTTGACGCCTTCGACTAGTTTGGCTCGGCGTTCGGCATCGATATCCTTCAGCTTTGCCTCATACTCGGCGGTCAACTCAGACACCTTGGTCTTTTCAACTTCGATATTGTCGAATTCCTGCTTGATCTTGTTGCGACGCTCCTCCATGATGGCCAACAACGGCCCCCAGGCGTAGCGCTTGAGAATCCAGACGGTTATTACGAAGCCGACCAGGTGTGTCAGCAATTGCTGCCACTGCAGATCCATTATTCTACCTAATGTATAAGGTGTTTTCGTCCTGTCCAGTAAGACCGGTTGGGCAGACTCAGCCGCCGATCTTTCCCTGGAGAATGAAGAAAACCACCAAAGCGTAAATTGTCAGAGCCTCGATCAGGGCGGCGCCAATAATCATGGCTGTCTGAATCTTGCCGGCGGCCTCAGGCTGGCGACCGATTGCTTCCATCGCGGAACCTACGGCGCGACCCAATCCGTAACCCGAACCGCACGCAGCCAGAGACACACCAAACGGCAGCGCTAATGACAACATCGACTGGTAATCCATCATTTCCTCCAAATAGCTGAAGCTATATTGTTGTTACTACTCTCTTCTTGTTCGTTTGTCAGTGATGCCCCTCCTCGTGAGGAAGCATCATCAAAATATAAATGGTCGAAAGCAACGTAAATACCAAAGCCTGAATCGTCGACAGGAGCAACCCCAAAAGAATGAACGGCACGTTGAACGGCAGTCCGATGGGCGACCCGGTAAAGGCCAGCGCCGCAACTCCCAACCCCACAAAGGCGGCCACCAGAACATCCTCGCCGGTGATGTTGCCGAAGAGTCGTAAAGCCAGGCTGAGCGGTTTGGCCAGTTCGCCGATGATATGCATGGGCAGCATAATTGGCACCAACGCCCACGAAATGGCATCACGAGGTTGTCCCGCCAAGTGATCGGCATATCCGACCACGCCGAGCCGCTTGACGCCAGTGTACTGGGCATAAAAGAACGTGCAGATAGCGAGCGAGGCGGTGATGTTTATACTCGTCGACGGGGAGTGTCCGAACGGGATAATTCCCATGAAATTCATCAGCAAAATATAGAAAAACAGAGTCCCCAGATACGGCGTGTAGCGTCTGGCTTCTTTGCCCAGAATTGTGTACAAGAAATTGTACATCCCCTCGACCAGCATCTCGATCACATTCTGAAAAGGTCCGGGGATCATCTGACGTTTGGCGTAGACGCGGGTGGCGATAATGATAAAGAAAATGGCGATGGCAAAGGCAAAAATGACATTCACCCATTCGTTTGCCCAGCCGTGTCCGCCGGTTATCAACCCGACCAGATTCGGAAGATGCGGCGGACCTTCATGACCGCCCTCGTGCTCACCTGCTTCGGCCGATTGACTGTCGCCGCCGGAGGCGATCATCATCAGGAAGGGCGTGAGCTTCGCGCCGGCTAAGGCCAGAATATGGGTGTAGTAGAGAATCATCGAACCGCCTCACCGAGATTATCGCTTTTGTTCGGCCCTTTATCAAGCCCCAGGAGCGCCCGGCCCAACGCCTTCAGCGCCAAAACGGCCAGACAAATCGAAAACCCGATCAACAGATTCAAAGGGCTGAATTGCGGCACTTTCAACAGCGCATAACCGGCCAGATATAACAAGGGAAACTTCACCAGTAAGGCTACGATCAGTCGAGCGGTATCTATGCCCTCGGGACGGATCGCTGAACGGACCACGGCAGAAAGAAAGATAAGGTTGACAATTCCCCACACCCCGCCCGAAAAAACGGCCAAGGCGGTATAGGTACCAAAATAGTAAACGCCGAAAGGCAGGAAGATAAGCAGGACGACGCCGATAGTGCGAAGTGTGCGCGCCAGGAAATCAAGTCCGAGGTTACTGTTCGGCATTGTCCTCTTCTTCAATCTTAGCTGCCTTCTTTACCAGTTTGTAGGTCTCTATTCCGGCCGCACCGAACCCGAGAAAAATCCCTGCGATCATCAAGTACGGCTCTGTTCCAAACCTGTCGTCAGCCCAACGGCCGCCGAAAAAACCTAATAATGGCGACACCAGCAGGATAGCCGGTACTGTTGCCAACAAACCGGTTTGCCTGAGAAACCTGCTCGGCTTCTTGTCGCGTCGTGAATCCAGGAGGGCCACGTTTATACACCCTCAATTTTTGACTGGCAAATATACCGACCGGGCAAACAATGTCAAACGATTTTTGATCCTTTTGTGAAATTAATCACTTTCGAGTATAATGGGAACCAAATCTCCATTATCAGGTTATATCATGGTTGATGAAGTACAAAGTTTTATGTATCTGAGGAGTTCACATTGTACGAGATTTTCCGATATTATTATGTAGTGCTCGACACATCGGGATTTGCCGCGCGAAGGGGTAACCCTGCCCAACACGCGGCTACCAGCATTTGGGGGAATGGTCTTGAAGGTACTGGTTGTTGACGATGAAGAGATGATCCTGTCCATCGCGACCAAGATTCTCGAGCGACAGGGTTACGAAGTGATCACGGCTTGGTCTGGTGAAGAGGGGATCAGGAAGTGCTTCGAGCAGTCCGACCGGATCGATCTGATGCTTCTGGATTTGACTATGCCGGGGCTTTCCGGTGTTGAGACGCTACGCCGGGTACGCCAAACCCGCCCCGATCTGCCGTGCATAATCTCCAGCGGGCACAACGCCGACTGGGATAGCATCCCCGAGGATTTGAAGGCCAACGTACATTTTCTGCGGAAACCGTACCGGGCCGAGAAGCTCACGGAACTGG
Organism: bacterium; assembly: GCA_030605565.1. Lineage (GTDB taxonomy): Bacteria > Zixibacteria > MSB-5A5 > GN15 > FEB-12 > JAJRTA01. Next base: position 43,159 of record JAUWIB010000124.1, read on the forward strand.
TGAACAGTATTCTGTTGACAGAGACAACTTAGACAGGAGCAGCACTTCGTTTGTGAGTTTGGGGTATCCAGTGTTCGCCCACAGGGTGCGCCATCCTTCGACTCCGCTCAGGACGACGTTGAGGGGAATGCTCAGGATGACGTTGGGGGGAATGTTCAGGATGACATTTCGGCAGGATCACAGGGATCCTGCTCTACGAGAACTTGGTGAAAAGCCTCAAGGACCGTCATTGCGAGCGACCAAAGACACTCGTGTCGTTGGGAGCGTGGCAATCTCAAGCGTTGTGCCGGGCAGACAGGTGAGATCGCCACAACGGAGGCACACCATTAAGCACGCTACATAAGGGACAGGACACTCCTTGGGTGAACGGCAGATGTCCACATCTGCCGTCCACGAAATCATTCCGTAGAAACAGGTTTCGCAATTTCTTCTTTAACCGTCGCGCCTAATTCACTATTATCCCATCAATGAATAGTAACTCCAAATGATGGGATACGATGTTTAGTTTGAAAACTTATAGTTTGATATCGCTGGTTTGCCTTTGCCTGGTAATTCTTACTCTCACGGCGGTGGCCCAACAGAAGAAACGGATCAACCTGGCGTTCTTTGAGGCCGGTCGCTGCCTCGAGCATGACATCCTGCGTGATGAGTTCAGTCATCAACTGCAGCAGTTATCACCTGAGGGCTTCGAGATCCTACCGATCCCGCAGGGATACAAAATGGCTGAATGGAAACGCGACAGTTGTCGGCTTCTGGCGGCCGAGTTGGTTGCACTCGAAGAAGCCGATATGGTCGTGGCTTTGGGTCCGTGGGTGGTGGAGGATCTGCTGGCGGCTGGGTACGACAAACCGATCGTGGCGTTGAATCGAGTCGACCCGGCGGTTGAAGGACTGCTGGACAAAAGCGGTCGTCCGATCGCTCCGAATCTTACGGTACAGGCGCGCCCGATACAACTGGCGCGTGATATCGACGCCTTGACCCGACTGATCAATGTGCGGCGTCTCGGTGTGCTGTATTTCCCTACCGGCGATGAGCAAAACGATATAATGGCAAAACTACAGTCGCTGGGTGAGCAGCATGGTTTTGAAGTACTCATGGCTGAAGGGTACGACAATAAGGGCGCTTATGCCTTTTTCAAAGCCTACCACAGTCTGGCCGGGAAAGTCGACGCTGTTTATCTGTTTCCGATGTGGGCAATGGACGGCATCAAAATCCGCGAGTTCTTTGCCATGACCAAACGGGACAAGATGCCCACGTTTGTGTGGGAGGGGGCTTATCTGGTACAGCGCGGAGCGCTGGCCGGCAACAGCGGATTCTCGGTGATTCCACAGGCTCGGATGGCCGCCGTCAAGTTGCTGAAAATAATCGAGGGAGCCACCCCGGCCGACTTGCCGGTGGTTTTCGATGTTCCTCCGGGACTGTCTATCAACGAGGCAACGGCTGCTCAGTGCGGCGTTACGATCCCGACCACGCTGGAGCGTGAGGTCCGGATTGTCCGCGCCCCCCCAACTGAAGACAGCCGCTATTTCGGTTTCAACGATGCCTTGCGCCAGGCTATCGATGCCAATCCCTCCCACCTGGCCCGCTATGACGTCCTGGAGGCATCTGCCCAGGCGGCAAAACAAGCCTATGGCGCATATCTTCCTCACTTATACGGTCGGTTTTCGATTACTCACTTTGACGGCAGCAACATCATAGCATCCGACGGCTACGAGTCCGGGATCGATCTGGACCAGACCGTTTTCTCGCTGGAAGCGATTCGCGCGATTCAAGCTGCGGCCCAGCGTCGTGGTATCGAACAGATCAACCTGCGTCAATCGCAACTCGATCTGGAACTGGCTGTCACCCTGGCCTATCTGAACTATCTACAGGTGAGGGATGCCCTCGGGCTGTACCAGGAAGATCGCAATCGGGTGAGCCGCTTTCTGGAGTTGGCTTTCACGCGACGAGAAATCGAGGGCAACCCCGGCCGAGACGTCACTCGCTGGGAACAGAATCGACATGAAGCCGACGCCAGAGTCGTTCGCGGCGATAACGACCTGGTAGCAGCCGGCGTGTTGCTGAACTCGTTGTTCAATCTTCCAGGACATAGCGAACTGACGCTGGACACAGTGGCTTTTGCCGAGCCGAACCTGGTGCGCGACTACCGACGGCTGTTTCCACGTTATGACAATCAAAAGGTCCAGGAGCAGGTCAGCGAATTGTTGGTAACTGAAGCGCTGACCAATAGTCCGACTGTCGGCGTCCACCGAGCGCGGATAACCCTGCAGGAAAAGCTGCTGGCGCAGAATCGCGCCCGTTTTTTCCCGACCCTGGGACTCAGGGCCTCGTACTATTATACTGACGTGAACTGGGATCAGGATGTCGGCCTGCCGGAGTATTACGATCGATGGTGGGCTCGCGCCGAAATCAGGTTGCCGCTGTTTCAGGGGGCTGATCGTTTTCGTGAGCACAGCAAACAGAAAGCGCTGTTGAGCCGGGAGGAATACATGCGCGACGACGCCAGCCTCAGGGTCATGCATGAAGTACTCACACGCTGGGACGAACTGATCACGCTGGGAGCCAGCCTGCCAAGTTACGTCCGGGCCGGGGAGTTGTCGTTGACGGAGCTTCAATCGTTGATCGGCGACTATGAGTCGGGCCGGATGCCGCTAATCGATCTGGTGGACGCCCAGCGCAACAGCTTGCAGGCGCGACTGACGGCAATAGATGCTCGTTACCGGTTTTACCGGTCGCTGGTTCGGCTGACCCATGCCCTCGGTTGGTCGGCCTCAGATCATAGCCGCATGCCGGGTGATCTGTTTTTCGACGGTGTGGCGCGGCTCGCCGAAGATGGCGAGTAGTCTGCCGGCTGCCCCGGCCTGTGCTGTTGAGTGTCTTGAGGTTGTCCCAAAAGATCGTTTCGTCGGGACTCGCCGACGTTGACGGTGTGACCCGACGAGTTGCTGCAATCAGGGGAAGAGTTACGCACGGCGGCACGCCGTCAAGATCCCAACTGCTCCAACTCGTAGCGCAGACAGTTGCTTCCCAGACAGAAGTAGTATTTGATGCGCAACAACGAACTGACCGGCTTACCCTCGCGAATGCTTGGTGCAAACACCCACTCCGGCAGCACCTTGAGGAAGTTCTTGGCAAAAAACCAGTTGGGCGGTTCTTCCTTGACGGCGTAATTGACAATCCTGCGCGTGCTGCCTACCGTGTATTCGAGAGTCTGAATCTCCTCGCCGCCGATCCAGTCGGGAAATGTCGTGAGTGCGCCCGTGCTGTCAATATAAACCAGTACGGTGATGTTGCCCTCCTTGCCGGCGTCACGCGCCACGAAAGGATACTCTGGGTCGAGCTTATATACCACCTGTGCCTGTCGCGTTACCGGCGGGCGAACGTTTTCCGGGGGCAAGTATGCATTTGCGGTAGTGTATTCCTCCGGCAGAAACAGCCCTTCTTCGTCACCCTCCACAGTCGAAAAGGACGGAGTGCTGTCGCCCTCCAAAGGGGCGAGGTCCGGTACGTATACGTCGGGCCGTTCTGCGATCAACTCGGGCGCCTGGCACACCGGGCGAAGGTTTACGAAGCCGAGGAAGCCATCATGCGCGGTGGCATACGGATTAATCCCGCCGACTGCCACCATGGCCGGTTTCTCGGACGGCTCAACCAGGTCGCGATCCGGTATCACCAGATTCGGAACTGTCGGCGGCGAAGCGCATCTCGGCGTGGGTCCATCAAGTGACCGAACCCACAACCCAAACCCCAGACTGAGCATTACACACACGCCTAGTCCGAACAGCATATTCCGTTGGTACTTTTTCTTCTGTTCGTGGAGCGACAATACTACGCCACCAGGTTCGTACATGCCGGGCACTTGATCATCTCCTTACAGGCGCCGTCAGTGTATGCCCAATATGCCCACACCCGGCAGTAGCCCGTCTGTAACTACTGTCTGTCAGCAATCAGTGAGTCAATCGCATGAATCATCTGATCAGATTCGCCACGGTCGAAAGCCGGGAGCCACACACCAAGCAAAGCGCCGGTGGAATCTGTAAGGAAGTGAAACGGGGCGT
>JAUWIB010000139.1 GCA_030605565.1 bacterium
CGAATATGTAACATGTGGGAGAACCACGAATAGCAGGTTGTGAGGACACTCTGATACAAATTGGACAAAAACAAAAGAACCGGATATCGAGGTAACCCTGAAAAGAACTTGACATGTATCATAGCAGGGCGGGTTTCGACAACAAGACAACAACCTGACATGCCGGACTTGACCCGGCATCCAGTTCCGGATTCGAAGACTGGATTCTGGCCTTCGCCAGAATGACAGAGGTGGGCCGGCCGGCGGCGTGGAAATGGGTTCGTTTTGTCTGTTTTCATATTCGCCTAATAGAATCGGTGGTGATTACGAGTGGGCAATGAATTGCTTCTTTGCGCTTCGCGCAGCTAACCTCATCCTGAGTCATCCCTACCTCATCCTGAGCGAAGTCGAAGGATGACCGCAATAAGTTGGGACTGATTCAAAAAATGACGGGCGCGGTTGAGTTTTCGGTCGAGGCGCGTTTCTTGATCCATGACATTCAGGGTTCATGGTGTTGGTCCTTTATTTAACCAATGTACAGGCGCATCTTGATTGGTATTGGTAGTGTTTTTGTGAGGGGCTGAAGTGGCAAGCCACTTTTTCGCGCTACGCGCACGACACACCTCATCCTGTGCGCCGTCGAAGGGTAGCCCCCACACATCCCGTCACCCTGAGCGGAGTCGAAGGGTCACGAACGCAACCGCTCAGTCTTTCTTCTTCATGCTTCGACTCCGCTCATGCTTCGACTCCGCTCAGCATGACGTTGCGGCAGGATCACAGGGATCCTGCCCTACTGATCTATCCATCATCCCCGCGCAATCTTGAAGGGTTGCGATGTTGACCGAGGTGGCCGATGAGGACATCTGCTGCCCATGGATATACCCATCTGTCAATTGTTTGCTGCCGTGCAACGCGGCTTCAAACCGAGCGGTTGCGGCGGGTCAGGCTGATGACGGCGCTGCACAAGGCCAACGCTATCGAGACATACACGACTTGATGAAAAGCGGTGATGAACGTTTCGGATTCCGCCATTCCGGATAGCTTGCCGCGCAGAAACGCGAACAGACCGGTCGCAATAGCAACGCCAACGGCCAGGCCCAGATTGCGAGTAGTCGAGATAACGCCGGAGGCGGTGGCCCGTTGTTGTTGGCTGACGGCACCGATAAGAGCAGACGAGTTGGATGTATTGAAGATACCTACGCCGATGCCCAGGAGCACCAGCGCCGATGCCATGAACAGAGGCGTAGCGGATTGATTATATCCATGAAACATCGCAAGCCCGACGGCAAACAGAATCATGCCGCCGGTGGTCAGCCAGCGATATCCGATTCGATCGGAGATGCGTCCGGCCAGCGGCGCGGCTACGAACATAGTGATCGGCAGGAGGGTAAGATACAGTCCCACGATTTTCGGCGATAGTCCCTTGACATCCTGCAAGAAGAACGGCACCAGTATCAGCGTTCCCGACAACGCCGTGAACATAAGAAACATCGCAAGCAGCCTGGGCGTGAAATCCTTGATGCGGAAGATATCGAGACCTATCAACGACTTCTCCGTCCGGGTTTCCAATCTGAAAAAGATCGTCATGGCCACAATCGCCACCAGCCAGCAGCCGCCGACGCGGAAGTCCGTCAGCGGATACTCATCCACAAACGACAGCCCCAACATGGCGGATAGCAAAGCCACCGAAAGAGCCGCGGCTCCGGCCAGCTTTATCGGGGTCCGCCCGGTTGGCCGCGGAAACTCACGGAAGAAGGCGAAAGACAACCCCAGAGCGATCAAACCAATCGGCAGGTTGATAACGAAGATAGCCTGCCAGGGAAAGTATTCCAGCAGGAAGCCGCCGATCGGCGGTCCCGCCATCAGCCCGGCCGAGACTATCATGGCCATCATCCCGATCCCCTTCCCCCTCTCCTCTGGCGGAAATACCTCGGCCACCAAACCGGTGCCGACCGCCTGAAACATCGCCGCGCCGACCGCCTGGATAACCCGCCCAACTATCAACAGATGGATCGACTGACTGAGGACGCATACGAGCGATCCGGCCACAAAGGCGGCATAGCCAAACTTGTACGCAAACGGATACCCTCGTCGCTGCGCCCAGCCGCCGAAGATCATCATCAGGGCAACGAGAGTAACGGCATAGGCCATCACTACCCAGGCGACAACATCGACCCGGCAGTCCAGATCAGCCGCAATTGTCGGCAGAGCGACATTGAGAATCGACCCGTCCAGCGTCCCCATGAAGGTTCCGATGGCCGCTATGGTAAAAAAACGGTAGCGGTGAGCCTGGACGAGGTTTCTGTTCAAGGTTGGACCAATAGCTGTAAGTTATTGTCCTAAAAAAGATTGACAACTGTTTGCCCCCACCATAAGCTTAGCGGATGAAGCCGTCAACTTGTTTTTTCCAGCTTGGGTTAAACAGCGCGTGAGTTGGAACGTCTCTATGGCAGAAGAAAGTTGACAAGTCGGGGTATGAATAAAACGATCCCCGAGCTGGTTGAGGATTTCGTGAAAGGGGATGAAGCCGCGTTCACGGAGTTGGTCAGCCGGTTTCAGAAGAAGATTTACACGCTGGCGCACCATTTTCTGGGCAACCACCTTGATGCCGATGAGGTTGTCCAGGAAACGTTTGTGCGAGTGTACAAGAAACGTGAGGATCTGAAAGATGTAAATTACTTCTCGACCTTTCTGGTGCGGATTGCCACCAACTACGCGATTGATCTTCTCAGGAAACGCAAGGGACATCGCAGCATTTCTGAAGACACCGCGTCGTTGCCGGGTGAGGTTCAACTGGACCTTTCGCGGCGAGTGACCACACCGAGCCAGATGTTCGAGCGGAAGCGGTTGATGGACGAGATTAACCGAGCCCTGGACCTTTTGCCGCCAAAGCAAAGACTGACTGCCGTTCTTCATGATATTGAAGGTTACAGCAAGCCGGAGATAGCCGAAATCTTCAACTGTCCTCAGGCCACGGTTCGGTCGAATCTGCACATCGCCCGCATGAAATTGAGAAAAATTCTAAGGCCGCGACTCAGATTAAAGGAGCAAAAATGATCTGTCAGCATGCTTTGTCGCTCCTTGATGATTTTCTTGACAACGAGTTAGCCTCGTCGACAGCAGCAGAAGTCAAATCCCACCTTGACGACTGCACAACTTGCCGACAGGCGTATGACGAGTCTCGACGTCTCAAGGAGCTTCTCAAACAGACGCGTAATCGCGATCCCGGGCAGGATTACTGGCTGGAGACCTCACAACTTATCCTGGCCAGAACTGTTCAAGGTAGCGAGCCGGAACAGCCCTATGCCATGCGCGAAACGACCTCCGACCCCAAAGGGTCATTCGTACAGGCGTTAGTTTCGCTGGCCGCGTCGCTAGTGATTTTAGTGTCGGCGCTTATTGTGGGCATGAACCAGAATCATGCCCCCGACGCCACAACTCGCGGCGGCCCGGTGCTCTTCGGTAGTTCGGTCGATCAGCAGCTAAACGCGGGCTACTACATTATCACCGAAGACGAACGACAGCGTCTGGCCAAGGGGATGCTGCTTCTTGGACCGCCCGGCCTTCTGGGCCATATCGGCGGCTTGACGCAGTTGAGAATTGTGATCACTGCGGAACACCAATAAGAGATTACGGGAGAGCCAAATTGAAAACCCTCACCACCGCCACGCTCACCGCCCTGATCTGTATTGTTTCAATGGGCTGCGTCCAGGGAGACAAAAAAATCACCCTGCGCCTCAAGTACCAGCCCGGGATGAAACTGGTTTATGACCAGACGACCAAGAGCAGTTGGCAAGTTACCGTCGGCGACTCTCTCATCGAAGAGTCGTCCAATGTCTACGAAGTGGGCATCAAATTTCATGTCGTGTCCGTAGCTGATGACGGCACAGCCGAGGTGTTGGACAGTTCCACCTGGTCGTACCAGGCGCCGTCAAAGGCCGATACCACTCAGATAGAGACTGTGGAGCACACTCGCGTCTCCACATTGTTCGTGCAACCAGACGGGAGGTATACCGATCTGGTGTTCTCACCCGATGAGAAGTTAAGCACCGTCACTTGGCTCAAGAGCTATTTCGAGCAGGGCATGCCGGTGTTTCCGTCCGGCGAATTGACAGCCGGCTACAGTTGGATGCAGACGACCACAGTGATGCTGCCGGATGAAACGATGGACGCCTCGACGACTTATAGAATCAAGTCGTTAGCCCGTGAAGCCGGATACGACTGCGCTGTGATCGAGTATGAAGGTAACATGATCATTCCGGTGGTCGCCACCGAGGAAAAGGGTTGCCTTCGCGAAGGGTACGACCAGATCACTATCCGCGGCGTTACGTATTTCGCCTACAAGGAGGGCATCGTTGTCCTTGAACGGCAGAACTGGCTCACCCAGGGACACCGCGAGAAAACCTGCGAAGGGAAGACGGACCACTACTTAGTGACAACCAAGTCTGATCTCGAGTTTGCGCTGGTGGAATTCGAACGGCCGTAGAGGTCGGCGTTCTGTCTGGGGCAGAGGCCCCCAAGTCCTGAGCAAGTGGCTGTTGGTCATTGCGAGCGACCGAAGACACGCGTGTCCTAGGGAGTGCGGCAATCTCTCTTCCCCACAAAGGCAACCAATGAGATTGCCACGGCGCACAAAGCGCGCCTCGCAATGACGAGTGCAGCGCTTTTTCAACAGCCTGATAGGCACAACTTGATATTTACAAACCCGGCTGAGCCACCTTTATTGGGGCCATGAATGACTTGTTAGATAATCTCAACCAACGGTTCGATCACGCCGCGCTAATGCCGGAAGTTGACGAGCCTGCTGTCCGCAAGCTATGTCAAGAAGCGATTGAGCATCAGTTCTACGCTGTGGCCGTCAACCCGGTCTGGGTTAAGACCGCTGCCGACGAACTGCGCGGCAGCACGGTCAAGATTCTTTCAGTGGCGGGTTTCCCATTGTCGGCATCGCGAACCGATGTCAAACTGTTCGAGGCGGTCAAGGGTGTCAATGACGGTGCGCACGAAATCGACATGGTAGCCAACGTCGGCTGGCTGGTATCCGGACGGTACGCGGAGGTCGAGGCAGAGATCGCCGAGATTCGCCGTAACCTGCCTTTCAACGTCGTACTGAAGGTGATCATAGAGGCCGGCAAGTTGTCAACAGAACAGCAAATAAGCGCGGTGAAGTGCGTGGTCGACGGTGGTGCGCAGTTTGTCAAGACCTGTACCGGATTCTTCGGCGGAGCCACGGTCGATCAGGTGAAGACACTTTTTCAGGCGGCCAACGGCAAGGTCGAAGTAAAGGCCTCGGGTGGCATCCGTAGTCTGCAGCAGTGTCGGGAGTTGCTGGCCGCCGGTGCGACCCGTCTGGGCAGTTCATCGTCGGTGGCGATCATGAAGGAGTTGGAGGCGTTGTTGTAGGGTGGGTCCGGCTCGCCGAAGGCCCGCCATAGGAGGGGACCCGCCAATTATCGACGCGTGGACAGACGCTGGGGAAATGGGTTCGTTTTACGAAAAAAAGTAATTCGATATTGGCTCTCCCTGTTTTTCTGCGGTTGCATATGTTCTCTCAGGGTTTTCTCGCAACACGGTCGTTGCATTAACATGGCGCTCACGGAATCAGCGCAGGGTTTGTTGTGAAAACGACAGATCCCACAGCAAGGAGGCTGTCTCAAAAGTTGCTTTTTCTATCGCGTAGCGGCGGGCCTTGTGTCCGCCGGCCACAAGTGGCATTCACTGGTGGGAGACAAGCCCCCACCCTACGCGGTGTTAGAATCTTAGCACATAAACAGTGCTGAGGAC
>JAUWIB010000034.1 GCA_030605565.1 bacterium
GGCTGTATCGCGTCCAGGAATTCTTGTTTGGAATCTCCACTCATAATCGCGTCTCCTTTCGGTAACATCAATTATGAGGCAACGTATCATTTGACACCTATCGTTTCTCGATCTTTGGTAACATTTATTGTGAGGCAACTCGTTCGTCAGCCACAGGCAACTTTTTACTTGACCAATGGTGGTGAGTGATGTATACTTTGTTTGTATCATAGTACGTTTTTCGAGCACACTACTATAGGACTGAAGTGATGCGAAAATTATCTGTGCTTACAGCTTTTTTGCTGCTGGCGGCGGTTAGTAGTATGAGTAGTGAGCCGGTGTGCGGTGATATGGATTTCAGCGGTAGTATCGACATCGCCGACCTGGTATACCTGGTCGATCACATGTTCTCCGGCGGCGCACCTCCGCCCTTCCCAGCCACCGCCGACTGCGACGGAGACGGTCAGATCGACATCTCGGATTTGGTCTGCTGGGTCGACTGCTGGTTTGTGCTGCCTGATTGCGAACCACTGTGCCCATTTGAGGTAATCGACAATCACACCGACAACAGCGGTGGGTGCTTGCCGGAGGAAGGTGGGGACGGCTCACCGCCGTCGGAGCGGGGAATGTACATCGAAGCTGTCGGTAACGAGCTTCACGTATACCACCCGGGGGCATACTACCAGTGCTGTCTCGGCTACTATGTGGAGTATTACCAGACTGGGAATCATATTTTCGGTTTTGAGACCGACACCAGCGAGTTTTGTGACTGCTATTGCTTTTTTGATCTTGAGTCTGTCATCCACAATCTGGCGCCGGGGGAATACATCGTGACCCTGTTTGGAATCGAAGGCGACCTGGTGGGCGTTGACACTGCCGTGATTGAAACCGGTATTATCGATCTCACTATCGGTGACTGCCAGATGAAGGACTGGCCGGAAGAGGGCGACCCGATTGTCAACTACTCATGGTCGGGTGATACGCTGAGTATGCATCACCCCAACGGATACTTCAACTGTGGCGCCATGCTGGTGGTGGAGTTCGAGTGGGCAGGTGACACCCTGCGTTTTCACGAGAATAATCTGAACGACATGGTCCCCGTACCGTGCATGTGCTATTACGATATGACTGTCATCGTGGCAGGCATTCCTCCGGGCGCCTACGTTGCCGAGGTTTATAATCAGGATTATCCCTGGCTGGAGGAGTTCCTGCTGGATCGGCAGGTTATCACTCTCCACTGATGGAGACGAGTTAAGAACAAAGATAGATGGATAGAGCCGTATAGATCAGAGGGACGAATCATGAAAAGGATAACGGTACTGATGTTGACGGTTGCTTTGGTGGCGTTTGCCGGCAGCGGCATGGCCGCCACCTGTGGCGACATGGACATGAGCGGCAATGTGGATATTTCCGACCTGGTCTACCTTGTCGAGTATATGTTCACCGGCGGACCACCGCTACCTTATCCACCGACCGCCGATTTTTACTTTGACAGCCAGATCGATATCGCCGACATGGTCTTTTTTATCGATTACATGTTTGGAGGCTGCGTACCACCGGCTTGCCCGTTCGATGTGATCACGGACCATTCTGAGGTCCATGCGGCTTGCCGAGACACCACGCTTGGTGACGCTCGGAAGGAAACGTCTACGGCATTGTCAACCGGCGATCGTGGCACACTGAGGGTTGAAGTGATCGGCAATGACGTTCACGTATACCATGACGATGCCTACTATCAGTGTTGCCTGGAATACTATGTTGACTATAACCTGGCCGGCGACGTGATCACCGGCTTTGAGGCTGACACTGGATGGGAGTGCGATTGCATCTGCTGGTTTGATCTTGAGTCCGTCATCTACGACTTGGCTGAGGGTTCATACACTCTCGTTCTGATAGGGATATGGGGTGATACTGTCGGTACCCTGCAGTTCGACATCCCCGAAAACGGTCCCGTGCTGATCGATTACTGGGACAGCGGCTGCCTGCCACGCTACGGCATAGACGACACGGCTGTGGTCAATTACTACTACCACGGTGACACGCTCGACATGGAACATCTCAACGGTTATTTCAACTGTGGCGGCATCATTGCCGTAGAGCTCTCCGAGGTGGGAGACACCTTGCGGTTCTACGAGTTCAACATTTCCGATGACTGGCAGTATTGCATGTGTTACTTCATGGTGACCGCAACCGTAATCAATGTCTCGCCAGGTTCGTATGTAGCTGAGGTCTATGCCCGCGACAATCCTGTGGACCCGATACAACTGGTAGATCGGCAGACGATAGTGCTGGGAGAGTCGGAGGTACGCCACCCTTCGACTCCGCTCAGGATGACGTTGGGGGGAACGCTCAGGGTGACGTTCGGGGGAAATGCTCAGGGTGATGTTTTGGCAGGATGGCAGGGATCCTGCCATCTGCATTCCGTCAGGTTCCAAGGAACCTGACCTACAAGAAAGAGCTCGGTGAAAAGCCCCAAGGACCGTCATTGCGAGCGACTCCGGCCACATGTGGCTTTCACTGGCGGAGGAGCGCGGCAATCTCAGGCGTTTTGATAGACAGCGAAATAGATTGCCGCGTCGCTACGACACGAGTGTCTTCGCTCCTCGCAATGACGTTCAAGGAATATCGAGAAACCATCCGGGTCAGGTCTATTCTATTGACAGATGTCCAAAGGTTGCAGGATCGTAATCAATCGGCGCCTGCCAGTCAGCGGAACTGTTGAAGCGTTTCTGTTTGCGTCGAAAGTTGACCCGCCACGTCTCCCCTTGTAGTCCGGCAGCACCAAGCTGTACAAACGGGATACGTACCTCCATCGACCAGAAGGAGTCGGCACGAACCGTCTTGATTTCAAAGTCACCGTTCCAGTCACGGTCCGCATCATAGTGACCATCATCGTCCCACACAATCATCTGATCGAACACGGCGCCCAACGGGTTGATGTAAACCTGGTATACTGTGTCAGAACCCTCCACCGGATGGAAAAAATAGCCGACGCAATCCTCACCATAGACGGCGCCATCGCGCTCGGTAACGTCGGCTCGAAGTGAATCGATCGTGCTTTCGTGACAGAGGGCGCCAAGATAGAGGTTACTCTCGTCGTGCGCAAAGAAGAACTGTACCGAGTCGGTCTCCATCGCGGTACCGTCCGGACTGAACAACCTCGTTGTCGGATCATGCCAGAGAACTTCCGAAAGATCACCGTCAATCACGGGGACCGAGGCCGTACTAAAGCATGTTACCTGCCGAGCAACCCGCAAGTCGTGCTGTACTATCACAGACTTGTCATCCGCTATGGGAAAGGCAAGTGACAAGGTCGGCACCGGATACAAGTCACCGCTTCCGCTGACATCAAAGGTCAACTGTTGTTCCTCACCCGGCTCCAGCAATACCGCCAGACTGGACGGTCGGACGCTCCATCCCGAAGGCACTTCCCAATGAAGTGTATCCAGTACCGGATACTCGTCACTGAGGTTACGAATGTCGACAGACACACCGGCGACTGATATGTCAAGATCATCCACCACCGGTATGGCCTCGCTGATGCTGACAGCCAACTGCTGAATGCGACCGGTCAGGCGCATATTCTCGGCCGTAACATAGTCCCACGGTTGCACGCTGCTCTTGTCGATCGGAGAGATAGCTATCCCCTGCTCGTCCACCGTAACCCACATGAAATGGTATTGGAGATACTCGAATGTCGAACGGGCGCCGCCCCCGGATGATCCAACGCCGGTGTACAGGATCCCATCAAGTTCAGCCGTGAAATAACGATGATAATGTCCCGTAAAGACGGCGTCGACTCCGTACTGCACAAACAGGTCATGGAGTGAGTCCGGCTTGCCCTCGAAGCGGTTCTCGTACCAGAACGGTTTGTGACAAAAAGCGAACGTGTAGGCGGCGTCAGCGTGATCGGACAAATCCTTGACCAGCCAGTTCCAATGCTCCTCCGGGAGTGGCTCGGCCGGACCGCCGCCGCCGGGAGCGTTGTCTATTACAACGAAGTGACAATCGCCATAATCGAATGAGTAATACGGCTCGCCAACATAACGGAGGTAAAACGGCCGCATTACTTCGTTGGTGATATCGTGATTGCCGGGCGTGTAATAGATCGGCATGGACAGTCCGTCTACCAGACCCAAATACTCCTTCCATTCAGAGTTCAACTGGGTGCTGTCTTCGGTGTATCCCTCGATCATGTCACCAACCGTCATGACGAAATCCGGGCGAAGGCGCTGCACTTCATCGAGGATTTCTCCGTAGACTCCTTCCACGTGACCGCCGGTGCGGTCACCGACGACAACGAATCGGAATGCCGCCGCAACGTCTGCTGTCGGCATCATAACAACCAGGATAAGGATCGCGAGAACGACTTGTACCCGCGCCTGTTTTTCAGCGGTGTACTTCATCAGAACCTCAACATTTTAGATCTGTAAGTGTAAACGGGCATAGCAGCCGGTGCATCAATTGTCCTCGGCGCCTGCTTCACCCTTTGTCTTCAAGTGCTCACGCGGCTCGGCATTCTTCACAAATTTGTCCAGCCATTCAGTCATCTCCCAGAGCATGTGCATGACCGATTCACGGCTACGGTATCCATGACTCTCGTGCGGCAGCATCACCAAACGCGCCGTAGCGCCTTGACCTTTCAAAGCCGAGTAGAAACGTTTGCTCTGCAGCGGGTAGGTGCCGGAATTGTTGTCGGCTTCGCCGTGAACAAGTAAGATCGGTTCATTCACTTTTTCAGCGTGCATGAACGGTGACATAGCAAAATACACCTCCGGCGATTCCCAGAGATTGCGCTCTTCCGACTGAAACCCGAACGGCGTGAGCGTCCGGTTGTAGGCGCCGCTACGGGCGATACCGGCCCTGTAAATATCCGAGTGGGCCAGCAGATTAGCCGCCATGAAAGCGCCATAGGAATGCCCGCCAATGGCAATACGATCACCATCGGCTACGCCGCGTCGCACGACTTCGTCCACCGCCGCCTGAGCACTCGACACAAGTTGTGCCACATAAGTATCGTTGGGTTCCTCGTCCCCCTCACCGACAATCGGCATGGTAGGATCGTCGAGCACGGCGTAGCCATGTACCAGCCACATCAAAGGTGAATGAGAACCGATGCGAACGAAACGATACGGTGAATCCGTCACCTGTCCGGCCGCATCGGCGCTTTTGAACTCCTGGGGATAGGCCCACATCAGCATCGGGAGTGGTCCGTCCTCGACCTTGTATCCGGGTGGGAGGTATAGAGTAGCCGTCATATCCAAGCTATCCTCTCGCTGGTAGCGGATCAACTCCTTCTGAACGTCGATCAACTGCGGCGTGGGATGGGGAAACTCAGTCACTGGTCGCAGTGTCCCTTTTTTGATATCCCGCACGAAGTAGTTGGGTGGCTCGGTAACAGATTCGCGTCTGGTCAGGAGTAACCGTTTGTTGGCGTCCAGCAAGCGTACCGGATCCTCGTAGTACGGCGCTTCGGAACGAAACAGCCGCTTGGACTCAAGTGTCGTCAGGTCAAACTCGTCAAGGAATGGTCGGTCCCCCTCAGGCGACGCGCCGGCGCCGGAGAGGAAGATAGTTCCGCCGTTGTCGGCCGTTAGCAGCACTGTTCTGCCTTGTTTCGTACGCGTGTGCAGCGGTCTGCCGGGATCATTGTAGCGGTCCATCAACAGCTTCGGCTCAGTTTCCGGCGAACCGGGTTTGACTTGCCAGACTCGAATCTGGCGTATCTGCCACCACCATTCGGAGACGATGGCCAGGTTATCATTGCCCCAATCGATGCTGCTGTAGCGTAGCTTCAGGGTAATCAATGGTATCGGATTCCCCTCGAAAGGCGCCGGCAACAGGAACAACTGGTCACGCTCGTCCATCTCGACGCTGGCGTCACCACCATCGAGAGCCTCCGCCCAGCTCAGGGTGGCGTCGGCGTCAGCGCGCCAACCCACCTCGCGCCGCCCGGTACGGACGGAACCGAATGCCATTGGGATTTCATCGGCCAGCGGGATATCGGCCACCTCGTAAACAACATTGCCGTCGAGGTTCCACACTTCGATCTTTACAGGAAAACGCCAGGACGGAACGGTGTAAGAAAACGGCCGATGAATTGTCTCCAGCAGAATGTACTTGCCATCAGGCGACGGGCTGACTCGCCTGATAATGCCGGCAGCGCCAATGCTGTTGACCTTACCGTCAAGAGTCACGCAAACCACCTGCGATGTCAGGTAGTACTCAAACAGAGCGGCGTCATGTTCATTCTCCAGCAGGTCCTGATAGGTGTATGTCGGAGCCTTGCGCCCCAGGTTCTCCTGTATAATCGGGCTGGTCGGAACAACCGGCTCGGCTGGTGCTTCCCCACGGTCGGCGGGCACCGTGCGTACCAGCAGCCTCTTGCTGTCGGACAACCATCGGTGCGGACTGCCATAAGCGGCATTCAGCGGCGGCAGATCCAGCCGGAGTGCCTCACCTGATGAAACATCCACCACCCACAACTCCAAGCCTTCGGTCCCACGGTTTACGAAAGCAACCTTCCTGCCATCGGGCGACCAGCGCGTATTGGTCACTTTTGCTCCCAACGGCAGCCCTGTGACGGGACGCTCCAGACCGTCGGAAATACGCTTCAGCAACAGATCATAGAAGTACCACTCCCGACTGGGACCATTGCGGCGCGGGTTAATTCGCAGCCCACCTATGCGCAGTTCCGGCTGGGCGACTTCCTCCAGCGAGATCAGCGGTGGGTATTTCAGCAACAACATCCACTCGTTGTTTGGACTGAGTGACACCACCGGCGTTCGCGGGGAATCGGCCAGATCGGCAATGGCTTTGGGTGGCATTTGGTAGGAGTCTGTGTCGACGGCAACAGTCAGCGCCGGACTGAACAGCAGCGTTGCTAAAGCAATCAGCCAGATAGAGTTGTTGCAATTGATGCGAATTCTCGTGAGCATGATGACCTCCATGGATTTCGAGGTTGCGATCGTGAACGCCACTATAGTTGATCGAAGGCGCGGTGACAAGTCCTTTTGATGGTTGGCCGCCTGCCGTCCTCGTGGTTTCCTGACGATTCCGACAAACACGGTACATCCTGATAATGTGGTCCACACGACAGAAGGTCCCGAAATACAGGCAGTAAGGCAAGTTCTCGACGTCACCATAATGATGATCGCACGGTCATCGGGCCACTCGGCGCTCAAACCGGGACGACCAAAAAATAAAATAACTGCATTTTCCTGTAGACATTGCGAAATTAAACCGATATACTAAATGGTTAAAAATTGGTTTCCGTCACTGCTCTTGTCGAGGCTTTGTTGTTTATCCGATCAAATCTCTGATAAAGCTTAATGTGGAGACTGACGCGCAATAGTGCGCTCTAATGAGTCTGCCTCAGCGAATCCGATCCCGGTGGGATCAACAGGCGTGTGAGGCCAGACAAAACTGGATGGTAGAATGAATATCTACATCGGCAACCTGTCGTTTGACACGACAGACGATCAGTTGCGCCAGGCCTTTGAGGGCTTCGGCGAAGTTTCAAGCGTCAACATCATCAAGGACAAGTACACCGGTGAGTCAAGAGGATTTGCCTTCGTGGAGATGTCCGATCAGGAAGCGGCCATGTCTGCTATCAGCGGTCTGAACGGTCAAGAACTGAATAGCCGCACGTTGAATGTCAACGAAGCGCGCCCCCGCACTGATCGCGGTGGCGGTGGCGGTGGTGGTGGCGGCGGCGGCCGTGGCGGCCGTGGCGGCGGCGACAATCGCGGTCGGTCCTGGTAAAGAATCTCCAGGTCACTGACTGAAACACGAGAAATTTTTGTGTTTGAAGGAGGTCGGCTCTTGCCGACCTCCTTTCTATTTGGAGATAGCGAACCGACACCGACACGATGTCGCCGCCACTCCAGCCCACCATCACAGCTAATGTTCTGTCCCAAACCGGATTTCCGCAGGACCTTCCCCAATAATAGTTGGGGATTTCTGCTAATGTGAATTGCGTCAAGGGGTTAATGTTTTCAATAAGTGGAAACTGTTGTTTTCGGAAAATGGGGAAACTTTCCACTGTTTTGTCCAAAGTAGAAGTCAGGCTTAGGTCGAGACCCTTGTGGTTCCGACATTCCAATCGTGAGGAGCGCAAGGCTCCAGACGGGACTGGCAAGCTAAGATCAAGACCCAGCCGAGCGACATGTCATGCCGGACTTGATCCGGCATCCAGTGGCAAGGCGACAAGTCGCTTCCTCGCGCTACGCGCGTCATTCTACCACTGTCATTACCGCGAAAGTCGAAATCCAGGCTTGCTTGCATCTACTGGTTTTCGCCAGTATGACAAAGAAAGGAGAACTGGAAGTGGCATCCCTTGGGACGACGCAAGGCTGCCCCCTACCCAGTGCCTTTTGCGCGGTGGACGTCCTCGTCTACCGCCTTCACCCCGAGAAGTTGTCGGCGCACGGGGACGTACGCAGACCACAAATACCAAATGTCGCTGTTCAACCCATAGATTTTTTGGGGAAAGTCCAAAACATCATACACATTGACAACTTAGCTGTTATTGCCTATTTTTGAGGTGGATGGGAAATCCACGGTTGGGGAACGGTGGAAGACTCTCACACATACTGCACATATTGCGGGTACGCATAGCGCAGCCACAGATTTACTTGCCGGCGGGAATGCCGATGATTAAGACAAGGATAAACCATGCAGCTTCTGAGACAACAAACCAATCTTGAAACAGACTCCAACATAGTCAACTGCGACAGAGAAAACACTCGAACTCATCGCAAAACAACGACGTTACTCTCGATCACTGTCGCGGTCGGCGCCTGCATCCTGTTTGCCCTGACGTTGGCTCCGGCTCTGACGGCTTCGGTCGCCAGTCCTGAAGAAATGGAACTGGTTTGCCGCAACTGGTTATCCCAGGTAGTATACGACAAAGGCGACTGGGCCGGCGAAACTAGTCCAGACATCCTGAAAACCGAGGCACTTGTTCAAGACGGTCAAATCCTGGGGCACTGCTTTGCCATCGCTCCCACCGGTTACGTTATGGTCCCTGTTCTCAAGGAACTCCCATCGATTAAGGCCTACTCAACCGAATCCAACTTGAATGTCAGCGATACCGGCGGCTTCACACAGCTTCTGAAAGACGTTCTGACCGACCGTCTGCGGCTTTACAAGGGTATTTATGGTAGTATCGAGGCCGCGCAGCCTGCCACGGGAGAAGTTCTGCTTGGCCGGGGCAATAGAGAGCGGTGGAACAGGTACGCAGTAAGCACGGAGGAGTTTGACAAGTTCCTGAATAAAAGTGGGCGGTTACCGATGGATGTCGTGGGTCCGCTCTTGACTACAGTCTGGAATCAGGGCTCACCTTACAATGACTATTGTCCCATGGGTGACGGTCCTCGATGTGTGGCCGGATGTGTGGCGACCGCTTATGCCCAGATTATGGCGTACCACCAATGGCCACCGGCAGGGGACAGCAGTCATACCTACTACTGGAATGGCGACGGCCCCGTCCCCGGTCGCTATCTGACGGCAGACTTCTCCGACCCGTATGACTGGGAACACATTATCAACGCCTGTTTCTCTGGATGTGAACCGGAGGATTCGGCAGCGTTGGCGGAACTCAATTATGAGGTGGGCGTTGCCTGTGAGATGGACTACGGCGCCGACGGCTCCGGGGCATGGCCGAGTATAATGCTCACTCACATGCCGACTTATTTCGGGTACTCCTGGGACATTACGAAAGTCTACCGTAGCAACTACTACGCCGCTTCCTGGTTCGATATCGTCAGGGATCAGATCGACCAGAACATGCCCATTCACTACGTGATCCATCGCCACGCAATTGTGTGCGACGGGTATGACAATAGCGGTGGCTCGATGCAATACCACATGAACTACGGCTGGGGCGGGAGCAATAACTCCTGGTACACGGTGGATAGTGTCTATTGCCCGTGGGATGGATGCAACCCGTTGGTCGAATATATGCTGATCGACATCTATCCGGACAAGGCAGTGCTGTTCGATGCCGACTCCACACTCGGTTGGGCCCCGTTTGCGGTCAGTTTCGTAGGTTCCTCGGATCTCACGGTGGACACCTGGACCTGGGACTTCGGAGATGGTGATTCGGCCTGGGTGCAGTCACCCGATCATATCTACAGCCTGCCGGGGGCCTACGATGTAACGCTCCGGATAGACGCGGGTGGCAATATCCGTAGTCGCACCAAAGTCGACTATATAACAGCGCTGGCCGATTCCATGATTGCCGATGATGTCGACGCCGCGGCAAGCGCTACGGCTGAGGTGACCATTTACGCCCGAAACACAGTCCCGGTTAACAGGATCTGGGTGCCCGTAATGTATGACCAGGGAGACCTTGAGTTATTGTACGACAGTTTCTCAACAGAGGGCTGCCGCACCGATTATTTCGAGGAACAGGCGCTGGTTCAGTACAGCCCCACCAGCCGAAAAGCGACATTCGCACTTCAGAGTTCTACTTCCGGAGGCGCACCGGACCTCGAGCCCGGGGCCGGACCGATCCTGAAGGTATATTTCGAGGTGTCCGGGACGGCCCAACCGGGTCAATCGACCACGATCGATTTGGACCAGAACACCTCGTACCCGCCGACGTTTTTCACCGAGGAGTTTGACTATGAGACCCGCACTGTGGCTGGAAGCGTTAGCTGTTCCGGCACGGAGAGTGTGGTGATTTCGCTGGACGTCGTGGCCGGTCTGATCGATGACACAACTATCGGCGCTCTTAGGGAAGTCAGGTTTTATCTTAGGCTGACCAACAATGACTCAAGCGATTTCATGGGCGTTACCAACGGCTTTCGCGTATACTCTCCCGACGGTGCAACCTGGTCCACAACGATTCCGGACACTTTGGGAAGTATCGACTGGATGAGCAACTTCATGTTCTTCTTTCCCATTGAGACAAATGTCGATGGCGTTGGCGCCGATACCGTTGGTTTCGGTGGTGTTGGTACCGGTATTCCACCGCAGGTAGGCATTCCGGGAGCTTTTGACGATACAGCGTTCTGTGTCACCATTGGTCCCGTGGACAGTACCTTTATCGGTCGCACGATCTGCCTCGACTCCTGTTGGTATCCACCTTCAGGGGTATGGAAATGGGCCGGCGGAGCCGGTGTCGGACATCGGTATCCCGTGTGGGATGGTCCTCATTGCTTCACTGTCGGCTATGACGCCTGCTGCATGCCGCCGATTCGAGGGAACATTGATTACGATCCAGGCGACGCCATTGATATCGGCGATCTTGTCTACATGGTCAATTTCATGTTCACCGACGGTCCTGCTCCTGAATGTATGGAGGAGGCTGATGTCAACGGCAGCGGACTGGGTTCACCTGTCGACATTAGTGACCTTGTGCACCTCGTCGATTACATGTTCACCGGCGGCCCTGAACCGGCGGCGTGCCCGTAGTTTGGTGTGCCGCGGCGAACCTCCTCGGTGCGTTACTGTTTCTCAAAATCGGCAGGCACTCTAAACCAGTCTTCATCGAAGGCTTTTTCGACGATGCTGGTCATTGTGGTCCGGATTTCCATTATAGTAAACAACTCCCCAGCCGTGACGAGTGACCGAAAGACGGTAGCCAGGTCCGGTATCGGGCTGAAACGCTGTGGATCCATCAGTTCGTACAATGAATCAAGATTCAGACTTGAGAGTGTGTCCGATGACGATACAATCAGTAGAGAAGTGGTTCTAAGTGGCGTGCCCTCACCCCGAGCGATTCGTTCCGCCATCTGCAAGTACTGGTGTATCATGACACTCTGAAAATCCTGAGAGTCGTCCGACCCCACCTCGTTGGCTTCATTATACTCATTCTGCCGTTGCTGGTACCTTCGGTAAAGACCTACCCCCGGAACCTCGGGACTGAGGCAAACCTCAAAGGATACTACGCAGATGTCTTTGCTGTCATTCACACGCCCCACTGACACATACAACAGACTATTGCAACTGTCGCCGACCTTCCCCGAAGCCGATTCGTCCACAGCGTGCCTCCAATCAATCGCAACCACATCCTGCTGTCCGAATTCGATAAGCGGCGGTTCTTCGGAGGGCGGATTCTGCCGCTCGGCTGATGGGGGACTGATGTCTATTTCCGAATACTTCCCGCTGTCTGGATATAGCTTCCATATAGTCGGGGCATCATAGAAAGCGACAGTCGTGGATCGTTGCATCCCAGTGTCAGCTACAATTGGAGCGAGATTACCGGGTATCCAGGTCACCTGATCATGACGCATGGCAATGTCGGTCAGGGACAAGGTATCCCACGACTGGCTCGCTACAACCCAAACGCTTTTGACGGTAGTCTCCGATGTTATCATTACACCGGCTTGAATGGGACTGATCGAGCACACCGCGAGTAGAACACTGCCTAACATGCCAAGCCACCTATTCACGCGATCCCTCCGGTTTGCAGGTTGTGCAATACACTGATTGTCGTCAGCAAAGTATACTGGGGGGCGGACTTGAACCGCCGACCTCCTGATCCACAATCAGGCGTTCTGACCAACTGAACTACCCCAGCAACATCGCCCTAAATTATGCCATTTTCGACATCAGTCAAGTCATACTTTGGCCGGCCGCAGGCAAGCCTGTTCTTTCGCCGATTTGTGGGCGGCAGACGTCCTGAGGCTGCCCCTGGCCGGCCGCGCCTTCGATGACCGAGAAACGGGCAGACCGGGAGGTCTGCCGCGCACCTGTAACCAACTCGTTTTTGATGCTGACAACCCTCCCCTCACTGCTGTATACTATGAAAACGAGAAGAACTATGAAATTCAGGCGACATAATAGACAGGACCAGGAGTACGATGACCAGCGTCGCCGCATGATCGACGAGCAATTGCGCCGTCGCGACATTACCGATTCCCGCGTGCTGGCCGCCATGAGGCGCGTGCCGCGACATCTGTTTGTGTCCGAAAAACGTCGGCAGGACGCCTACCGCGACGGGCCTATGTCCATCGGGTATGGACAGACCATCTCGCAACCATACATCGTCGCCTCTATGACGCAGTCGCTGTCCATGACGAAGCGTAGCCGCGTCCTTGAGATCGGCACCGGCTGCGGCTACCAAGCGGCGGTGCTGGCCGAACTGGCCCGACAGGTTTACTCGGTTGAGGTCGTTCCGGAACTGACCGACAAAGCTCGTCGTATCCTCAAACAACTCGGCTACCGTAACATCACCATGGACGTTCGGGACGGCTCTCTCGGCTGGCCGGAGGAAGCACCGTTTGACGGCATCATCGTAACCGCGGCCGCGCCGAAGATGCCTGAGCCGTTGGTCACACAACTGAAAGTTGGTGGCACAATGGTCATCCCGCTGGCCACTGACTCCTACGGTCGACAGTTTTTGACCAAAGTGATCAGAACAGTGGACGGCACCACGCGACAGACACTCTACGAGGTTCGATTTGTACCGATGATCGGTGAGGTCGAGGAGTAGGGCGCTACCCTATCTCGTCATTGCGAGGAGGATGCCGAAGGCAGACGACGCGGCAATCTCGGCGGGGTACCAACGTATGAACCAGGAATCACTATTGCCTAACGAAATCGATAGGCTTAAATTGGACCCAACGTGTCGCAAGAATAGAAGGATAAGTTTATGACGACAAGTATCGATATCTCCGAACTGGAGAAACTGTTCAGCGCCATCTCCGTCGAAAAAGCACCCGAGAAGGCACTAAAGAAGCTGGAGGAGTACCCGGAGCGTGACCAGTGTATCCAGTTCCTGATTGCCAAGCTTCGCGCGTGTCATCGGATGGACCAGACGGACGGTCCCTGGGACTCCAAGCTCGAGAACGGTTCTATTCACGCCTGCCGCCTGCTGGGCAAAATGAAAGCCGAGGCTGCCATAGAGATACTGGTCGAGGTTCTTGACAGTGTAAAGGAAAAACCTGATCTGATAATTTTCAGCGCCAGCCTGCTGGCTCTTGTCGATATCGGTCCGCCGGTCCTGGAACCCGTCTATGCCAAGTACGAAAAGGACCAGGATGATCCAATCTGTGCGGAGACATGGCTGGACATTCTGTCACAGTTGGGGGTGCGTGATTCGAGAATAAAGACCGCGTTGCATAACCTCTTTCGATCCGACACGATCCTGGCTATCTCTTGTATGGGTTCATACGCGGACCGCGAGTTTCTGCCATTAGTAGAGAAGTATGTCCATAGTGCCGCGCGCCATCTGAACATGTGTAACATTGATCCGCACGCGCCCTTTTCCCGTCTGAGGGATCCGATGGTCCACGCTTATATCGAGACTCGCGAGACGCTCGTCAGGCTCAGGGAGGACATTGATTTTGACCACCCTGATTTCGATAGAAGGGTGAACATTCTTGACGACGAGTTGCTGACCACACACGAACTCCGGGACACTGAGTCAGGCGACGGTGCAGCGCCTTTTGTACGCCCATCGGTGAAGATCGGCCGCAACGATCCCTGCCCCTGCGGCAGCGGCAAGAAATACAAGAAATGCTGTGGGAAGGCGTGAAGGGGTCAGCCGCGTGCAAAGGGCGCGAAGGGTCCAGCGCGGTCATCTAATCAGTACTAATGAAATGAGATTGCCGCGCTCCCTACGGCACGAGTGCCTACGGTCGCTCGCAATGACGGAGTTTGCGGGTGACGGTCTGGGGCTATCGGCAATATGTCCCCAAGAATCGTCATTGCGAGGAATCTGCCGAAGGCAGACGACGTAGCAATCTCATCTGATTACAAACGCCACACCCCGTCATTGCGAGGAGGCTGCCGAAGGCAGACGACGCGGCAATCTCATCCGTACCGTTTCGGCGAACTCAAACGATATCATCATATAAGTCCATCCACTCCGGGTTCATCCCTTCGACCAATTCGACCTTCTTCTGTCTCGACCCCGCCTTGATCTGCTTCTCTCGCTCTATTGCATACCGAACGTCATCAAACGCTTCATAGTACACGAGCCTGGTCACCTTGTACGTCTTTGTGAACCCCTCTCGCTCACCATTTCGGTGTTGCCACACGCGACCGATCAGGTCTGAGGTCACACCGGTGTAGAGGACACGGTTGGCTTTGTTTGTCAGGATGTAAACGTATGCCCTCATGTTAGCTTATGGAATGAGATTGCCGCGCTCCCTACGGTCGCTCGCAATGACGGAGTCGGCGCATGTTCTGCAACCTTGCTGTGGATTTCGTGCTCAGCGCCTAAACCCATCCAGAATCCGACATAGTAGATTGGCGAATGAGACAACTTCTACTGCGATCTCATAATCGCTGATTCCCACAAACCTGTGGCTCTGCGGGTTCTTGATAAAGCCGATAAACCCGGAGAATAGTTCCATGAGGGCCTGTTGTTCGGCTTGAATGCCACTTGCTTCGAGCTTGGGAGCACTCGGCTTGAACGCTTTCCGCATCAGAGAAACACCTATATCGGTCGGAGCCAGTCCACTCAACTCTCTGGTGTACACCTCCACTACCTTGCCTGCATTGAGTACAGCGTCGTCGTACTTCCCTCGGAGCAGGTGATCAAGGCACTTGTCTTTCAATCTAGGGTGCAGTCTCAAAGCATTGCTTGATGTTTCTTCACCGGTCTCCGATGCTCCTCTAACCCTTGCGCTGCGTTGCTGAAACATGAGAATCTCACCCGCAGACAACAAGACTCCGAGAATGTTTTCTGCCGCATCAACCAATGGCAACGAAGGGTTGTAAAGGATCTGAATCTGCCGCGCATGAGTAGGAGCCTTGTCCTCCAAAAGCGAAATGCAACTCATTGCCCATTTGCTGTAAGCCATGTTGTCAACTTGATCTTTCAGGTATGGTGTACCCGATGGAATCCGGCTATTCAACAGATCATATCCATCCGCGATGAGTTTGCGAAGCAATTCCACTATCATTTACTCCCATCCTAGGTTTCTCAGTTTGCTCATAGCAGTTATGAAACCCGCCTTATCATGACGCCTATCCATAATCATCACCCCCTACCCCACCAACTTGCACAGGATGCCGGCAAGCATCGCCATCGGGTTGCCGACGGCGTAACCCAACAGAGCCATCAGAATCGAGACGGGGACCAGCGCAGGCTTGTGGTGCGCCGCGACAATCGGCGCTGAAGCCGCTCCACCAATATTCGCAGCAGAAGCAATGGCCGCCGTGTGGACATCGACTTTGAACACCTTCGCTGCGCCAACCAGGAAGGCGCCGTGAATGAAAATCCAGACAAATGCACCCAGCAAGAACCAGAAGACCGCGGTGCTCAGATCCGACAAATCCGCCTTGGCTCCCATGCGAGCGACAAACAGATAGACCAGCGCCATCGACAAAGCGTGCGAACCCGGTATCTTGCTGGCGCGGGTGAACGACAGGCCGATACCGGCGAAGGTCACGATCAGGATTTTGTAAGTGTTGGCCGAAAAGACGGGCGGCACCGGGGTCAGCATCGACGCTGCCCAGGACGCGAGCGCCGTCACGCCGAAGCCGAAAAACGCCAGGTAGAGATAGTGGCGCATCTCCGGCTTCCCCTTGTCTTTGGTCAGTTCCGCGGCCGCTTTCTCCATCTGCTCCAGCCGCCCCTTGGATACGCCGGTGAACTTGTTAAACCATCGCGCGCAATTTTTCGAGGCCAGCATTATGGGGAGCCACACCAAGTAGACACCGTTATCCGCGATCACGGCGTAGCCGAAATCGAGAGTGCTTTCATCGAGATCGAAGGCAATCGCCACCGCCGCCATGTTGCCGGTGCCGCCGATCCAACTTCCGGCCAGCGCCGCGAACCCTTTCCACGCCTCAGGACCAAGACCGTGTTTCACTAACAAGAACCCGATCGGCGCGCCAACCACGACGCCAAGAGTTCCGAACAGCATCACAAAGACGCCCTTCCCCATCACCCGCACGGTGGCCATGATATCGACATTCAGCAGCATTATCACAAGAAACATGGGCAGGATACTACTGCCCATGAAATCGTAAACGGGAGATTGGGTGGGAATTATGCCACTGTTGGAAAGCGCTACCGGTATCAGGTAGATGAAAATCAGCGGCGGAAAGTAGTTGAAGAATTTCCACTCGGTTTTCTTTTCGAGGAAGAAGAAGAACGACGTCACCGCCGCCAGGCTGGCGATGATACCGGCGGAGGAGGTTATCAGTGACTCGGGCATTAGTTGTTCCTTCAGGTTTAGATACGTCTAGACCAAAAGTAGCAAATCGTCGGGCAAAAGGCAAACTTGAGTTTGGCCGGCGCATTCTGTAGTTTCCCTTTCGTCGCGTTTGTGATATATTCAACGCATGTCAGACGCGCCTTGCCTAAAGGAGAACTACACGCTATCCAAATGCTGCCAGCCGCTTCCCTACTGCGAGATCACAGGATATTACAGCCACGATGGTTTGACGCTCAAGGTGCACCGTTCAAATTGCGTCAACCTGCAAAAGGCCGATCAGGCGCGGCTGGTCTCGTTGGAGTGGAAGGACATCCTGGCGGAGGATGAATTCACCCCGGATGATGACTTCGCGGAGCTCGACGAACTCGACTTTCGCATCCTGCAACATCACCGCGACCTCGGGGTTGACTACTCGCTGAAAACAGCACGCCTGCTCAATATCGATAAGCAGACCATGTTCGACCGTCATCACAAACTGCGCGATATGAGTTTGCTGCAACGCGTGGAGCCGCTGATGATCCAGTATCGCAAGGGAGTCGTCGACAACAAGTGGATCAAGCATCGTAACCACACGTATTACGAATTCACGAAAAAAGGCAGGAGCTACTTAGAGCACTTCCTTAACAATCCAACTGGGACGGGTGAGTAAATACATAGTCAGAACAACAACGGTTTACTATAGAAGCATCAAAGGAGTGTTTATGCTGCTCAGAAAAA
The DNA here is from genome assembly GCA_030605565.1 of bacterium. Taxonomy (GTDB): domain Bacteria; phylum Zixibacteria; class MSB-5A5; order GN15; family FEB-12; genus JAJRTA01. The sequence goes on from JAUWIB010000034.1 coordinate 17,820, forward strand.
TGTTCACAGCCTTAATCGTAGCCGTCTTGCTGACGGCCTTTGTCGGGAATATCGAGGCCGGGCGCCGAGTGCGTACTTACGGCGACAAAGAAAAGGCCAATGAGACCAAGAAGAAGGATAACGACAAGAAGGCAGATGAGAAGCCGTTTGCCGATATGATCAAGGACAAGGTTGTCAGCGAAGGGCTGTTCACATTCTACCAGGACACCATTGACAACAGTTACCTGATGGCGCTCAAGCCGGAGCAGTTTGAGACAATCTACCTGTGTGGTCTGACGCGTTCCGCCTCGGCCGGAGCCTTCTACGACAACGGCAGTATGTCGCGAACGTTTCCCTTTTATTTCAAGCGGGTCGGCAAGAATATCATGCTGATGGAGAAGAACCTCCGCTTCCGCGCCGACAGTTCGGCGGCGTTGTCGCGAGCTCTCCCCCGCGCCGTGTCGGATCATCTCTTTGCTTCCACCAGGATCGCATCGTTTCCGGACGATTCGACCGATGCGATACTCATCAAACCCGACGACTTCTTCCTGCGCGATGTGACTAATATCGGCTACTTTCTCAACCAAACCCGCAAGACCGGGCTCAGCTTCGACAAGGGCAACAGCTACTTCGCACAGGTGAAGTCATTCCCGGAGAACTCTGAGATCGACGTCAGACTGCATTACAAAACCAACCGACCGATCTCAGCCATCACTATGCAAAACCCGTATAGCCTGTTCCATGTTTATCATTACTCGCTGTCGTCGCTGCCGGAAACCGACTACGTCCCGAGGCTGGCCGACGATCGCATCGGCCATTTTCTGACCATGTATCAGGATTATACCGACCTGGATAGTGAGACGCCATACGTGCGGTACATTAATCGCTGGCGCCTCCAAAAGAAGGATACTCTGGCGGCGCTGTCGGAACCCGTAGAGCCGATTGTCTACTGGATCGAAAACACGGTTCCTGAGGAGTATCGCCAGGCAGTGGCCGAAGGCATCGAGTTCTGGAACCATGCTTTTGAGAAGATCGGCTTCAAGAACGCCATAATCGCCGAACAGATGCCTGATGACGCCGACTGGGACCCGGCCGACACGCGCTACAACGTAGTCCGCTGGATAATCAGCCCCGGCGCCTCATACGCCGTGGGACCAAGTCGAGCCAATCCGTTTACCGGACAAATCTACGACGCCGATGTCAGGTTTTCGGCCGACTGGATCCGGCACATGTACAATCACATGGAGTACTTCATCGATCCGGTGTCGTTCGATGGCAGCACACCCGAAGGCAACGATCCTTTGATGCCCGGATTCGACGACGACAGATCGGCTAATCCCCACTCTTGCTCCTACGGCGCCGAGGCAGCGATGGAGGCGGCGTTTGCGTTTTCATATCTCACCACCGCCACCGACGATCTTGCGGACAAGGACTCGGTGTTGCAGCGTTACGTACACAGCTACCTGCGTGAGGTCATTGCCCACGAGGTCGGACACACGCTCGGCTTTCGGCATAACTTCAAAGCCTCGACGATATATACGCGCGATCAGATCAACGACCCCGAGTTCGTGCGCGAGCATGGAACCATCGGCTCGATCATGGATTACTCCTCCCCGAATATCGCCGGTCCCGGTAAACGGCAAGGCGATTTCTACTCACCGATTCCGGGACCATACGATGACTGGATGGTGGAGTACGCATACACCGATTTCGGTGCTTCATCACCAGATGAAGAGCGCCTCCAACTGGAACGTATCGCGGCCAAAGCGACGCAGCCATACCTGGTGTATGGCACCGACGAGGATGCGTTCGGTTGGAGCACCCGGTCGATTGATCCTTACTGCAACCTGCACGACGCCGGCAACGACCCATTGGGCTTCGCCCTACATCGGGTGGAACTGACGCGAGAACTTTGGCACAATGGCATCAAGAATCTCGAACAACCGGGAGACCGTTATCAGAAGGTGTACAATGCCTTTCGGAGCGGCTGGCGTTCCTATGGTGAACTGGCGCTGATCGCCCCGAAGTATGTCGGTGGTCTGACCCGCAACAACTACCATATTGGCGACGCCCCGGGACGGAATCCCTTTGAAGTGGTCCCGGCCGCTGACCAGCGGCGAGCGGTGGCTGCTCTGCGCGAGCATCTTTTCGCACCGGGCATCTTTGACCTGCCGGATGAATTGCTGAACAAATTGCAACCGGAGCGCTTCCCGGATTTTCAGTTTTCAGTCTACAGCGTCCCTCAGGTGGACTATCCGATTCACCAGCGCGTACTGAGAGCGCAGAACATGGCCCTGGCCAGATTGTACAGTCCTCTTGTAATTGGCCGCTTGTTGAACAATCTTGAACGGTTCAAACCGCACGAAGACATGTACACCATGCACGATATGTTCACCGAAGTGCGGCGGGCTATTTGGGGCGAGATCGTGGGGCCGGAGAACGTGAACAGCTTCAGGCGACAACTGCAGCTATCACATCTCGACCGAATTATCGGCATCTATATGAGTCTGCCTTCGCGCTACCCGGCGGACGCGCGCACGCTGGCCGCCAACGATCTGGACATCCTCGAGAGCGCCGCGCGCCGGGCGGTGGCGGCGGGGACACTTGATGAAATGTCACGGGCTCACTTCAAGGAAGTCATTCGACAGATCGAGGCAGCCAAGACGGCCAGCCGTTACTATGGATCAAGCGTCATTCGTCGATGATGCGGCTGGTATCGCAATGATAAATGCTGCACGAATGCGGGCAGGGTCTTTGACTCTGCCCGTTTGCTTTCGTGCGCCACGTGGCTACAGGGGCCGGACGAGGACCTCTGCCGCCCACAGACTGTGAATTGTCATGTCCGCGCCCACGCTCCGTCATGCCCGCCCTCACACTCTGTCATGCCCGCGCAGGCGGGAATCCATCTTCGGTAATATCGTCACACTGACGAGAGCCGGCATCCTATGCTTTCCCATGATGTACGCCACCCTTCGACTCCGCTCAGGATGACGTTGGGGGGAACGCTCAGGATGACGTTGGGATGTATATGTGATTGACAAATATGACTAATTACATCAAACTCCATTGCTACCCGCGAGCGGGTCCTATACGAGTATCGCGCCTTTTCGTTTTTCATAATGGTCGACCAAAACGTCATGGACTATGTAGAACTTCACTGTCACCCGCAAGCGGGTCTTATACAAGCGCCACCAACTGCTGAGTCACTACTGACAACCGTGACATGAACTACATCGAACTACACACCCATTCAAACTTCTCCTTCCTCGACGGCGCTTCCCATCCCGAGGACCTTGTCGAGCGAGCTGCGCAACTCGGTTATCATGCTCTGGCTATCACCGACCACAATGGTTTTTACGGCATCGTCCGGTTTCACCAGGCCGCTGTCGCTAAAGGTGTCAAACCGATTTTCGGCGCTGAGATAACCCTCGCCAACGGACACCATCTTGTCCTGCTCGTCAAAGATGCTGTCGGTTACGCCAACCTGTCGCAAATGCTGAGCGAAGCTCACCTGCAGAACAAGAAGCATGAAGCGCAAGTTACTGATGACACCTTACAAAAACATACCAACGGACTCATTGCTCTCTCCGGCTGTACACTGGGTGCAGTGCCCTCGGCGCTGCTGGAGAATGATAACAACAAAGCTCGTCTCATCGCCTCACAATACAGCGAACTCTTCGGGCCAAACGATTTCTACCTCGAACTTCAGCATCATAACCTGCCTCTGCACGAGTTCCTGTGCGAACGACTAACATCTCTCGGACGCGACCTGTCGATCCCCACCGTCGCCACCAATAACGTTCACTACACGACACCCGATGGACGAAAACTGCAGGACGTGCTGACCTGCATCAAGAGCCATACCACCCTCGACGACGCCGACACGCTCTTATACCCCAACGCCGAAAGATACCTGAAAGCGCCGTCGCTGATGACTCGCCGGTTTCGACGCTATCCTGACGCAATTGCCAACAGCGTTGCCATCGCCGAACGATGCAATTTCTCGCTAAAACAACTGAACAGTTCACTGCCTGATTTCCCACCGCCCAGGGGTGAGACCACCCACAGTTACCTCAGGCGTCTCACCTACGACGGCGCCCGCGTGCGATACGAAGCAATGAACCCCGAAGTATTCAGACAACTCGAGCACGAACTGCACATAATCGAGAAGCTCGAATTGCCCGGCTACTTCCTGATCGTCTGGGATATCACTCGGTTCTGCCGAGAGCAAGGTATCCTTTGTCAGGGACGCGGCTCGGCGGCCAACTCGGCGGTTTGTTATTGTCTGGGAATCACGGCGGTCGACCCCATCCGGTTGAAGCTTTTGTTCGAACGGTTCATCTCCGAGGAACGCACCGAACCGCCCGATATTGATATCGATATCGCCAACAACCGACGCGAGGAAGTCATCCAGTACGTCTACAACAAGTACAGCCGCCAACACGCCGCCATAGTGTGCGAGGTAATCAGCTATCGCGGTCGTTCGGCGGTGCGCGATGTCGGTAAAGCCCTCGGATTCTCCCTTGACGAAGTCGACAAGCTGGCTAAACTATTGGACCATTACTCACGCGGCGACGAGATCGACGCACAGATAGTTGACGCCGGTTTCAACCGTCACGATCGGCGGGTGCAGTTGCTGGTTGAGTTGTGCACTCAGATCGTACGCTTCCCGCGACACATGGGGATTCATGTCGGCGGGATGATCATCACCAAACGACCGCTGTCAGAGATCGTCCCGATTGAGAACGCGACCATGCCGGATCGCTCCGTTATTCAGTGGGATAAGGACGACGCTGAGGCGGCGCGGTTTGTCAAGATCGATCTGTTGGGATTGGGAATGCTGTCGCTGTTGGATATCGCCTTCAAGCTAATCAAGAAAAACCGCGGCGTCACGATTGATCCGGCCGGACTTTCGTACGATGACCCGCGCGTGTATGATTTGATCTGTCAGGCGGACACGGTCGGCGTCTTTCAGGTGGAGTCGCGCGCTCAGATGAACACGCTGCCGCGCCATCGCCCCAGGCGATTTTATGACCTTGTCGTGGAAGTAGCGTTGATCCGTCCCGGCCCCATCCAGGGGGACATGGTGCATCCGTACCTGAGGCGACGCAACGGTGAGGAGCCGATCACCTATCCGCATCAGTGTCTCGAACCGATCCTCGAGCGAACTCTGGGCATCCCCCTCTTTCAGGAACAGGGGATGCAGGTAGCGGTGGCCGCGGCCGGATTCACGCCCAGCGAGGCCGACGAACTGCGGCGCGCCATGGGTCACAAACGCTCGCACGAAAAAATGGAGGCGCTCAGTCAACGCTTGATCAACGGCATGATGAAAAACGGCATCCCGCACGAAGCGGCGCTGAGAATCTTCGACCAACTGGCCGCCTTCGCCGACTTCGGTTTCGCCGAGTCGCACGCCGCCTCGTTTGCGCTCTTGGTCTATGTCTCCGCTTATCTCAAGGTCTACTATCCGCAGGAATTCTATTGCTCGCTACTGAACTCGCAGCCGATGGGGTTCTACAATCCCTCGACGGTTGTCTACGAAGCCCAACGTCGCGGCCTTCAGTTTA